>CALQHT020000106.1 GCA_943330455.2 Nitrosovibrio sp. Nv4 | reverse complement strand
GCTGTGTATGACTGTATTCCTGTGCGGTTCCATGTGATTCGACCCTGTCCCGATTCGCGGTGTTGCGATGGGTTCGAGTCGAATCCATAAATATGGAAAGTACAAGTTATTTAAACCGGACAGCCGTGGGTCAAGCCCGGCAATGACGAGGGGGGCGGGCGGTGCATCGGTCAATGGTTAGGTCGGTTGGTCTTTGACAAACTGGCCGAAAGATTGATCGACAGCGTCCCCTCATCGTCATTGCCGGGCTTGACCCGGCAACCCGCTCCCTGTCGTTGCAGCGTGGGTTGCCGGGTCAAGCCCGGCGCTGACGAGGGGGCTGTGCGTGCGTGATTCTTTCTGCTGATGGGAATTACGCGAACCCAGCCATACCAAGATCGCGGTAGAACGCCGACAGCCGAACGACGTCGGTCCGGAACCAACCGGCGATCCAGTCGTGATAGGCCTGGGCGGCCTCCTGCGCCGGCGCCTTGCCGTCCAGCACGGCGGCGATCAAGTGCCCGGCCATCATCCCCGACATCAAAGCCTTCAACACGCCATGCGACGACGTCGGGTCCAGCGTCGCCGCCGCATCACCCACCATGAACCACCCCGGACGCGCGGTTTCCGCCGCAAGCCGCCAGGTCACGTCGGCCCCGCGCGGCGGCGTCGTCGCGGTCAGACCCCGGAACTCTTCAGGCACCCATCCACCGTCTGGAGTCCCATCCAGATACAGCCGGGTCCATTGATAGACGCCCGGACGAACCCGAGCCGTCCACGTCCAGCCACTGGCGTTGCCCACCAAGGCCGGCGCCGCGTCACGGGCAGGACAAGCGCCCTCCGCATAACCATACCGGGCCAGCAAGCGAGGGGACCGGGCGGGACTGTCAATGCCCAGCAATCGGCCCAACCAGCGGCTTCGGCCGGTCGCGTCGACCAGCATGCGGGCCGAGACGTCCCCAAAGTCCGCCGCCACACCACCAGAACCCAGTATCCCCGTCACCGTCGCGGGCTGGCGCACATTCACCCCAACCTCCCGCGCTCGGCTTAACAGCAAGGCATCGAAATCGGCACGCCAGACCTGAAAGCCACTCCAGGGGCCGGTTTCGTCGCCGCCAAATGCTTCGAACCGAGGTGGGCCGCCCCATTCGATCCAGATCCCATCGTGACGAGCACCGATCACGCCCGCCAGCCGGTCGGCCAGGCCGAGTTGCACCAGCAAAGGCTCCACGCCGGGATGCAGGGTCTCGCCCGGACGCTCGCTGGCGAAGCGGCCGCGCTCGATCAACACGACGCGTTGTCCCCTTATGGCACAGGCGATCGCGGTGGCCGCTCCCGCCGGCCCACCGCCCACAACGACTACGTCGGCATCGATGCGTCGAGCGTCCATGATCCCCCGTCGCGTTGCAGCACCACCTTGGTCCCCGCGACATAGGCGATGGCTTCTTCCAGCATCTCTACCCGCACCTTGTACATGTCGTTCGGCGCCGGAATTTGGTTGCCCCAACGGAAGACGTGGAACCGATAATACGGACCGGCGGCGATCCGACCGCCGGCCTGCTGCCAGGCCTCGGTCATACCCGCGTCGGGTTCGGGGAGCGTGCGGAACGACAGCACCGCCCAGGTTGCCTTGGCGGCAACGATCTTTTGCGGCGCGGTCCGAGCATCGTCACCCATGCTCTTGGGGTCGTCCTTGAACGTCGGGTCATGGATACCCAGGCTCCAATACACCGCCGCCATGGCCATGATGCGGGCCTTGTATTCGGCAGCGTCGACCAAGGAGGTCAGGGCCGCGGTCATGGTGCCGACCAGATCGATATAGTCGGTGCGCCAGGCGTCCATATACTCGGCGTAACGGAACGCGCCGTTCACCAAGGTTGGGCCCCTCACGCCATCCCACGGCATCGGCTTGCCGTAGCGTGGGCTGGGGACGATCCCGATCTCCTCATCGGTCATCGGGGCGATGGTCGGATAGGGGTAGGCGATGCCGCCGATCTGCTTGTCCGGCGCAAAGGCGCGGGTGGCGTCAGGGGCCACCCCAGGCCAGTAGGCGCCCAGCGCGGCGCATAACTTGGCATCCTCGATGAACGGGGAGCCCAGCCCATACCCGGCCAGGAATTTCTGCAACGGGGCCTCACGATCCGAGTAGTAGATGCCCTGGCTAGTGTCCCAGCCGGGATCGAACAGCCCGGGCGAGCCATCGGGCAATCCGGTTTTCTCGGTCATGAGCGCACCGTTCGGTTTCTGCACCGGACCAAGACCGGCGCGAGGCTCCGTCACGATGGCCGGCACGGTATTGTCGTCGATGCTGAACCCGATCGGCAGAGTGATGTTCGCGGCAATCCGGGTCTGCGACAGGGCCAAGGGCGGAATGGCCCACAACGCCGCGCGCACCGGTTCCGGCACCGTGTGCCGCCACCACAGCATCAGATCGCGCTGCTTCACCTTGGGGAAGAAATCCGGCAATCCGATCATGCAGTAAGCCGGCACATTCTCCTCGATTGCGTCGGCCAGTTCCTTGCAGGTCGCCTTGACCCAGCCATCCCCGGCGCCGTCGATGTAATGCAGCGTGTTGTACCCACCCTGGCGGATGATATTGAGCAAATCGGGATCGTGGTTCAGGTTGGTGATCGTTCCGTCGTCATTCACGCGATGGCGGATATTCACGTATTCCGGCGCCGGTCTTTGAGTGTCTTGCTGAGCGTCGTCCATATAGCGCGGCACACCGGGGGCGCCGGGCAACGGCAGAACTTGCAACGACGAGAGCTGAATATTCTCCGGCTTGGACGAATACCGGCCATCCACCCGGAATGTCAGATCCTTCTTGTCGTGTTTGGCCACCTCGATGATGGGCTGGTGCCGCGGCGTCAACACACCGGGCCCGAACATGTCCGCGTCGGACAGCGCCCCGATGCGGTTGTCCTTGATGGTAAACGGGAATTCCTCCAACACGTCGCCGCGATACTCGGTCTGCATGCCGCGCAGCGCCAGGAAGCGATGGAACATCGCGATTTCGTCGTTGCGCAGGCCACGCTCGAACGTCACGTTCAGATCGAGGCCGCGAATGCACTCCTTGCCGGAAAACAGCTTGTGCAGAGGCACCCAGAACAGCCGCTTGTCGTCATCGGGCAGGCGATCCTGCGGCCCGAAACTGGTCCAGGTCCCGGGGACCAGAGCCGCGACATAGGCGGCATAGCGGCGCGGGACGACGCGAAACTGGAACGGATCGCTCTCAAACGTCGCGGTGAAATTGCGCGTCTTCCCATCAAACAACGCCGGCCTAGTCCCCAATCGCCCAATCCCCGCACGGCTGAAGCACAACTGCGCGTGGTGCCCATGCACGGAGTCGGGTGCGTTGTTGTACTGCGTTGCAAAGACGACGAGGCCCAGCCGATAGCCGCCCGCCCGCGCGCGCAACTCATCCATCGACGGCGGGACGACGCCGTAGACGAAATCCTCCACCGCCTGGATTTCGGCCAGGGTCGGGAACCCTTTCAGGGGCACGCCGTTACGGTCGGCAACGACGGAGGGGGCGGCGAACGCATGATACAACAGGCTGCGCTCGGGGATCCGAGACTCGATGGCACGCGTGGCCGCGATGTCGAAATCGCCGAATCCGGCAACCGTCCTGTCGATCCGGCCCAGTGACTGGGACAGGCGGGCAGCAAGGTCGGCGGCGTCCAGGTCAAGCTCCCCGCCGGTGACTTCCAGCAGGAGCGACCGCCAACCGAGCGGTGCCAAACGCCGGCAAGCCGCCAGAACCCGGTCGACCAACGGCACCGCCTCGGCGGCGATCGACGGGAATGCCGCTCCGGCCGCCAGGGCTCCGAAGCCAGCGGTTGCGAAGCGCAAGAACGAGCGACGAGTTTCCATGTGCAGAAAAGCTTTCCCAGAAACGTTCCTGTTCACGCGATGCCCCAGGCTGTTGCTTGACCCTGGACACGCAGACCGATCCGCCCCCTGCCAGCTCTCGCGTTCGAGTCAGTTGCGAGCGACCGCGGCGGCGCGGTGCGACTGCTGGACAGCATACACCAGAGTCATTGCGTGCCCAGTCGTGCCGGCCGCAATCTGCTGTCAACGATACGTCAAATGTGGGGCGTTGCCTGTGGTCGGGTCCGTTCGACGGTCAGATCTCCACGACCATCCCGTCATAGCCGCCCTCGACCCCCGGCGGCAGGTTGTCGCGCATCCAGGCCCAGTCCATCTCGGTGCTCATATGGGTCAGGATGGTCCGGCGCGGCTTCAGCCGATCCACCCATTCCAGGACGGTGGTCAGCCAAGCATGCGTCCAATGCGGCTCCGAGCGGCGGAAGCAGCCGACGATCCAGGTGTCGACGCCGTCCAGCATCCGGAACGCGGTATCATCCAGTTCCACGACGTCGGTCGAATAGCCGAAGCTGCCGATCCGCAGACCCAGGGTGTCGATCCGCCCATGGCCCTGGCGGAACAGGCTGACGTCCAGGCCCGCGACATGGATGGTCTCGCCAGGTTCGGCCGGGACCGGGGTCATGACCGGGCGATAGAAGCCAGGGGGCTTCCAGGGAGCAAAGGCGTAGCCGAAACGGCGGATCACTTCATCCAAAGTCTTTTGCGTTGCAAAGGCTTCCAGCGGCCTTTTCACAATTCGGTTGAGAATGCGCACCTCGTCGATGCCGCCGATATGATCGGCGTGGGCATGGGTGAACAGGATGGCCTCGATCTTCGGGATACGGCAGTTCAGCAACTGGGTCCGCAGGTCGGGGGAGGTGTCGACCAGCAGGCGCTGGCCGTCCTGGGCCTCGATGACGATAGACGAGCGGGTGCGGCGGTTGCGCGGTTCGTTCGGGTCGCATTTGCCCCAATGACCGGCCCCATCCTCTCCCCCGATAAAGGGGACGCCCGCGGAGCCACCAGTGCCGAGGAGCGTGATTTTCATGCGGTTTTGCTGAACAGGCGCCGGAAATTATTGGTGGTCAGGTCGGCGGTCGCCTCCGGGGTCAGGCCCCGGACCTCCGCGAGGACCCGGGCGGTATGGGCGACCCAACCTGGCTCATTGCGCTTGCCGCGGAACGGCACGGGGGCGAGATAGGGCGCATCGGTTTCCACCAGCAACCGGTCGAGCGGCATGTCCCGCGCGATCTCTCGCAGTTCGTTGGAACGGGGAAAGGTCAGGATGCCGGAGAAGCTCAGATAGCCGCCCATGGCGATGGCGGCTTCGGCGAGGGCGCGGGTGGAGCTGAAACAGTGCAGAAGGAAGGTGAAGTTTCCCCCGGTATCACGTTCATCTTGCAGGATTTGTGCGATGTCGTCGTCGGCGTCACGGGCATGGATGGCGAGCGGCACCCCGGCCAGGCGGGCGGCGCGGATATGGACACGGAAGTTCTCGGCCTGAATGTCGCGGGGGGCTTTGTCGTAGAAATAATCGAGTCCGGACTCGCCGATGCCGATGACGCGGGGATGGTTGGTGAGTTCGGCGAGCGCGTCCGGGGTCGGGATCGGCGCCGCGGCGGCATTGTGGGGGTGCACGCCGACGGTGCACCAGATGTCCGGGTTCGCATCCGCGATGGCAGGCAGAGTCTCTGACTGCGCCATGCTGGTGCCGATGGTAACCAACTCCCCAACCCCGGCGGCCCGCGCGCGTTCCAGGACGGAGGGCAACTCCATCGGCGTGAAGTAGTCCAGGTGGCAATGGGAATCGATTAGCATCAATGGATTATCCGAATGGATGACCGTGCTGTGGCAAATAGATCGGTTCGATGAGGCGCGGGCCTTGGCGGGGTCCATAGCGCATTCACACATCTCCGGATGGGCGACAGAGTTTCTCGGGGCAAACGCCACCTCTCTCCGTCATGGCCGGGCTTGACCCGGCCACCCGCCCCCGAGCTTGGACCAACCGTTGCAAAAACTGGCATTTCCGCCACTGCGTGGGTGGCCGGGTCAAGCCCGGCCATGACGAAGAGGGCGATATCGGCGCCCCAAAATTCACACCAGGAAAACCCTTCTCCGTCCATAGGCGACCCGCCAACTATGGGAATGCGACGAGGTGGGGTCCAGGAGCTCTGCGCCTGAAAGCCTCTTGTCACGCCACAGGCTCCACATACCGGGGAAACACCCCCTTAGGCGCCGGCAAGGCAATTCCGCCCGGCAAGGGAACCGCCAGAGCCTCCAGGGACCGTGCGTCGTCCGGCACTCCCAACTGGTCCAGCATCCGCGCCATGGAATCCGGCATGAACGGTTGCAGCAACGTCGCGATCACCCGCTGCGCGTCACACAAAACCCGCAAGACCAATGCCATACGAGGCTTATCAGTCTTGTTCAGGGCCCAAGGCGCCTGCCGGTCGATATACCCATTCCCGGCGCGGATGACTTTCCAGACTTCCTCCAACGCCTCATGGAAGGTCTGCCGCTCCATGCAGTCGCGCACCAGATCGGGCAGCGCGGCGGCGGCAGCCAGCAGGGCCGCATCGTCCTCCGTCAAAGCGCCGGTCGCCGGCAGGATGCCCTCGCAGTTGCGGGCGATCAGCGACAGGGAGCGCTGAGCCAGGTTGCCCAGATCATTGGCCAACTCGACATTGATCCGCGACACGATGGCCGGATGGCTCATGGATCCATCGGCGCCGAACGGCTTTTCCCGCAGCAGGAAGTAGCGGATCTGGTCCAACCCGTAGGTCTCGACCAGCGCGCGCGGCTCGATGACGTTGCCGAGGGATTTCGACATTTTCTCGCCCTCGACCACCCACCAGCCATGTGAGGATACCCGCACCGGCGGTGGCAGACCGGCGGCCATCAGGAAGGCCGGCCAGTAGACGGCGTGGAACCGGATGATGTCCTTGCCGACGAAATGCACGTCGGCGGGCCAGTATTTCCAGCGCGGCGCGTTCTGATCGGGGAAGCCGCAGGCGGTGACGTAGTTGTTCAGCGCGTCCAGCCAGACATACATCACGTGCCCGGGCGCATCCGGCACCGGGATGCCCCAGTTGAACGTCGTCCGGCTGACCGAAAGGTCGTGCAGGCCGCCCTTGACGAAGCTCAGGACCTCGTTCCTGCGTGAGGTTGGGGCGATAAAGTCCGGGTGTTCCTCATAGAATTTCAGCAACCGGTCCTGCCAGGCGGACAGGCGGAAGAAATAGGACGGTTCCCGCACCCATTCCACGGGCGCGCCCGACGGCGCCACCTTGGTCCCGTCCGGGCGGGCGGTGAGTTCGCTCTCGTCGTAGAACGCCTCATCGCGAACCGCGTACCAGCCTTCGTAATGGCCCAGATAGATGTCGCCCGACGCGGCGATCCGGCGCCAGAGTTCGGCGCATGAAACCTTGTGCCGCTCCTCCGTCGTGCGGATATAATCGTCGTAGGAAATCCCCATGGCGCGCGCCATGTCCTTGAAATCGGCCGAGACCTTGTCGGTGAAGCTCTGCGGGTCCAGCCCGGCGTCACTGGCCGCCTTTTCCACCTTCTGGCCGTGTTCGTCCGTGCCGGTCACGAAGAAGACGTCGTAGCCGTCCAGCCGCTTGAACCGGGCCATGACGTCGGCCGCGATCGAGGTATAGGCGTGCCCGATATGCGGCGCACCGTTCACATAGTAGATCGGGGTCGTGATATAGAAGTTCTTGGTCATTGAATTCACTAAATCTTTTCGCTCAGCAGGCTCAATCCCGCGATAATCGCCTGGCGCTTGTCCAGGGAAAATCGCTCGGTTTCGTCCTGCAATCGGGTCAGCCCCTGCCACACCTCGCCCCAGGCATCAAGCGGACGCAGCGCCACCACCCGTTCCTGCTCGGGATCCGCCCTGCCCCGCACCGACTCCCTGACAGCGGCGGCAATCCCGGCGCGCAGCAAATCCATGAAGGTGCTGAAGCCGGTGTCGGAACGCCCCAGCATGTCGGCGACGTCGTGGGCGCGGGTGAGAGGCAGGTGGGGAAGGTCGGATAGCAGTTTGTCGACGACGGCGGCGAGCTTCAGCCCCTCATCCTCCGCCAGGATCAGCGCGCGCCCAGGGGAGCCTTCCGCCAGGGTGAGCAGCCGTCCCCGCGCATCAGGATCGAGGCCGGGGGCGATGTCGTCCATCACCCGCGCCATCGCGGCATCGTCCAGCGGGTTCAGGCGCAGGCGGCGGCAACGGCTGCGGATGGTGGCCGGCAGGCGCCCAGGCGCGGCGCAGGTCAGCAGCAGGATCGCCTTGCCGGGCGGCTCCTCCAGGATTTTCAGCAGCGCGTTGGCGGATGCCTGGTTCATCTCGTCAGCGCCATCGACGATGACGACGCGCCAGCCGCCCTCGGCCGGGGTCAGCGACATGAAGCCGTTGATCTTGCGGATGTCCTCGACCGGGATTTGCATCCGCATGCGCTTGGTTTTCTCGTTGATGCCGCGTTCCACGGTCATCAAATCGGCGTGGGAGCCGACGGCGACCCGGCGGAACACCGGATGCGTGGCCGGCAGCGCCAGGCTGGGCTCCGTCGGGCGGCCGGCCAGCAGGCGACGGGCAAAGCGATAGGCCAGGGTCGCCTTGCCCACGCCTTCGGGACCGATCATCAGCCAGGCATGGTGCATCCGCCCGCCCTGGATCGCGTCCAGCAGCGTGGCTTCCGCGGCCTCATGGCCGAACAGATTGGGGTTGGTCCTAGGCTCCAGGGCGGGCATCGGGTCGTTATACCGGAAATGGGCGATGCTGTGGGAGGCTTGTGTTGGCAGCCGTGCGCACTGCTACGGCACGCGCAGCACGAACACCCCAAGCTGGCTCAGGCTGCGCAGGATGACATGCAGGCCGATCGCAATCTGGGTCACGCCCAGCACCACCGCGAACACCTGCAGAGCGGTGCCGAGATAGCGGATGATGACATGCGCAAAGATCATCGCCACCCAGTCGAGCGCCAGGATCGCCAGCAGCAGGCCTCCGACCGCCAGCTTGGATGAGATATCGTCGGCCAGGGTCACAAAGATGATCGTCGCCGCGATGCCGTACGGCGTCACGATGGTCGGGAACGCCAGGGGGCTGAACGCGTGTTGCAACGATGGCGGGGGTCCGTCCGAGCGACGCCCCATCGGCCCCTGGAATTGCTGCAACACCGTCTGCAAGGCGACCAGAAACAGCACCAACCCGCCGGTCAGGGCCAGCACCGGAACCGGTACGGCGAAATTATCCAGGGTGTTCTGGCCGATCAGCCCCGCCAATGCCAGCGCGGCAGCCGAATAAAGGATCGCCCGCGTGGCCAGATGGCGGCGAAACTCCGGCGTCGCGCCCTGGGTCATGTTCATGAACGGCGCCAGAACCTTGATCGGCCCCAGCATCAGGAACAGCAGGGCGAACATCTGCCGCAACTCCACCGAGCCGCTGCCGATCGTGACCGTCGAGTCGGCGTGTGCCAGCGACGGCCACAGGACGACCGCCACGATCGGCACAGCCGCGGATTTCAGCCGTTTTCCGACGGTCCGGATGACAGGTCGATGCGACACAATACCAACTCCCACCCGTTGCCATTGCCCGACCGCCGGGGCACCTGTTTAGCATCGATCGCAGGCTTCGATGAGAGACCGCCGTTGCCGGTTGCGAAAACGCGATGGTTGCTTGTAATACGGCCGAACCGAAACATTGACCGATAGTGTGCCATCACCGTCATTGCCGAACCTGACTGGGCAACCCGCCTGCTGCCTTCCTGGCTGCCCCCGCCCGCTGCCCCCTTGGCTGGCCCCTTCGCTGCCATCGAAGCGCGGATTGCTGGGTCAAGCCCGGCAATGATGAGGAGACTACGCATCAGTCAATGGCCGGGGCGGTTGGCACAAGGAACCGCCACAACCCATCCATGCAGGAAACCACCAATGCCCCACTCTATCGGATTTCGTTCGCTCGGCATCTGCCTGTCACTGGCGATCGGCAGCGTCGCCACCGTAGCCCTGACCGGCACGTCCGCCCAGGCGCAGGCCCCCGCGGCGCAAGGCCCCATCATGGCCGCCGAGACCGACCTCTTCGTCGCCACCGAGCAGGCCCGTGTGGTCGCGGTCGATGCCGCCACACGCATGGTCACCCTGCGGTTCGCCAACGGCAAGACGACGTCCATCAAACTCGGTCCGGACGTTCGCAACTTCGCCCAGATCAAGGCGGGCGATGAGGTCATCGCCGTTCTGGAGCACGCGGTAACCTATGCCGTGCTGAAGGCCGGCACGAAGCAGCCCAGCGTGGTGGTCGCCGGCGAAGTCGGGCGCACCAAGAAAGGCGCCAAGCCAGGGGCCGAGGCAACCCGCCAGGTGGCGCTGACCATGCTGATCGTCAGTGTGAACGCCACCGCCAACACCCTGGACGTGGTCCCGCAGGAAGGCGGGTCGATCCAGACCCTGACGGTGCGCAACAAGGAGCGTCAGGCCTATCTGAAGCAGATCCAGCCCGGCCAGTTGCTGAGCATCGTGATCACGGATTCGGTCGCGGTCACCGTGCGGCCCGCTGGGACCTGACAAACCACGCTCTAGCCAACAACGCTCTGGCGGCGCTCCTCCCTGTTTGAGCGCCGCCAGATGCCGTGACCGAGATAAGCCCCCGGGTCAGAACCTACGACATTCACACATCGTGCCAGCGGAGAAAATTCTCCCCCTCCCCTTGCGGGAGGGGGCAGGGGGAGGGGTTGAACGCAATATCCGTGCGAAATCACCCCTCCCCCCGCCCCCTCCCGCAAGGGGAGGGGGAGAGTTTTCTCCGACCGCCACCCGAGTTCGAGATGTGTGAATGCGATAGGGGTCAGAACTCAGAACCTGCCGCGCAGCCACTCCGGCACGCGGTAGATCGCACCCGGGAAGCCCGGGCAGATCCACATCGCCCCCCGCTTCTCCAGCTTGCTGTCGTAGGTCTCCACCACGTCGTCGAAGGTGAAGTCATGCACGCCGTCGCGCGCCAACTGCGCGATCGGGCCTTCGAAATTGGTGCGGATCCACTCATCGTCGGACCGGCGCTGATGCGCGCCCTGCCGTCCGGCCAGAGAGCGTTCGGACCACGGCAGGTTGCGGGTGACGCCCAGTCGGCGCAGAGACGCCTGGAAATCGGCGTCCTTGGTGTGGAACAGAAACAGCGACGGGTCGATCGACACCCGCTTGTCGCAGCTATGGAATCCGGGAACCCAGCGGACCGGCGCGCGAGTCACCAGCGGCTTGCACATGCCAACGCGGAAAATCGCGTATTCCCGCTGCTCCGATATCGTCAGGTCCCGTTGCAGCGGCGTGCCGGGGATCACCTCCTGGAAGAGGTTGAAGCCGACGGGGCGGGCCACCTCACCTTCCATCTTCTCGATATAGTCGGCCAGACCGCTGTATTTCCGTGGGTCGGCGACGATCAGCTCGTCGCAATCCGAATAGACGACCGCGTCGTAATACCCGAACAGGTCCTTCTGAAGGTTGGTGATGAAGGCGGCACGCTGGTTGTTGTCATAGACGCTGCGCGGCAGGTTGATGCGCCCCGACTGCCCGAGATCCGCGGTGCTGCCGTCATCGGAGCCGTGATCGAGGACGAGGAGGTTCTTGGGTCCGAACTGGTTGCCATAATGGCGAAGCCAGCGCCGCAATGTGTCACCCTCGTTGTAGACCATTGTGATGGCGATGATATTCACGATTCGGGCGGCTCCTCGATGGTGTCCTGGTCGGGATCGTCAGGTTGATCCGGCCGGGATCATATTCCGCATCCGGTGTTGGGGGCGCAACCTGAAATGCGGTGGCCACACCTTCACGCGATCCTTGCTTGCGGCTGAGCAGCCAGATAGGAAAGCCGCACCACGTGAGACGGATCAACATGGTTGCGACGGTCCCACCCGCCCCTCCCGCCGGACAGACCGACATCCTGTCCCATCTGCTCGGCCACGTGCGCCAAACTCCTGAAAAGACCTTCGTGCAGGCCGAATTGCCCGATAGCCGGGACCGCATCACCTACGCTCGGGCATGGCGGGACCTGAATAGCTACAAGGCCGAGTATGTTCGTCAGGGCGTGCGGCCCGGCGGCGTGGTGCTGATTTTCCTGCCGCAGGGCTGGACCGCGATCGCACATTACCTGGGCGCCATCGCCCATGGCTGCATCGCCTCGTTCATGCCCTGTCCGTCGGCGAAGCAAGATGCGGACAAATACTGGACCGCCCATCAGAAGCTGATCGAGCGCATCGAACCGGCCGCCCTGGTTACCAACGATGCGCACGCCGAACAGATGCGCCGCAATGGGTTGGTGCAAGGCCAGACGGTTCTGATGCACGCGCGGGCCCCCGACCTTCTGCCGGATGGCGAAAGCGTCGCGTGGACTCCCGCTGCGTCCGACGCGACACCGATCCTGCAGCACAGCTCGGGGACCACTGGCCTGAAGAAAGGCGTGATGCTGTCCCACCGGGCCATCCTGGATCAGACCTTCAGCTACGCCCGCTCGATCGATGCCCGAGCGGACGACGTGGTCGTGTCATGGTTGCCGCTGTATCACGACATGGGCCTGGTCGCCTGTCTGTTGATGCCGATGATCGTTGGGCAGACCATCGTATTGATGGACCCGTTCCACTGGGTATCCCGGCCCGGCACCCTGTTCGAAGCCATCGCCCGTCATCGCGGCACATTGTGCTGGCTGCCCAATTTCGCCTTCGATCACCTCGCCCGCATCGTCGAACCGAAGCCCGAAACCATGTCGCTGGCCACCATACGGGCCTTCGTCAACTGCTCCGAGCCCTGCCACGCGGCTTCCTTCCGCCGGTTCGCCGAGAAATTCGCCCCGCTCGGTCTTGCCGACACGGCGTTGCAGGTGTGCTACGCGATGGCGGAGACGACATACGCCATTACCCAGACATCGGTTGCGGCCAAACCCCGGACCATCCATGTTGATCGTGTCCTGCTGCACGAGCAAGGCCGCGTCGCGCCGCCCGCCAGCCCGGAAACCGATCAGGAATTGATCTCGACCGGACCGCCCATCGCCGGGACGGACATCATCGTGCTGGACGCCGATCGGCAGCCTGTCGCGGACGGCATCGTGGGGGAGGTCAATGTCCGGTCGTCCTGCCTGTTCCCCGGCTATTACAAACTGCCGGAGGAAACCGCGGCGCGTTTGCACGGCGACCTGTATGCCACTCGCGATCGCGGCTTCATAAGCGATGGGGAGTTGTTCGTGCTGGGACGGCTTGACGATCTGATTATCGTCGCCGGACGCAACTTCCACGCCACCGAGATAGAGACCGTGCTGAATCGGGTCGACGGCCTGAAACCAGGCCGCAATGTCGCCTTCGGGGTCGCCAACACCGAACGCGGCACCTCCGATCTGATCGTGGTCGCGGAGACGTTCGACGATGCGGGCGCCGACGCATCCACCCCGCTGCATAAGTCATTGCGCCATCAGGTGCGCGAACAGGTCTTCCAATCGCTGAGCATCTACCCCAGCGAGGTCCGCCTGGTCACGCAAGGCTGGCTGCTGAAAACCACCAGCGGCAAGATCGAGCGGAACGGCAACGCCGCCAAATTCACCCGGGAAAAGCTGGACATTGCCAGCAGGAGAGCATCGGCATGACGGATATCGGCTTTGCGGCGTTGCAACAAATTGTCGCGAATGAATTCGACATAGCGCCCGCCTCGGTCACCCGGGAGACCACGGCCGAAGACGTGGACGGCTGGGATTCGGTGTCTCATGCCAGCCTGATCATGGCGGTCGAGAAGGCGTTCAACGTGGTTTTTCCCGACGACGACATCTACACAATGGAGAATGTCGGGGCGATGCATGACAAGATCGTCGAATTGTCCCGCTGACGGGTCGGACATCGAACGCGTGGAGACCGATCGATGCTGAACATGGTGTTTGTCGGCAATTGCCAGATCGAGAACCTGTTCGCCCTCTACGGCAAGTTTGTCGGTCCGTTTGTGCCGACAAACCGCACCTACATCGCCTCCTACAACAAGCTCTCCGACAAGGGCCGATCGGCGTTGGAATGCGCCGACGTCCTGGTGCAGCAGGTCAGTGGATTCCGGAACGAAAAAATGACCCCGGAGGTCCGGGCGGGCGTAAAGATATACGACGTGCCAGTCGTGACCGGCGGCTTCCTGTGGCCCTTCAGCGGCAAGCCGCACCCATCGAACAGCCCCGCGGTCGGATATCCCAATGGCCCCTACCCTGCCCCCAACGGCGATTCCTACCTGAACCGACTGATCCGGGACGGCGTGCCCGTTGAGGATGCGGTCGACGCCTATATGCGTATGGATATCGGGCAGGAGGTCGACCTCGATCGCGCCTTCGACATGATAATGTCGAAGCTGCGCAAGCTCGGCCAGGAAACCGGATTCGATGTCGCCGACATCATCGAGCGGCATTTTCGCGATGAGCCGCTGTTTCGTAGCCCATACCATCCCGAGGCCCGGATCACGCACGCCATGGCGGAGACGCTGTTCCGGCAGATGGGCGCCGGAGACGCGATCGTCGAACGGCTCCGCCGCCAGCCCAACCTCCCCAGTTTCAGGGGTCAGCAACTTCCCATCCATCCCGGGGTGGTCCGCCATTTCGGCTTGCGCTTCGTCGAGCCCGACCGCCGCTACCGTTTCATGAACGACGGCTTCTTCACGATTGAGCAATGGGCCGGCAAATATATGCGCTATGAGTGGAACGATGCGTTGGAGACCGGCATCCATCTGGCTCCATCCATCGCCACCAACGCGGAAGCGCTGGCCAAGCTGACCGAGGGTCTGGCCCTTTCACCCGGCTCCGCAATCGGCTGGTACACCCTGGCCGGCGTCCACCAACGCGCCCGGCGGTACGACGAAGCCTTGGACGCGATCGTCCGATCGATCGAAATCGAACCGACCCATGCCAGCGGCCATGCCGTGTTGGGCCGTTTGCTGGAGTTGAGAGGCGAGCGCGAGCGCGCCGTTGCCGCATTCGAGGAAGCCGTCAGGCTGGACCCAGGCAACGCCGTGTGGCTGCGATCCCTGGGCCGTATCCTGTTTGCGCTCGGGCGTAATGATGAATCTGCCGCTGCTTTGAGCCTCGCCGGAGACCTCAATCCAGGCGGGATAACCACCGGGGGCAACCCGGAGCGGACTGAGTCGTAAGAACGGGAACGGTACTCCGCGGACGATCAGCAGGAACGAAGGTCATGGCGACGCAGGTCGGCATCCGAGACTTTCACCTATTCCGGTCTCGCAAGTCGTGGGAGGCGGGCCCGCGCCAGAGCCTCGGTTCGTTGCGCCTACCGTACCAACCGCACCACCAACCGCAACGCATCCCGATCCCGCAAAGCCGCTTCCGCCAATCGCACGAACCCGTTCCGATGGGCCAGCAGAGTCTCCGCGACAACCGGCGGTTCCGTGCCCGCCACCAAGTATTCCACCTGCCGACCCGCAAATGCCACCGATACGCTCATCCCATGGGTCGCGATGTCCGCTTCCCGGGCACCATCCCCGGCAAACACCGGCCAGCGCAGCAGCATGGGCGGCCCATCCGCCGGAACCTCAAACCGCACGCTGGTTTGGCGAGCGGATAATTCATAGACCTCGGCGAAGGACACGGGCACAGCTCCGGCAACCCGGTATTCGACGCGGAACCGCACCACGGTCGGGTCCTCACTCAGCACCGTGACCGAGGTCGACAGATCCGCGGCCAGCACATCCGCCAGCGACTGAAGGGTCCCGTCCGGCAGCCGCCACGCCAACCCGATCACCGCCCCTTCCCGCGGCCCGGCCGGCAGCCGATACGACGGTTTCGCCAGACTGGCATCGCCCGGCAACGGCCCACCGATCAGCCCCTCGAACTGCACCCGGACCAGACCCGCCGGGGTCTGCCCTAACTGAGGCGCGGTGCAGACAACCACGGACGTCCCCGCCGCAGCCGCCACGACCTTATGAAACGGCCCCCCCAACACTGTCGCATGTCCCCCGGTTTCCGCCGGCGCCATCCGCTCGGCCAGATGCTCCGTGGCGCCGGCATGTTCATAGGCAAAGCCGAGCGCGGTCAGCATCAGGAGGTTGTAGGTTGAGTGGGCGGAATAGTTCTCCCAGCCGAGGCGGTCCATCGGGTCCGCGCGGTTCTTCACGATCTGAAACTCGCCGCTCAGACGCTGCCAGGGCAGAAACGCGGCGTAGGCACGTCGAGCGGCCCGTTTGAACGTGCCGGCGAGGGATGGGTCGCCGACACGCATGGCTCGCGCCGCGGCGACCTCGAAAATCAGCACCTGCAAGGCATCGGACCATTGGTGCTGGGAACTGCGCCCGCCGCACGGGATTTCTCCGTTCGCCGACTGCATCAGCAGGCTGGTCAATGCGCCACGATCCAGCGCCTCGGCCAGTTCCGCCGCCGCCGGGCCGCGATAGCCGGCTTCCAGCATGTCGCCGAGCCAGGCGCGCGGGAAGGCGTCGTAGGTCATGGGGCCTTCGGCGTAGAGGCCGAATTCGTTTTGGAAAACCAGCCCCTGGCCCTTCAGGGAGTTCTCGGAAAACGCCGCGTCGGCACGGATGCCCAGTTGATGCAGCCGGAAATCGCCGGACAGCGCAAGGCAATTCCAGTTCGTCCCCGGGGCCAACGCGCCGCCAGGCCGGGAGCGATAGATGGTGAACGGGTTCATCCCACCCAGTTCGGACCGCCACCGCTGGGCCCGGTCCGCCTTCACAAGCGGCGCGAGCAGCGGAAACGCGTGAGCCAGCGGCGTGACAAAGAAATCCTCATGCGCCGACGGCGTCTTGCGCTCGATCAGCGCACGGCTTGCACAATCGAAGGCCTCGGCGGCGGGTTCGATCAGATCCGCGTTGCCGGTCTCACTGGCAACCAAAGCCGCCGCGTAGGCGAAACCGGGGGTGGAATAATAGACCTCCTTGCCCACGACGACATCGACGATGGCGCCGTTCAGGTCCTGGAGGTGGCGAAAATGCTCCACACCTTGGGCAATGGTGCGCAGGTAGTCTTCGCGCGTGTGGCCGCTTGGAACCACGTCGATGTCGCTGGCCGGATGCTGGCGCCACCGCCCGATCAGGGCGCGCGCGCCGCGTTTGGTCTGTTCCGGCAATGCCCACCGGCTTTCCAGATGCCGCGTCAGCCAGAGCGGCGCGGCAGAGGCAACCGGCTCGATCGAAAGGGCGTTGACCAGCCACGTGCTCCGCGCCGAGGAGAACCCGATATCGAGCATGGGTCCGGTCACCTCGACCGTAAGCGCGAGCGCGACCTGCTCGCCGCGGTTCATGTTGAGGACCGGGATCGTCTCCGTGCTGCCGGGGACGTGCAGCTGGGTTGAATGGTCGCCTCGTTCGGCGTCTCCGAACAGAAGTTGCACCCGGAACAGGCCCGGGCCGGTGGCAACCCGAAAGGTCGCCGGGGAGCGGCTGACGATCATGCCGCGTCCGAGCGGGTCGGTCGTGCCCCGATCGTAGGGCAGCAGGGTGTCATGGTCGGTCCAGCCGAAGCCGGCGGCGGCGTCGTAGAGGCTGTCCGGTCCGACCTGCACATGCGTATCGGGACAAGGACCGCCCCCGAAGCTGAACGCCTTGGTAACCATCGCCAATCCGCCTGTCTGGTGCGCCGTCTTCATTGCACCGAGGGGGAGGTCGGTCAAATCGACATGGCGCCGCATCAGCGCGTTCTGATCGCGGGGCGGGTTCGGTCTCCTGGCGCCGCGATACGCGTCGGGCCGTGACGGACGCGATCGCGATATTCCCTCGCCCAGGCCGGTAGGCCCGGGTTATGTTGGGTGGCTGTCTCTGGTCGGTTAATGCCAGCCGACCTAATGATCGACCGATAGGCTCCCCCGCACCGCCAAGCCCGGCAACGACGGTGAGGGGCGGTGCATCGGTCAATGGTTACGTCGGTTGATAGAACGTTGGGCATGGCGATTTCGGGAGGTCCCTTTGAACGACGCGACGACAGATCAGAAGCCGCCGGTCCTGGAAATTCCGGTATTCCGCCATATCCGTCGGTTCTTCACCGGTTACGTGCCGAGCGTCATTTTCGACGTGGGCGCGAATGTCGGTCAAAGCTGCCTGAGCTACACGGAAGCATTCCCGACCACCCGCATTCACGCCTTCGAACCGGTGCCGGGGACGTTCGAAACCCTGGCACAGAAGGTTGCCGATATTGAATCGATCACGCCCTGGAACATTGCCCTTAGCTCGTCTGACGGCACCGCCACCATGCGGCGCGCCAAGGTCAGTGTCGGCGACCGGATCGTCAAGGGCAGTGCGGCGCCGGACGGCGAGACCGTCGAGGTCAAGACGATGACCGGCACCGCGTTCTGTCAGGAGCACGGGATCGACCGTATCTCGTTTCTCAAGATCGATACCGAGGGGCATGACCTCGATGTGCTGAAAGGCTTCCAAAGCATGCTGGACCGGGTTGCCTTCGTGCAGGTCGAGGCCGCGATGAACCGGTACAACAAGTCTCATGTGCAGTTCGGCGTCTTCATGGAATTCATGGAGGCGCGGAATTTCCACCTGATGCATCTGTATGAACAGCGGCTGGAGTTCAAGCTCGGCGGCCGTCCGATCCTGCGTCGAGCGGACCCTGTGTTCATCAATGGCGCCCTGGTTGATCTGACCGGGTTGAAGTGACGGTGCTGTTGGAAGCGTTCGCCAATGTCCGGGTCCCGGCATCGTCCGATGTCGGGGCGGCGCGGTCACTTAGGCGGCGTGCCATAAACACTGCGCTCTGTGGCGTGTGGCCAGCCCACGCCGTTACGGCTCGCCTGGGCGGGTCATCCACGACTTTGCCGAGATCGACACAGCAAGCCGTGGATGGCGGGTCTGCATCCGCCATGACGAGGCTACGGCATTCACACAGCGCGGAATGGGATGCTGGCGGGAGAAAATT
>CALQHT020000105.1 GCA_943330455.2 Nitrosovibrio sp. Nv4 | reverse complement strand
TCAAGCCCGGCAATGACGGTGAGCTGAGGCTGTCGGTTCATGGTTAGAGCGGTCGATGTTACTCCGCACAATGTCGAATCGCACCCATGGCGGACCAGCGCCGCCAGCGGACATGGTCTCCATGCAAACGGAAGCCGTCCGCTCCCAAGAAATAACGCAATAAGAGCCATCCATGAACGAACCGCACGCGGAGGCGCATCGAACCGCACCGCCCGCGCGCCCCCCAGGTTTTCCGGCAAGACCGCCAGAACCACTCGCCCGATTGCGGAGAACCGCCGAACCGGCATGATAGAGCCACGCCCATCCAGGGCAGACCTCAGGGGAGCGGAAGCATGAAACCGATTGTCGCCGTGATCGCGCCCGGCATGATGGGCAGCGTCGTCGCCAGACGCCTGACCGACAATGGCATAGAGGTCCGGACCTCCCTCACGGGCCGCAGTGCCGCCACCGTGGACCGAGCCAAGGTGGCCGGCATGGTGGATGCCTCGGATACCCAGATCGCCGCCTCCGACATCATCCTCTCGATCCTGCCGCCCGGCGATGCCCTGGCCCTGGCCGAACGTCTCGCGCCGGCCTTGCGTTCGGCCGCCAAAAAGCCGGTCTATGTGGACTGCAATGCCATCGCGCCGGAAACGGTCCTGCGGGTCGCCCGGGTGATCGAGGAAACCGGGTCGATCTTCGTCGATGGCGGCATCATCGGTCCGCCGCCGGAACCGGACTCCAAGAACACCCGCATCTATCTGTCCGGGCCCGACGCACCCCAAGCCGCGGTGCTGGCGCAATACGGGCTGAACATGCCGATCCAGCCAGGTCCGATCGGGGCGGCCTCGGCCATGAAGATGTCCTATGCCGGCATCACCAAAGGCTTCACCGCGCTGGGCTGCGCCATGATGCTGGCCGCCACCCGCGCCGGGACCGCCGATGCGCTCTATGCCGAAATGGCGATCAGCCAGCCGGCGTTGCTGGGCTGGCTGACCCGCTCGATGCCCCGCATGCACTCCAAGGCCTATCGCTGGGTCGCGGAAATGGAGGAAATCTCCGCCTTCGTCGGCGAAGACCCAGCCGGCGCCCAATTCTACCAGGCCGCCGCTCGGCTGTATGAGCGCATCGCTGCCGACTTCGACGGACCCAATAAGGAAACCGCCATGCTGGATGCGTTCTGCGCCAAGAAAGGGTGACCCGGATGGTTCGCGGCATTCACCAATACCCGCCCATGGAGCGGGTGATCTACGGCATCCCGCTGCAAGAAGCGCTGGAGGCGGAGATCAAACGGCTCGACTCGCAGGCGGTCTACGTCATGGCCAGCGGCACCTTGGCACGCTCGACCGACGCGATCGATCAGGTGCGGTCCGTTCTGGGTAATCGGTTGGCGGGGCTCTGTTCCAGTATCGGCGCGCATACCCCGCGGATCGACGTGGTCGCCGCGGCGAACGAAGCGCGCGCCGCGAAAGCCGATCTGGTGCTGACCGTGGGCGGAGGCTCGGTCACCGATGCGGCGAAGATGGTCGGGCTGTGCCTGGGCAACGATGTCACCGACCCGGCGCAACTCGATGCGTTCCGCGCCATCATCACGCCGGACGGAAGGACCGAGCGGCCGCCGACCAAACCGCCCGGTGTGCGCTCGATTGACGTGCCAACCACCTTGTCGGCCGGGGAGTTCACCTGGTTCGCCGGCTGCACGGACACAATTCGGCACGTTAAAGAGAGCTACGGCCACGCCCTGATGATGCCCCAGGCCGTGATCCTGGACCCGGCGATCACCTTGCACACGCCGGAATGGCTGTTCCTGTCCACCGGCATCCGCGCCGTGGATCACGCGGTCGAGGACCTGTGCTCGATCAACCCCACACCGTTCTCCGATGGCGCGTCGTTGCAGGCCCTGCGCCTGCTTGCCAAAGGTCTACCCGCGGTGAAGGCCGATCCCACCGATCTGGAGGCGCGGCTGGACTGCCAATTGGGCGCGTGGATGTCGATCATGGGATCGCAGAACGGGGTGAGCAAAGGCGCCAGCCACGGCATCGGACACGTGCTGGGCGGGACCGCGGATGTGCCGCACGGCTACACCTCCTGCATCATGCTGCCGCATGTGCTGCGGTTCAACGAACCGGTGAATGCCGCTCGCCAGGCCTGGGTGAGCGACGCCCTCGGCCATCCCGGTATGCCGGCCGCCGATGCCGTCGCGGCCCTGATCGCGCGCCTCGGCCTGCCGGCGACGTTGCGAGAGGTCGGGGTCAGGCCCGTTCAGATGGACGTCATCGCCCGAGGTTCCATGCATGACCGCTGGATCCACACCAATCCGCGCAAGATCGAAGGGCCGGCGACGGTGCGGATGCTGCTTGATGCGGCTTGGTAGGTTGGGGGAGGGCGAGAAAGAATTGGGGCTCTGCCCCAAACCCCGCGAGGGCTTCGCCCTTCGAACCCACCAGGGGCTACGGCCCCTGGACCGCGATCAGTTGGGTCAGGGAGGAAAGGGGGCCGACACGGACGTTGAAACGCCATGGCTGGCCCCCTTTCCTCCCTGACCCAATAAATGGCATCCAAGGCCCAGCCTTGGTGGGGGTTGAGGGGGCAACGCCCCTCGCGGGGTTTGGGGCGGAGCCCCAATCCTTCCTTCCGCCCCAACCTACCAAGCCGCCTCACGCCGCTCCGCGCGCCGGTTCGGCTTTGCCTGCTCGCAGGTCCAGGCGGCGGCCGCCGAACGCCTGGGCCGCGGCGGCATGGCTCGCCAGGATGACGGTCCGGCCGAGCGCGAGGCGGCGTAGGCTGTCGAGGACTTCGGCCTCGGTGGCGGGGTCCAGGTGGGCGGTCGGTTCGTCCAGCAACAACAACGGGGCGTTCTTCAGGAAGGCGCGGGCGATCGCCACACGTTGGGCCTGACCGCCGGACAGGCCGTAACCGCCCTCACCGACACTTGTATCCAGCCCCGCTGGCAACCCGATCGCGAATCGATCGACTCGCGCGGCGCGGGCGGCGTCGTCGACTTCGCTATCCGTGGCTTCCGGGCGAGCGAAGCGAATATTGTCGCGGATCGTTCCGGCAAACAGCACCGGCCGCTGGCCGATCCAGGCCGTCAGCCGTGACAGGGCCTGGGGAACCAGATCCGCGATATCGGCGCCGTTGATCGTCACCCGCCCGGCATCGGGCCGGACGAAGCCCAGCAATATCTCCAGCACCGAGGATTTTCCCGCGCCGGACGGTCCCGTCAGGATCATGGTCTCTCCCGCCCGGACTCGGAACGACAGCCCGTCCAGAGCGGGGCCGCGCGAGGCGTCCCAGGTCAGGCCCACGGCCTCGAAAGCGACCGTGACGCCTTGGGCTTCGACCGTGCGCACCGTCAGCGGCGGTGTCGGAGCAGGCAAGGGCGGAATGTCCACCATCGCCGCTGCCGCTCCTGTGGCGTGCAGCCGATCCTGATAGGCGGCAGCGAAGGCGCGGATCGGCGCGAAGAACTCCGGCACCAGCAGCAGCACGAACAGTGCCTGTCCGGCCGGCCCAAAGCCTCCGCCTTGCATGCCGTTAACCTGAAAGATGCGGGCATAATGCACGGCCACGATGACCAGGGTCAGCGCGGCCGCCAGATCGAGCGCGGCGGAAGAGAGAAACGCCACTCGCAACACCCGCATGGTGCGCACGCGCAATTCACCGGCCGCGGTGGCCAGGGCCTCGGCCTCCGAGTCCACCCGTCCATGCATGACGATGGTGGCGATGCCGCGCACCCGGTCAAGGAATCGGGCCTGCAACCGCGACAAAGCCAGGAATTGCCCGCGGGAGGCCGCCGCAGCGCCGATCCCGGCCGAACCCATCGCCAGCGGCACCAACGCCCCGCACCCGAGCAGGATCAGCGAGGCCAGCGGATCGACCAGCGCGGTCGCCAAAATCACCAGGACCGGGCCGCCCAATGCAAGGATCGCGGCGGGGAGCCAGCGGGAGAACAGACCGTCCAGGGCCTCGATCCGATCAACGACGATGGTGGTCAGATCGCCGGAATGACGGGATCGCAGCATCGCCGGGCCGGCCGCCAGCAATCGGGTCAGGGTATCCGTTCGCAGGCGCCGCCGAGCAGCGGCCCCGGCGGCGAAGGCGGAGCGTTCGGCGGCATGGTTGAGACCGGCACGCAGCAACGCCAGAATGGCAAATCCGGCTGCCGGGAGGGCCAGCGACGTCGCAACCTCGGCCAGCAAGGCGGCCAACATCAGGGCGGCAAAATAGGCCTGACCGATTGCCAGCAGGACCGACCCCAGGCCAAGCAACACAGCCGGGCGGGCGACGCGCCAGGACTGGCGTTGCTCGTCTGTGATCCAGGCCCGCGCGGCCGCTCTGAGTTGTTCCGAATCCCGCATGCCGTGCCGGATTACCGCAGGCATCGTCGGATGCCCAGGGGGAAGATACCGGGAGGACACCTGGGCAGCCGCGTGGGGAACCGTCCAAAGAGCCACCCTAGCGAGCGTTCAAGGCGTGGTTCCAGGTGGCCAACACGAAGCGGCCATGCCAACCGGCCCTTTCCCAGAATGCGACCCGAGGTTACTGTTTCGCCAACATCGACGGCGCGGGCAGCAGACCCGTGGACCGTCCAATGACTTCGGGGAGACGTGATCCATGTCCGCACTCGACAATTGCTACAATATCTTCGATCTCCGGGAGGCCGCGAAGCGCCGCCTGCCGCATGGCGTATTTGAGTTCGTGGATCGCGCCACCGAGGATCACCTGGCGGTCGCCGGCAATCGGTCCGCGTTCCAGGACATCAAACTGCGGCATCGCGCGCTGACCGACGTCTCCGGCCGCTCGACCGCCACGACGTTGTTTGGCAAACCGATGGCGTTCCCGTTGGCGATCGCACCGACCGGAGCGGCCGGCCTGTGCTGGTATCGCGGTGAACTGGCTTTGGCGAAGGCGGCCGCGAAGGCCAATATTCCGCTGACCTTGTCCACCGCGTCCATGACCGCGATGGAGACAATCGCCGACCAGGCGGGTGGCCGGCTATGGTTCCAGTTGTATGTGTGGAAGCGGCGGGACCTGTCCTATCAAATCATCGAGCGGGCGAAGAACGCTGGCTATGAGGCCCTGATCGTCACGGTCGATTCCGCTGTCTCGTCCAACCGCGAATACAACGCGCGCAACGGGTTCGGTCTGCCGTTCAACCCGACGCCGCGCTTCATGGCCGACATTGCCCTGCACCCGTCCTGGACCTTGGGCGTGATGGGGCGATACCTGACCACGATCGGCATGCCCAAGCACGAGAACTACCCGGACCAGTTCCAGGGCACCATCACCAGCGGTGGCGGCGCCGAACGGACGGACGGAATGGATCGGGATTCGCTGAACTGGGACGATATCGCGATCTTCCGCGACAAATGGCCGGGCATCCTGATGCTGAAAGGCGTCAACCGTGTCGATGATGCATTGAAGGCCGTCAGCTACGGCGTGGACGGACTGGTCGTGTCCAACCATGGCGGGCGGAACATGGATAGCGCCGCGGCAACGCTCGACGTGCTGCCCGAGATCGCGGAGGCGGTCGGCGACAAGCTGACCATCATCCTCGATTCCGGCATCCGTCGCGGCTCCGACGTCGTCAAGGCCCTCGCGCTCGGCGCGAAATGCGTTCTGACCGGGCGGGCGACGTTGTATGGCACCGCGGTGGGCGGGGAGGACGGCGCGTTCAAGGCCCTGGGGATCATCCGGACCGAGATGGACAAGACCATGGCCTATACCGGATGTAACACCGTGGATGAGGTTTCGACCGACATCTTCTTCAGCGATCGCTACAGCAATACCTGAACGCGCCTGAGGTCGGCGGATTGGGCGGTCTCCCCTACGATGGCCCAATTCGCGGTGGAGTGACACGGGACCTGGAGCTGGGATACCGATCCTGAGAACCGGACGCGGGCCTCCCCCGATGGGCGGGCAGCACCGGGGTTCCCAGGATCGGTCGTGGCCAAAGCTGGCTGTGTCATACCAACCGGCCGAAACAATGACGCACGGGAGTTCCCTCACCGTCATTGCCGGAGTTGATCCGGCAACCCGCCCCTTGCCGTTTAAGCATGGGTTGCCGGATCAACTCCGGCAATGACGAGAGGGGACAGGGCGGTGCATGGGTCATTGTTTCGGCGGGTTGGTATCAGATCTCCACCCGACGTTGCGCCAATGCGACTTCATTCACCCGCAGCCCCAGGCCCGGTTCACTCGGCAGATGGAACAGACCCGCGACCGGCAGCGGCGGGTTCTCAAACACCGCATGCGTGCGGGTGGAAGGGTCGTTCCATTCCGCTGGTTTGGTGCCTTGCAGCAACGAGGCAACGACGTGCAGATTGGCGGTATGGCCGATCGTCGGTTGCGTCTGGTGCGGCACGATTTCGACCCCATGCGCATGCGCCAGAGCGGCGCAGCGGAGCAGGCCGGTGATCCCGCCCATCTTCACGATATCCGGCTGCACCATGCGCACGCCGGCATTGATCAGATCCGCCAGCGCAGGCAAAGTATAGGTCTGTTCTCCGGCCGATACGGTGATGTCGAGCGCACGCGCGACCTCTCCCATTGCTCGCACATGATAATGCTGCACCGGTTCCTCAAACCACCAAAACCCCAACTCCTCCAGCGCCCGGCCGACCCTGATCGCGCCGCCGGTCGTGTAACAATTATTGGCGTCGAAGGCCAACGGGAAGCCATCCCCCACCAGGTTTCGCACGGCGCGGGCCTTGGCGATGTCGCCCGGGATGTCGGTGTCCAAAGACGTGCGGTTGTTATCGAAGCGTATCTTGATCGCCGCCGGCTTGTCGGCCAACCGTTGCTCCACCACCTGCAACACCTGGTCCACCGTCCGGTCCCCGTTGCCGCCGATCGAGGCATAGAAGGGCAGGGCGGTCTTCCACGCGCCACCGATCAGCTTGTACACCGGCAGCCCGGTCAGCTTGCCCTTCAAATCCCACAACGCGATATCCAACGCCGCCAACGCGCCGGTCAAAGCGCCCTCCGGCCCCAGCTTCACCAGCGTATGCATGGCCTGATCCAGCAGGACCGCGTGATCCAGCGGGTCCTGGCCCAGCAGCAACGGCGCGACATCGTGCTTGATCATGGCCAGGGAGGCGAGACCGCCCTGCATGGGCGACGCCTCACCCAGGCCGGAAAGGCCGGTGTCGGTGTGGACGCGGACAAATGCGCTGCGCTGGGAGGGCCTCTCGTTGGGCGACCAGGAGACCTGGAATGCCTCGATCTGGGTGATCTTCATGGTTGTTTCCTCTGCGTTTGCTCGCGGCGGCCGGTTTATGGGCAGCCTACCAGTCTTCCAGCAGGACCGGCACTACCGACAGCAGCAACAAAACGCCCATCGCCACATTGAACAGGCGCATCCGTTCGGGCGATCTCAGCAAGCGGCGCGCCCCGGCGCCGATCAGGGCCCAAACCATCAGGCAGGGCAGGCCGACGATCATGAAGACGATGAAGATGCGACCGAGTTGCCAGATCAACGGCAGGTCCGGCGCCATGTATTCGCCCGCCGCGCCGATGCCGATCAGCCAGGCCTTGGGGTTCACCCATTGAAACGCCGCCGCTCCGGCAAACCCCAGCACGCGGCCGGATGAGCCCGGTCCCGTCGGGTGAGCACGGGCGATCTTCCAGGCCAGCCATGCCAGCCAAGCGGCTCCGCCCCATCGGAACAGCGGCAGCAGCGGTGGCCAGGCGATCAGCATCGCCCCGAGACCCGCACAGACGACGACCAGCATCACCGCGAACCCAACCAGAATGCCCAGCATGTGGGGCATCGTTGCGCGGATACCGTGATTGGCCACCGAGGCGGCGACCATCATGTTGTTCGGACCGGGGGTGACATACATTGCCACCGAAAACCCGATCAGCCAGAGCAAAGTCGTGTCCATCGACATAGGACAGCATAACTGACTCGGTGTGACTCCTGCCGATCAAGCGGGGCTGATCCGCAATCAACGCCGTCCGCGGGTAGTCGGCCGAATGGGTTCTGGACGTTGCCCGGGCGGGCCTGTCATGCTGGCGCATGAGCGATGCATCCCAGACCGGCCCCGACATGGACATCAGGCCCGATGAGGTCGCGGTGCCGTTGCCGTCCGCGACCGACGCCGGCGTCTACTTCATTGGCACCATCCACACCCCGTGGAAGACGCGGGCGGAGTGTCCTCGGCGCGGGACGCATGACGGGCCGCTGTGCACGATCGTGATAGACGAGCGCTGGCGGGATGCGCTGACCGGCATCGATCGCAATGCCCGCTTGCAGGTGCTGTATTGGATGCACCGGTCCCGCCGCGATCTGGTCTTGCAGACGCCTCGGAACAGCGGGCAGACCTTGGGCACGTTCGCGTTGCGCTCCCCGGTGCGGCCAAACCCGATCGCGTCATCGGTGGTAGTGCTGGAACGGGTCGAGGGTACGACCTTGTTTGTGCGGGGCCTGGATTGCCTGGACGGGACGCCGCTGGTGGATCTGAAGCCGGATCGTCCGGTGGCGTAGCCGCGCGGTGCTCATGGCCCGCGTGTTCCCGTAGCAGGTCTGGCCTCGTTGCAGGCCGGTTCTTGAGCACGTCAGCCTTGGATTGCCGCCTATCCAATTGTCTCGGTGATTGCTTTGTGGAGCGCGACCCGGTCGCTCGGGTGAAGCGTTCCGAGGGAACGGATGATCAGACGTTGTTCTATCGTGGCAAAGACTGGCTTGATCACGGATGGCTTGAGGAGCCCGGACTCTGCCCAATGGTGGAGCCACACCTCGCCCAGGCCGGGCGTGGGGCGTAGTTGGCTGGTTACTGCCATCACCACGACATCACGTCGTCCCTGGTTATATGCGTGATTGCTGACGATGACAGCGGGGCGGCGCTTGGATGCGCTTTGGTCAGTGAAGGGGAACGGCACCAGGACGATGGTGCCGAACTCATATTGCATCGTAGACGTCGTCTTCGGGATTATTCCAGATGGCCGCGAAGGCCGGTGCGCTGGCGGCCGTCGCGTCCCGTGTGAGAGCTCGCTCCTGCTCGCGTAGCCGGATGAAATCCACGAAATCCTCGACCTCGATCAGCCGATCCGGCGGCAAGGCCTGGATCTTGTCGATCAGTGTCTGGACATTGGCAGGCATGATGGGTGTTCCCGAGTAAGCCGATTGCACATGCGGTATCGCCAGGCCGGTATCAAGCCGCGGGTCAGCGATTTTATGCTCCTATCCAGCGGACCGGCAATGGAGCGGTTCTCATCGCATGGCACGCGGTCCGCGATCCGTCCGGACCGGGCACCATCCGGGCACCCGGTCCAGCGGCAATCACGCTTGCTTCACCAGCAATGCCAGGATGGCATCCAGGTGGTCGTCGGCCATCTGCCGCAGTTCCGCGTCGGTGCGGTCCTGCACCGGATGCGGCACGAACACATAGGCCGGGTCGGTGCCGAGCGCCTTGGATTGGGCGGCGGCGGCGTCGATGAACTCGATGGTGGCGACACCGACAGCAGGGATTCCACGGGCTTCGAGATCCGCCAGATCATGCGTACAGCACGATGTGCAGGAGCCTCAGTCCGCCAACCCTTCGATGACGACGTTCACTTCCGAGCCGATCTGCAAGCTGAGTGGCAGGGGCGCCGGCTTGGCAACCGTTGGTTTCATATAGCGTTTGACGGTGATGCCACGCTCGGTCAGGCGTTCGTCCAACCGGTCGAGGAACACGTCGCCGCGGGGTTTGGATATGTCGAGCAAGCCGACCGTCAGCCCTTCCAGGCGATCGGGTCGGCCCAGACGTTCGCGCGAAGTGGGACTTCGCTCCGACGTCGGGTCGAGGAGGATCGTCACGATTTCACCTCTCTTGTTACGGGCAGACTTCCGGTGGCGCCGCCCGATGACCAGCCACCGATGATACCGGAGAACATTCCGGCACCGCCTCCGGCCCGGACGATCATCAGTCCTTCCGGGCGGAATTTGTTGAAGCTTTGGCTCGCATCCGACACCGGGCGGCCTTCGGCAATGCCGAGCGCGCCGGTGATCAGGTTTTCGCCGGGGATTTCGCAGAGTTTGTAGAGTTGTTCGTAGAGACGCTGCTTGCTCCAGCCGGCATTGCGGAAGGTGCGTTCGTGCTCCGGGCAGACGACCAGTATGGCGTCGCAGGAGGGTGCGATTTTGACGTTGTGGATGGCTTTCAGCGATTCGGCCATGCTGCGCGACAGGCTTTCCGGGTCGCGAGATTTCTGGTCGACGACGCCTTGCAGGCCGAAGCCGGCGAAGACCGTTACGGCGGAGACGCCGCGTGGGATGCCACGTTCGACTGATAGCGGATCCCAGGAGGAGCCTTCTTCGTCTTCGGCAAAGCAGTAGGTGTATTTGCCAGGATTGCCCAGGGTGGCGCGATCGACTTCCTGTGGGCGGCCACCGCCGACATTGCGGATGATCAGTTGCAGCGCGCGCCCGATGGTGGCGTTGGCGCGATTGCCCTGGCCCAGCGCGTTGCCCCGCGCATTCATGCGGATCTGGTTGCGGATGGGTCCGTTCACCACCAGCACGGGACCGACGAACATCGTCGTGGCGAGCACGCCGTGCATCGTAAACGCCGGATCCAGCGCGGCTTCCACCGCGGCCAGCACCACCGGTAGATATTCCGGCTTGCATCCGGCCATGACGGCGTTGATGGCGATTTTCTCGACGGTCAGCGGGATCAGGTTGGGCGGGGCCACGCCCACGACTTCCTGCGGGTCGCGCACCGTGCCTTGCAGCATGCGCATCACGCGTTCCTGGGTCGGCGGCACCATCGGCAATCCGTCGGACCAGCCGCGTTCGAACATCGCCTCGAACTCGTCTTCCCCATCGCCGAGTTCGATGTGGCGGGCAACCAGACCGGTTTCGCCGAAGCGGATCTTCAACTGTTCGAGCGCGTCCGGCTCGACGTTTTTGGCGCCGCAGCCGGGGCGGAAGGCGGGCAGGTCGGCGCCGATGCCCTGAAAGCCGCTGATGCGTTCCCACTCGGCGCGGTCCCACCCGTATGTGCGGGCGACGTCCTGCCCGTCCTGGCGGCGGATCAGGGTGGGGACGATTTCGATCCCCAGGCGGTGGGAGACATTCAGGGCGGTGTCGTCGATCGGGGCGGCGACGGATTCGGGGAAGGTCGGGTCGTCCTGGGTGTAGACCGTCAGCACGCCCAGGCGGGCGAGTTCGGCCAGCACGGGCGCGGTGAGGACGCAGGTGGGGCAGTCGCGCTTGACGACAGCGATCAGGCCGTCGGCGGGCGGTATGTTATCGGGCGTGGGCACGTTGGGCATGCTCCGTTTGGCCGGGGTGCAGAGCCTACGCCGGTTGCGCGGCGTCGGTCCAGCATCCGCGGTACGGCGTCGCCATTCCGGCGGTTACCGCGGTCCCAGCCGGTAGCTCACGACTTTCCCGGCGGTGGTCACTTCGACGAACCGTTCGGGATCGTCTGCCCAAACCTCCTCCGCGATCGGCAGCACATGACGCAGCATCGCGTGCTGGGTCCGAGGTGCCACACAGGGCAGCACGATCACCGGGATCATGCCGTGCTTCAGGGCAAGGGCTGCAAAATCGTCGCCGTCCTGGGTAACCAGGACGGCACCGGTGTCACGTGCAAACGCGTAGAGTTCAACGTCGGTGGCGCCACGGCCGAGCAGGAGGGTCTCGACGGAACGTTGGGCGGTGTAGAGGGTTTCGCCGTCGGCCAGGCATTTGGCGATGTTTTCATCCAGTAAAAGGAACATGCTCCCGCACGCTGTGCTTGCGAACCGACGGCCGCCCCCGTCGAGGGTAGAGCCTGTCGTAGAGCACAGCGAGGTTAACAAGGTCTTTCGCCACATCGAATTCGGTGACGATTCTGTCAGGGGAGACGCCTTGTCGGGCCAGGTCGGCAAGCATGCGGACCTTGAGGCGGGTGCCCTTCAGCACGGGTTCGCCGCCGCCGGTCGCGGGATCGGTGACGATGGCATCACGCAAGGCATCGACGGGGGTAAGGCGGGGTTGAATGGCCATATCCAGCTCCCTGATCGGCGCGCGAAAGGCGCCGAATTCGATTTCCGGGTGGTGGTGTTCGACGGCATGCAGCACGCGCCGGAAGATGTCCTTGCGCGCGCTGGTATCGAGGGTGGTGCGGATGTCGCGCACAGCCACGAAATAGAGCAAGGACGGGCGTCCGAGCAGACGGATGCCGCGTTCGGCCGAAGCGACGACATGGGCATCGATTTCTCGGTTGATCAGGCGGTGATCCGCATCGACGACGAAGGCGGCTTCAGCGACCGTGTAGAACCCGTGGGGCGGGATGGGCAGAATGATCGGGTCTTGCACGGCTACGGTCCTTCGATATTAATCCATGATAGTGGATATATTATTCGAGGCCATTGCGTCAAGCGGATCCACCTGGAGGCGCTGGCCCGCCTTGGCACCTTTGCCCTCGGGCGCTAAACCGTCCAGCAGAACGGGTCTCTCGGACAGAATGCGACCGAGGGACACAACCAGGGAACGCACCGCATGATTAACAAGATCGTCCAGTCCATGGCCGACGCCATGGCGGACATCAAGGATGGCTCCACCGTGCTGCTCGCGGGGTTTGGCGCCGTCGGGCAGCCCAATGTTCTGATCGACGGATTGATCGAGCAGGGTGCCAAGGACCTGACCGTTGCCTGCAACAATGCTGGCACCGGCCATATCGGCCTGGCTCGCCTGATGGAACTGGGCCGGGTGCGCAAGATCGTCTGCTCCTTCCCGCGCAGTTCCGACCCCGTCGTGTTTGAAACCCTGTATCGCGCCGGCAAGATCGAGCTGGAAATCGTCCCACAGGGCACGCTCGCCGAACGCATGCGCGCGGCCGGGGCAGGGGTACCGGCGTTCTTCACCGCCACCGGCGTCGGCACCAAGATGGCTGTCGGCAAGGAGCATCGGGAGATCGAAGGCCGCACCTATATCCTGGAGAACGCCCTTTACGGCGACCTGGGCCTGGTGGAGGCATGGGAGGCCGATCGCTGGGGCAACCTGACCTACAAGCTGGCGGGGCGGAACTTCAATCCGATCGTCGCCATGGCGTCCAAGCTGACCGTCGTGCAGACCCAGCATGTGCGCGAACTCGGCGACATCGACCCCGACCATATCGTCACTCCGGGCATCTTCGTGGACCGCGTGCTCCATGTGCCCTACGGTGATCCATCCGGTTTCTGACCTTTACGGGAGACGCAAGCGATGTCCGGCTCAGCCGTCGCCGATTTCAAGCCTTTCAGCCGCACCCAGATGGCTCTCCGCGTGGCCAACGACATACCGGAAGGCTGGTATGTGAACCTGGGCATCGGCATCCCCACCGCGGTGGCCGATCATGTGCCGCTGGACCGGGAGGTGATCTTTCACTCCGAAAACGGCGTGCTGGGCATGGGCCCGGCGCCGGAAAAGGACAAGATCGAGCCCTGGCTGATCAACGCCGGCAAGCAGTACATCACGCTGCGTCCGGGCGGCAGCATGTGCCACCACGCCGACAGTTTCTCGATGATCCGCGGTGGGCATCTGGACCTGTGCGTGCTGGGCGCGTTCCAGGTCGCCGATAACGGTGACATCGCCAACTGGGCGACGTCGGAGAACGACACCGCCCCCGCGGTCGGCGGTGCCATGGATCTGGCGGCCGGCGCCAAGCGGCTGTGGGTCCTGATGGAGCACACCACCAAGGACGGCTCCCCCAAGTTGGTGACCAAGTGCACCTATCCACTTACCGCGCCGGCCGCGGTGAAGCGCGTCTACACGAACCTCGCCACGATCGACGTGACGGAGCGTGGCTTCGTCGTGCTGAGCATGGCCCCGGGCCTGACGTTCGAAAACTTGCAGGCGAAAACGGAAGCAAAGCTGCATCTGCCGGCGTAGGCCGAGGGAGATTGGAGCAGACGCGATGAGTGACCCGTTCATCAAGCGGGTCACGATCCGCAACTACAAGAGCATAGCGGCTTGTCGCGTTGAACTTGGGCCGCTCATGTTTCTGGTGGGGCCGAACGGATCGGGGAAAAGCAACTTCCTCGATGCGTTGCGCTTCATCGCCGACTCGCTCCGAATTTCGCTGGATTTTGCCCTTCGGGATCGTGGGTCGATCAAGGAGGTCCGGCGGCGTTCCGGTGGTCATCCCAACCATTTTTCACTCCGTCTGGATTTCGTTCTGCCGTCCGGCCAGGACGGGCATTATGTGTTTCGTATCGGCGCAAAACAGGCGGGTGGTTTCGAGGTTCAGGCCGAGGAATGCCGCATCCGAAACCTCACGCGGCCCGATGCCTATTTCCGGGTCGACCGTGGTGAGGTTGTGGAAGCGTCCTTCACACCGCATCCGGCCTCGCTGCCGGATCGCTTGTTTTTGGTCGCGGCGTCAGGCCTGCCGGAGTTTCGGCCCATTTTCGATGGCCTGTCAGCGATTGAAGTATACAACTTCAACGCCGATGCGATCGGTGGGATGCAAAGCCCCGACCCCGGCGACATCCTGAGGCGTGACGGGGGCAACGCGGCGAGTGTCTGGCAGAGATTGCCGGAGGAAGCCCGCAGCTTAATCCTGGACGATATAGGCCGCATCGCACCAGGGATCGCAGGAATCGATTATCGCCAGCTTGGCTCTCGGGAGACGGTCGAGTTCCGGCAAATCGTCCATGGGCAAGAGCATCCCTGGCGGTTTCAGGCCGATTCGATGTCCGACGGCACGCTTCGCGCATTCGGTGTGCTTCTCAGCCTTTATCAGGGCGGTCTTGCGTCCGGTCATCAGCGCCGCCCGCTCACGATCGGCCTGGAGGAACCGGAAACGGCGCTGCATCCGGCCGCTGCCCGAATCCTGCTGGGGGCGTTGCGGGAGGGTTCCCGGCGTTGCCAGGTCCTTGTTACCAGCCACAGCCCAGACCTGCTCGACGATCCGGAAATCCCGTCGGGATCACTCCTGGCCGTCGAAAACCACGAAGGGTCGACCAGGATTGGGGCCATCGACGATGCCGGCAAGGAGATGATGAAGGAACGGTTGTTCACCGCGGGCGAACTCCTGCGTCAGTCTCAGTTGACTTCCGCGGATGCGACCGTTTCGGACGTTAGAAACGAACGTCAACTTGCCATGTTCGACAAGGACGGAGCTTCCTGATGGCGTTCATCGCCCCCATTGTCGAGGGACATGGCGAGATCGACGCTCTGCCCGCCTTGCTTCATAGGATTCAGTCGGTCGTGGCCCCCGCCACTTCACTGCAAGTCAATCCGCCAATCCGGGTCAAGTCCGGGTCCTTCATGAACAACGATACCGAATTTCGTCGGCATGTGCGTCTGGCCTCGGCGAAGGCGGCTCCCATGCGGGGTTCCGTTTTGATCCTTCTCGATTGCGACGATGACTGCCCCGCGATACTGGGGCCTCGATTGCTGAACCAGGCCCGAGCGGTCCGTGACGATGTGCCAATGTTCGTGGCACTGGCCTTGCGCGAGTATGAAACCTGGCTGCTTGCGGCCGCGTCGTCGTTGCGTGGTGTCGCAAGGCTACCGGATGACTTTGTTCCGCCAGCGAACTTCGAGGATCGTCGAGACGCCAAGGGATGGTTCGGACAACATATGCCGACCGGCTACGATCCGGTCCGGCATCAAGCGATTCTGACGCGCCGAATGGACATAGAGATGGCCAGGAGAGTGCCTTCGTTTAACCGACTCTATCGACACATGGCCCAGCTGCTGGATTCACGGAGCCCGAACCCATGAACGCCGCGGGGCAATCGGAACTGCTGGACGGTCAGTGGCTCGCACCGCAGAGTTCTCCAACCCGGCGGTTTGAGCCCCCGCCGACCCCGCACCTTGACCCACGCCAGCCCCGGCGCGACGATCCGGAACCAAACGGAGGAAACGAATGAGCATCTCGGAAGACCGCGCCGAAAGCCTGCGCATGATCCGCGACAGCGCGGCCGGCATCGCCCCGCGCACCAGCGACCTCAAGCGCATCCGCGCCCTGCGGTTCACCGAGCCCGGCTTCGACCGCTCCGTCTGGAGCGAGATGTGCAACATGGGTTGGCTCGGCCTCCTGATCCCCGAGGATAATGGCGGCTCCGGCCTCGGTGTGCAGGAATTCTGCGCTCTGACCGAGGAACTGGGCGCGTCCCTGATCCCCGAGCCGCTGATTTCCGCCGCCATGGCCGCCCTGCTGCTGCCGTCGGACCATCTGCCCGCGGTGATGTCCGGGGAACGGATCATCCTGCCGGCCTGGCAGGACAAGCCGCACAGCATCGACACCGCCGCGGCCGGGCATGTCGGCAACGGCAAAGTCTCCGGCAAGAAAATGTTCGTCCACATGGCCGCCGGTGCGGATGCCTTTCTGGTTACCACCACCCACGGCTTGGCCCTGGTGGAGCGCAATGCGCCCGGCGTGCATCTGGAACTGCAACAGACCCAGGATGGCGGCAATTTCGGCACCCTGACCCTGGACGGCGCACCCTGCGAGGAAATCGCTGGCGACGCCCATGCAGCCCTGGAAAAAGCCACCATGGCCACCAGCGCCTATCTGCTGGGCGTGATGGACAGGGTCTTCGGCATCACTCTGGAATACCTGAAAACCCGCGAGCAATTCGGCCGCAAGATCGGCAGTTTCCAGGCGCTGCAGCATCGTTCCGCCGATCTGAAGATCCAGGTGTCCCTGGCCCGCGCCACGGTCAATGCCGCCGCCGCGATCCAGGACAACAGCGACGACGCGAACACCCGCAAGGCCGCCGTGTCGCGCGCCAAGGCCCGCGCGTCGGATGCGTGCAGCCTGGTGACCCGCCAATGCATCCAGTTGCATGGAGGCATCGGCTACACGGACGCGGCCGATCCCGGCCTGTTCCTGCGCAAGATGATGGTGCTGGCACCGGCCTATGGCTCCGCCGCGCTGCATCGCGCTCGGTATCGCGATCTGGCCCCTGAAACCGACGAGGATTGATCGGGATCATGGACATTTCCGGGGCGACTGGTGTCGTCGTTCTGATCGGGACGCCGATCATCCAGGTGAAAATGCCCGGCGTGATGAACCGGTATTTCGCCGATCAGGGCCTGGATACGGTGCTGATCCCGATGGACATCGCGCCGGACCGTATCCAGTCGTTTGTGGATACGGCCCGTCATTGGCACAACCTGCGGGGCATCATCATCACCGTGCCCTACAAGCAGGTGATGGCACCGCTCGCGGACCATCTGACCGATCGCGCGCGCCGGTTCTCCACCGTCAACGCCGTCCGTCGCGATGCGGATGGCACGTTGACGGGTGACATGTTCGACGGTGTCGGCTTCGTGGAGGCTCTGGCAGGCCACGGGTTCTCCCCATCCGGCAAGCGGACCGCGGTGATCGGGGCCGGCGGGGTTGCCTCCGCCATTGCCAATTCGCTGTGCGAAACCGGTGCGACCAGCCTGCGCATTCAGGACATGGACACGGCCAAGCAGGATCGGTTGATCGGTCTGCTGAGAGACGGTTTCCCCGCGGTGGACATTGCCGGCGGCATCGACACGGTTGGCGATCTGGACCTGCTGGTGAACGGCACGCCCGTCGGGATGAACAACGATCCCAGTCTGCCCTTGCCGGCGGCCATGCTGGCCGACCTGCCGGCAACCTGTTTCGCGGCCGACGTTGTCACCTCACCTGCCATGACACCGTTCCTGACGCTCGCCAAACAGAAAGGGTGCCGGATTCAGACCGGTCCCGAGATGACCGCGACACAATTGCTGCCCATCGTCCGTTTCCTCGGAGTCGCCGCATGAGCACCACCACGCAATCCCGCCTCGATGCCATGGATGACGAGGCATTTCGCCTGATGGTTCGGGCCTGGGTGGCCGAGAATTACCCGCCGGAAATCCGCAATCCCCCCAAGCGCCTGCACTGGGAGGAAAGCAAGGAATGGTATTTCCGGCTGGCGCGGAAAGGCTGGCTTTGCCCAGGCTGGCCGGCGGAATATGGCGGCATGGGCCTGTCCACCGCCAGGCAGTTGATCATGCTGGATGAATTTGAAAGCTACGGCTGCGCTCGCCTGATCGACCAGGGCGTGCTGATGATCGGCCCGTTGCTGATCGCACACGGAAACAAGCAGCAGCGCGATTTCTTCCTGCCGAAAATCCTGACCGGCGATCATATCTGGTGCCAGGGCTACAGCGAACCGAATGCGGGGTCGGATCTGGCCTCCTTGCGTACATACGCCGAGCAGGACGGCGATCATTACGTGATCAATGGACAGAAGATCTGGACGTCGATGGCGATGGACGCCAACATGATCTACGTCCTGGCGCGCACCAATCGCCAAGCCAAGAAGCAGGAAGGCATCAGTTTCTTCCTGGTACCGATGGATACGCCAGGCATCACGGTGCGGCCTCTGGTCACCTTGGACCTGAACGCGGAGTTCGCCGAAACTTTTTTCGACAATGTTCGCGTGCCCGCCGCCAACATGGTCGGTCAGCCCAACAAAGGCTGGTCCATGGCCAAGGATCTTCTCGGGTTCGAAAGGATCTATGTCGGGTCCCCCAAACAGGCGAGCTACGCGCTGGCCCGCATGCGCGACGTGGCCGAACGGATGGGCGTATGGGACGATGAGGACATCCAGGAACGCTATGCCCGCCATCGCGCCGATGTGGCCGATTTGACCGACTTGTATGAGACCTATCTGGCCCAGGTCCGTCGTGGCGAGGTGCCCGGTCCGGACGTGTCCATGCTGAAGATCTTCCAGACGGAACTGTTCCAGCGCATCGCCGAAACGATGCTGGAAATTGCCGGAGAGCATGCTGCCGGTCTGGAACCGATGGAAGGCAATCGCGCGCTGAATCCGGCCGGGCTGTTCCTGCAATCCCGTCCGGCCTCGATCTACAGCGGCACGAATGAGATCCAGCGGAATATTCTGACGAAGAACGTGCTGGAATTGCCGGGGTAGGGGCGGGCGTCATACCGACGGCCCCTCACCGTCATTGCCGGGCTTGACCCGGCAACCCACCCCCGCGGTTGGAGTGCGGGTTGCCGGATCAAGTCCACGGCTGTCCGGTTTAAATTCGCCCTCCTGCCGCCATAGGAATATCCCCCCACCTGGGTCCTCGCCCCGGCGCCCCGCATTCACGCCGCGGCCGCTCAATCGGGATCGTGCCGACCGGTTGCACCTG
>CALQHT020000104.1 GCA_943330455.2 Nitrosovibrio sp. Nv4 | reverse complement strand
CCGCGCGCTGCGCGAAGGGCAGGTGCAACCGGTCGGCACGATCCCGATTGAGCGGCCGCGGCGTGAATGCGGGGCGCCGGGGCGAGGACCCAGGTGGGGGGATATTCCTATGGCGGCAGGAGGGCGAATTTAAACCGGACAGCCGTGGTGGCTGCCAGGCCATGACGCCCACCGACGTCGCAATCAATGCGGCGAGGTTCGCATACAACGGAAGCTGTGGCTGGCCCGCGGCGACCAGCGCCACGCCTGATGGAAATGTGACCGCCAAGGCGGCCATCAGCGCGACCAAGGGGATCGCGGCCTGCCCGGCCTCCTGCCACTCCGGTCCCAGCGCCAAGGCCACAAACGGGCCCAGGCTGACGGCCAGCGCGCCACACAGAGGCAACATGATCAGGCTGGATAGCCGCAGCAAACGATCCACGCAGGCAAGCATTGCCGCCTGATCTTGCTGGTGACGCGCCAGATCGGGCAGGAACAGCCGCCATAGCGCGGTGAAGCTGATATCGCGCACGGTGTCGACCAACCGAAACGCGATGTGAACCTGTCCCAGCGCCGAGGCCCCCGCGGTGGCGCCCAGCAGGATGGCGAACACGCGATACCGGGCCAGCAAGACCAGGGTGCCTGCTGTCAACGGCAACCCCACGCGCAGCAGCGGCCGCACCGAAGCCCAACAGAACACGGAAGCGGGCGACCACCTTGCGCAACCGATCAAGATCGCGGCCCCCAGGCAGGAGGCCAGCGACTGCTGTCCCACAATTGCCCAGGCACCCAGGCCATGGAGTGACGCCACGATCCCGAAGCACGTGCCGACCCCGTTGCCGATCAGCGTGCGCAGGGCCACCCATCGGAAGTCACGGTTTCGCGTCAGAACGCCTTGCACCACGCCGGCCCCGCCAACGACGGGCAACGAGACCGCCAAGATCAGGGCCATAGCCGGGAGACGGTCGTCATCCAGCAGCCAGCCGAGGCACCACCCGGAGACCGCCTGAACCGCCATCATCGCGAGCCCGATCCCAGCCGAGGCCCAGAACGCGCCCGACAGGGCTTCGTGGTCGATATCCGCCTGCTGCACCACCGCATCGGCGAACAGGGCGTTCACAACGACCCATAACAGGATGTGCACTGAAACGATCGCGGCGGCTATTCCGACCTCCGCCGGTCCGACCACGCGGGCGACCACAAACGACGACACGATCGCGAGTATGGCGGTGCCGCCGGCCTCCACGGCAGGCCAGGTGATATCGGCGAGCTTCAAGCTGGATATCCGGGCCAGAGGCGTCATGATCGTTCCGGGCTTAAATGACGTGCAGCCATGGCGGATGCGGGCTCGGTATCCACGACTTGCGGCATTGACGTCGTGGATGGTCTGCCCGCGCGGGCCGTGACGCTGTGGGCTGGGCACGCGCCAAATGGATCAGTTCCGATCGCGTGTCGCCTCAAACATCCGAGCGCGATCAGCCCGACGCAGGACGGCAACCACATGATGCGGCTTTGATACCGATCATGCGGCATGGACATCGCCCCGGTGATCGCGGCGCTGATCGGCAGCGCGATCAAGGCCGCCGCAAGAAACCCGGCGCACACATGGCGTCGGCGCAATGCCACCGGCAGCAGCAGAATGCAGCCGGCGATACCCGCAATGGCAACGACCTGATGCACAACGGCCAACGGAAACGGCACCGCCAGGTCCCCTCGCTGTTGACGCGCCGCCTGGTAGGCAGCGTATTCGCGGTGCGGGAAGTCTTTGGCCATCCATGGCGTGACCTGGACAGGCCATGGCTCCAATCCGTCGCCGCTGGAAAAACGACCGAGCTGGTGTAGCGTATTGGCCAGCGCGGCGGAGAGAACCTCCGTCGGATAGGCCCGAAGGGTCGCGGTGATTATGGCGTCGGCATCGCCCGAAACCGCCTTGTGTCCGCCGGCCTGGACCACGGGACTGTCGGGGTTCCAAAGAAATTCGTCCGATGTCGCTGGGATTGATTGAACATAGGGACACAGTCGCCACCCCGCCCACGGGCAATCCCGTTCCAGGACGGTTCTTGCCGGCCCATCATGGATCAACCGCGCAAGGAGAAAGACATTCCCGAACGGAGAGGGGGACAGACGGCCATGCCCCACCAGATTGACCGCCGTCATCGCCAGCAAAGCCAGAATCAGCGGCAGGATCGCGATCCATGGCGCGTTGCCGCCGGCGCGGGTGCGGCTCGCGTTCTCGGCCGCATGTCGCTGTCGCGACCTCAGGCGACGCAGCCAGATCGCCAGCGGCCAGAGCAGAGCGATCAGCGCCGCCGCAAGCGCCACGCTCGATTGCTGGGTTGCGATCATGAACGCCGCACCGAGCACAACGACCGATTTGGTTCGCCGTGACAGTCGATCTTCGGCAAACAGCAGCAGAGACAGCATCAGAACGACCAGAGGGGTGAACAGGTCGGGCATCAGTTCGGAAACGGTCCATGGAAACCATGTCATGACCGCGAGAAATCCGGACTGTGCAACCAGCCACCATGGCGATCGTCCTGGTAGCAGAACAAGCAGCACGGTTCGCAAGATGCAGCATGCCAGTATGGCCTGGACCACGATCACCGGCCAGGTGGTCAGCGTCAGATGCAACGGCAGCATCATCATGCTGTAGAACGCGGGCCTGTCCCATCCCAGGTAACGATGGACGGCCTGCGACAAGTACGTTCCGGTGTCGGCAAAGACGATTGGGTAGCCATTCCAGATAGCGGGCCATAACAGGCATATCGCCGCCACCGGCACGACAAGGAGGGTTGCGCCGGACGATCTCGCTGCCGCTGCCGATATCGAGGCCGCTCCCGCTGCCGATATCGAGGCCGCTTCCGATATCGATCTCGATGCCGCTTCCGACGCCGATATTGATGCCACTCCCGAAATCGATCTCGATGCCGCTTCCGGCGCCGATATCGATGCCGCTTCCGGCAATGGTCGGTCCACGCCTCGGTTATCCTGCAAAATACTGCTTGTAGCGGCGATGGTACACCTCCGCATCGGCAGCGCCCGACCGCAGATGGATGCGTGGCTCGACGCGCGTCAGCACCGTTCCCACCACGTTGGCGTGGGCGTCTTCCAGCAGATCCAGCGCCAGACGCAAGGTAGCGCGCGGGGTCGACCGCCAGCGCACGCACAGCACCGTCGCATCGGCGATCGCCGCCACCACCCGCGCCTCCGTCATCGCCTGGACCGGAGGTGCATCGAGCAGCACCAGATCGTAATCCTGCCGCACGGTCGCCAAAAGCCGAGCCATTGTTTCGGACATGAAAAGTCCTGGGAGGTGAGCGCCGCCGGATCCCGACGTCGACTTGCCGGCATGGATGTAATGCATGCCGCTCAACTGATCCAACTGGATCACGTCTTCCAGCACGGCCTCGCCTTTCAGATAGTCTGCCAGGCCAAACTCGAACTGAGCACCGAGCCGGCGCGCAAAGCGCGGTTGGCGCAGGTCGCTTTCGATGATCAACACGCGCTCCCCGCTCAGGGCCGCGGACCGACCGAGCGCGATGGAAACCACCGTCTTGCCTTCCGCCGGGCGCGCCGCGGTCATGGCGATCACGCGCGGACGATTGGCGCCGAACCACAGCCCCGCACGAAGCGCGCGGACCTGTTCGGCGAAGATGGTCAGCGGCCGGCGAGCGACATATTCCTCGATCGACAAATGGCCCAAGGCGCGTCGCCCAACCTCGGGCAGCAGCGCAAAACAGGGCAGGTTGGACACGGCGCGTGTATCCTCCCCGCTGCGCAACGTGGTGTCCGCCACCTGCAGGATGGTGGCCAGCAGCAGGCCGATGAACAGCCCCGATACCGCGGCGCCGGCCATCAACGGTCCGGATCGAGGCCAACTCGGGTGTTCCGGCGGCAGAGCCTGGGAGATCTCGCGCGCCTCCGACGTCTCGACCGCCGCCTGTTGCGCGGTCTGCTGGATACTTTGCAGCACGGATTGAAGCTGGGCACGCGATGCCTCGACATCGCGCGTCATGGCGTTCAGGGCGATATGGGCCTGCCCGGCGCGGTTGGTCTCCTGCTGAGCGTCACGCAGACTCTGTTCCAGCGACGCCACGCGGGCGCGGGCCGACCGATGTTCGGATTCGATGGAGGAGACGACGCGGGTTGTTTCGGCGGCAACCGCGCGCTGGGCTTCGGCAAGCTGACGGCGCAATGATTCCGCTTCCGGATGGTTCGGGCCGAAGCGCGCCTGGCGTGCCTGAACCTGGGATGCGATCTGATCCTGCTGCAGCCGCAACTGCACCACGGACGGCGCGATGGCCGCCTGCGCCCCGGCGCCGGCTTTGCCATGAGCCGCATCCAAACGCCCCTCCGCATGGGTCAGTTCGCCCCGGGCACGGACCAGATCCTCGCTCAACAGGCTGATCTGTTCGGCGTCCATCCCGGCGCGCATGCCCTGCGACAGCCGGTGCTCGGAGCGGTAGGCGGCGATGTTGTCCTCTCCGCGCCGCACCTCGGCACGGAGTTCCCGAACGCGGCGCTCCAGCATCTCGGTCGTGCGGCGCACCGCGCGATACTTGGCGGCGTACTGGTCCTTTACATAGACATCCATGGCATTGTTGACGGCCGCCGCCGCGACCAGGCGGTCTTCCGCCGTGAACGACACTTCGATGGTCCGAGAAAACCGCGTGGCGTTGGCACGCAACGCCGCCTGAACAGCCAGGATCGTCGCATTCCGCTCCGGTCCGATCCCGGGCCCGGTGACCGGACCGGCCGGCGGAGTCGGCGTCGGCGTCGGCGTCGGCTCCATGCCCAGCATGCCCCGCAGTCCGGCCATGACCCGAGCGGAAAGCGAAGGCGGACGGAGCGACTTGTTGAACTCCGGATTGTCGAACAGGTTGCCCCGTTCGGCGACCTTCTGCGCGATGTGCAGGCTTTGCAGGATCTCCGCCTGGCTCGCCATGACCGAGTCGGTCACCGGGTCGGTGCGCAGGATGCTCTGCATTTCGCGCACTTTGTTTTCGTTCGGGTCATAGAGAAGCGTGCCGGTCGCGGTGTAGCGCGGGGTCATCTGGCCAAGCGCCACCCACGCCAGCAGGGGAACCAGCACCGCACAGACAATTATGGCCAGCTTACGCCGCCACAGCACGCTGATGACCGCGCGCAAATCCGCGATATCGTCGGTCCGAATGGGTCGATGGGCCGCGCTGCCTCGCCCCCTGCCCGGGACTGGCATCGAGCCCGCCGCTTCGGTGGGGCTATCCAACATCGGCTATCCTGGCCTTTCGCATCGGGGGATCCGAGATCCCCGATCTGGATCGATGCCGGTTCATAGCCTCGGTCGCGTTAACGCCCGGCTAACGCGACTGGCCCGAAATGGGTCGAAATCCACGCAATTGTGGGGGCGCGTTAACCTATCCTGGAGACTCTCCCGCTACATGGAAGCGACCGGAAAAATCGGCCGGCCCCGTCCACCTCCAGAACAGAGGGTTTTGCCCGTGCGCCTGTATCAGCTCTTGCCTATCCTGGTCCTCGCGGCGTGTTCGCCGGGGAGCGACCTGCCCATGCTGCCGACCGTGGTCTCCGCCGACTATCGGCTGGGCGCCGGCGATGCAGTCAGGATCATCACCTTTGGCGAGGACTCACTGACCGGCGAATTCCGCGTCAACGACAGCGGCTCCATCGCCCTCCCCCTGCTCGGCCCCGTGCGATCGGCCGGGCTGACCCCGGCGGAACTGGAAACCTCGGTCATGGCGGCCCTGAAACGGGCGCACCTGCTGCGCAATCCGTCCGTTTCGGTGGAGGTTGTGACCTATCGCCCGATCTTCGTCCTGGGCGAGGTTAATCGGCCGGGCCAATATCCCTACCAACCCGGCATGACGGTGGTGACCGCGGCGGCGGTGGCCGGTGGCTTCACATACCGGGCGGTGGAGGGATATGCTTCCGTCGTACGCACACCGATAGGCATGGCAGTGGGCACGACGATGGGCGATCCGATCGAGGGCAAGGCAGTCCGGCAAGCCTATGTACAGCCCGGGGACGTCATCACCATCCTTGAGCGGCGATTTTGATCCGACTTCTCGTCCTTGGTTTCGCCGCCCTGCTGATCGGCGCCGCGGGTCCTACCACGCCGGCCGCGGGGCCGTTGCGGATTATCGGCGGCCCGCCGACCGGCGGATGCATCGCCGGAGCCCAGCGCCTGCCGGATCGCGGCGTCGGCTTCACCACCATCCGGGTGCAAAAAAGCGACGTGTGGGGCGCGCCGCAAACCCTGGAACACATCAAATTGCTGGGTCAGAGAGCGACCGCGGCCGGTCTGCCCGAGTTGGTGATCGGCGACATCTCCCACCCGCGCGGCGGTCCGATGGCGGGCGGGCATGTCAGTCACCAGCGCGGGCTGGAAGTGGATATCGGCCTGGACATGCGTCCTCGGCCACCGCTGTCAGACGCCCAGCGTGAGGCGTTCGAGCAGGCAAGCCTGGTCCGCCCGGACCGGCGCGGCGTCGAGGCCAGCCGATGGAATGACGGCGTGGTGACCCTGCTGCGGCTCGCGGCGACCTTGCCGGATGTCGATCGGGTGTTGGTCAATCCAGCAATCAAGCGGCAGTTGTGCGAGCAGGTGACGGGCGATCGGTCCTGGCTGCGGCTGATCCGCCCCTGGTATGCGCACGCCGCGCATATGCACATCACCTTCCGGTGCCCGGTGGGGCAGGTCGAATGCACGAGCCTTGCTCCGCCGCCTGCTGGCGATGGATGCGATGCAAGCCTGCAATGGTGGTTCGATCAGTTGGATGCGCCGCCCGCACCTGCCAGGCCGGGTCCGCCGCCAAAGCCGCCCGCGATGCCGGCGGCGTGCCAGGCCGTGTTTGCCGCGCGGGGGTGAGGGCGGGGCGTTACGACCTGTGTGCGATAACAAACGCGCGTCAGCCCCTGGGCGTCACGATGCGATTATACGCCGCCCCCGCCGCCATCATAACCGCCGTACCCAGGAACACAGCTTGCATCCCAAAATGCCCGCCGACAAAACCGCCTAGCAGCGGCCCTGTGACCTGCCCCGCGTATTGCGCGGAGATGGAGTAGCCCAGCATCGTGCCGGCAACGCGCTCGGGCACGTTGTGGCGTATCACACTGGCGACGCAGGGCAGCAGCCCACCCAGCGCAAGCCCCATCAGGAAACGCAGAACCACGAGTTGCCAGCCGGCAACCACAAAGGCCTGCGGGATAAGAAGGACCGCGGACGCGGCGAGGCAGCCGACGATGACGTTCCGGTGGCCGATCCGATCGGCCAACTTACCCAGACGCGAGGCCGACAGGATGTTGCCGAGCGCGGCGGCCGACATGACGATGCCTGCCACGATCGTCACTTGGGCCGGGTCCGTCACGATCTGTGCGACGTAGAGAGTAATGATTGGCTCGATCGACATGTTGGCGAGCATCAGCAGCATGCCCGTGAACAGCATGGCCAGCAGCGGCCCCTTGTTCGGCACGGCCGCGAAGCCGCCGCGCTCCTTGGCCTTCACAGTGCTGGTCGGTCGCTTCTCCTCTCGGATCAGAACCGTGGTCGCGAGGAAGGCTATGAAGATTACCGCACCGGCGGCCAGGAAGGTCGCGCGGATGCCGATCAGTTGGGGCAGCACGCCGCCCAAGAGCGGTCCCGCCAGATTGCCGGCCATGATGCCGGAGCTGAGCGTACCCAACGCCCAGCCAGAGCGCGCCTTCGGCGTCTGCGTCGCCACCAGCACGAAGGAACCCGAGGCGTAGCCGCCGAGGAACCCGGTCAGCAACCGCAGCGCCATCAGTTGATACACATCGTCCACCATGCCGGTCAGGGAAATGGCGACGGCCATCCCGAGGCTCGCGCGGATCAGCATCAGCTTGCGCCCATACCGATCGGCGAGGCGGCCCCAGAGCGGCGCCACGAGCGCGGCGGTGAAATAGGTCGCGCCGAAGGCGGCACCCGACCACTGTGCGATGGCGGCGGGGTCTGACACGCCGAGCTGCTCGACGTAGAGCGGCAGGAAGGGCAGCAGCAGGGTCATGGCCACGATCGTGGTGAAGGATCCGAAGATGCAGACCACGAGGTTGCGCCTCCAGTGCGCGGAGCCGCCCTCCTCCGCCGCCGGGCCGGTCGCTGCTGGCGTCATGCTCATGCCGTCGATATCCTCGCGCCCTTGGGGCAGCACCGACCCCGGCGGGAAGCTAGGTGGGAGGGCCGCGACGCTGAGTATAGCGACCAGACTGCTCGACAGAAGCCGCAATATTCAAGAGATTTACATTAGGCGATTTTGTAGGTTATGCCGGGATGGTTCTTTCTTTGTTCGCGCGCTGAGGCTCGCCTGCCCCTGGCCTCCTGGCCAACTCCGACATTTCACAGGAGAGGGGGTCGCACTGGAAACTCGGGGGTCTCCGGGGACAAAATACCCCGGCGAGCAACAGCGTTTTACGGGGGTTTTCGCAACTTTCGGAGCTACCAGGGGTGAGAGACCCGTCCAGAGCTTCGGTCATTTCAGCGAGTTTTTCCCACTCTTGGGAGAACCGAGTCCACTCCCGTGGGTCTGCCGATGATGGACTCTTTGTGCGACACCGGTCAGCGGCAACGCGGTATTTCGATGGATTGTTACGCACCATGACCGCTTTTGGTTCCCCAGTTAACCCGGAGAGTAAGTGGCTCTGTGAACGCGATGCATTGATCTGGATCAATATGGCCGACGGTGACGAGAAGGTCCGTGTCGTTGATGCACCGGTCATTGGTTAGGTCGACTGGTATTAGAAAGAAAACAGAGGCTCAAGGGACGCTTCGCCTACCGCGGCTATGGATCGGTTGGCGCCACGCAAACCGACCGACTGCCGGCCATCGGTATTTTTGCGACACCGGTTGGAAGTGGGCGGCTTCCGTCGGCGCTGAACGCTCGTCTGCCGTGATTGACACGAAGGTGTGACCCTCTCCCTCGTTCCTTCGCGGTGGAGCATCGTGGACGTACCCCAGAAACCCTGCCTGTCCTGAAGAGGACCGATGTGCGTGCGATGGCCAAAGCCAGATCGGGCAGGCGACGACACGGACCGCCCCAACCCAATTTGGGGCGCGCTCGGTTCGGCCGTACCGGATCGCCAGGGATGGCGCCCGATATCGTCGGTGGCGGAAAAACGAGCAGGTCTGTCATTTCCGAGAAAAATGAGACGGATGGTTAACCGCGCCTATCCGGAACGAAACCCCCCGTTATCGGCGCCTGACCGGAACAAAAACCCCGGTATTCGGCGCCGGTCCGGAATGGATTACCAAAAATCCATACTTAAAGCATTCTCTCAAAACGATCGAAAATCGGGCGCCGAATCAACCTCCTGCAGGTCAGCCCTGATGTGAAAACTCAGCTTTCCGACACCCCGACCGGCCTGCCGAGCGAGGCGTATCAGAAATAGGACGGGACCCGTTAACACATGCACATGGATTCTACAAACCACGTGAAATCAATAAATTGGGAGGCGGTCCAAATCCGAAATCGGAGCCATTTACGCGATTTTCTTGCCTTTCGAGGTGCGTCAGCGTAGCGAACAAACGATGAACTCGCGATTGAACACGCCCGAAAACCGCCGGACGATCCCTCGACACCATAGCCAACCGCCGAACGAAACAGCGATCGGAGAGCGTAACCGCGGCCCGTGCGATTGGCGCCCGGGGATCGACGGGGCGATTTCAGGACGCACGAGGAAGAGGCGGAATTGGCTCGACCGCGCCCGCCCCGTACCGGGATGGGGGAAGGGTCTGGTGGCCAACGGCGACACGGCCTTTCCACGATCCGCGCCGGTCCCCTCCATGTGTGGTCTTTCCAATGGTCCCGTCCGCGCCCCTCGGCTTCGCACGCAGCCCAGATCAACGACGGATGCCACAAGAGCCAACCGCATTGAAAACCGGGCAGACGTAAGCCCATGCCGGGGGTGACGTGGTCGAAGCCCTCGCCTATCCTCCGGTCAGAACGAAATCGAGGAACACGCCCAATGTCCGACAAATCCGTTGTCCGCCTGGAGAAAGACGGCGATATCGGCGTCATTATCGTCAATTATCCGCCGGTCAATGCACTCGGGCCGGGCGTGGCCGATGGGATTATCGCCTGCCTGAACCAGGGCAACGCGGACCCGTCGATCAAGGCGATGGTGCTGATGGGTGACGGGCGCAGCTTCATCGCGGGCGCCGACATCCGCGGCTTCGGCACCGGGCGCAAGCGTCCTCCCCTGGGCGAGCGGACCTATGACGTGATGGACCGCAGCGCCAAGCCGGTCGTTGCCGCGATCCACGGCTACGCGCTGGGCGGCGGGCTGGAAAACGCCATGGGCTGCCATTATCGGATTGCCGTTCCCTCCGCGAAAGTCGGCCTGCCAGAAGTGCTGATCGGCATCCTGCCCGGCGGCGGCGGCACCCAGCGCCTGCCGCGTCTGGCCGGCCCGCAAACCGCCCTGGAGATGATCGTCTCCGGCCGCCATGTGCCCGCGCCAGAGGCTCTGAAGCTGGGCATTCTCGACGAAGTCCTGCCGGAAGGCGCCAATCTGCGAGAGGCCGCCGTGGCGAAAGCCCGCGCCGTCGCCGATATCCGCCCCCTGCCGCGCGTGCGGGATCGCGAAGCCAAGGCCGACCCCGGCATATTCGACGCGATGCGCAAGTCCATTGCTCGCAGGGCCCGCAACCAGAAGGCGCCGTATAACTGCATCCTCGCGGTCGAGGCCGCCTGCACCCTGCCCTTCGAGGAGGGCATGAAGCGGGAGCAGGAACTGTTCATGGAATTGGAGAACGCCGACGAGGCCAAGGGCCTGCGTTACGCGTTCTTCGCCGAACGCGAAGTGGCCAAGCTGCCGGACCTGCCCCCTGGCGTGCCGGCGGCGGATTTCTCCAAGCCCGCGGTGGTCGGCGCCGGGACGATGGGCGGCGGCATCGCCATGTCCTTCGCCGATTTCGGCTACGACGTCCTGATCATGGATGCGAGCGAGGAAGGCCTCAATCGCGGCATGGAGCGGATCCGCAACAACTACGCGACCTCCGTCAAGCGCGGCAGCCTGGCGTAGGATGAGATGGATCGCCGCCTGGCGCGCATCCACCCCGTCGCCGGATATGAGGACATCAAGGATTGCGACGTCGTCGTGGAAGCGGTGTTCGAGCGGATGGACGTGAAAAAGCCGGTCTTCGCGGAACTGGACCGGGTGATGAACAAGGACGCGTTCCTGTTCTCCAACACCTCGGCGTTGGACATGGACGATCTGGCATCGGTGACCAGCCGGCCGGAGAAAGTGGCGGGGACGCATTTCTTCTCGCCCGCCAACGTGATGAAACTGCTGGAAGTGGTGCGGCCGAAGGCGGCCTCGCCAGAAACCTTGATGACGGCGATGGCCATGGGACGGCGGATCGGCAAGATCTCCGCCATGGCCGGCAACACCGATGGGTTCGTCGCCAACCGCTCCCGCGCGCCGTTCAACAGCGAGATGGTCATCCTGCTGGAGGAAGGCTGCCTGCCGGAGCAGGTGGACAAGGTGATGATCGACTTCGGCTACCCGATGGGCCCGTTCGCGGTGGGCGACCTCGCCGGTTTGGACATCGGTGCGGAGGGCCGCAAGCGGCGCGCTCTGGCCAATCCGGATTATCGGAAGCTGCCGATCGCCGACAAGCTGGTGGAGATGGGCCGCTTCGGCCAGAAGACCGGCGCCGGCTGGTATCGGTATGAGAAGGGTGATCGCACCCCGCATCCGGACCCGGAAGTCGCCGCCATCATCAAGCAGGTCGCCACCGAGATGGGCGTGCCGCAGAAGGAGTTCACCGATCGGGAAATCCTGTGCCGGTTGCTGTTCTCATCCGTGAACGAGGCATGCCGCATCCTGGAAGAAGGCAAGGCCTATCGCACCAGCGACGTCGACGTGATGTGGCTGCATGGGTTCGGCTTCCCTCGCTATCGCGGCGGGCTGTTCTTCTGGGCCGACGGGATCGGCGTGCGGGAGGTCTATAACCAGATCGCAAGCTGGCATCAGCAGTATGGAGAGCGTTGGGCGCCATCCAAGCTGCTGCGGGATCTGGCCGAGAGTGGCACGTCGTTCCGGGACGCCAAGCCGGCGCCGTTTGCGTGACGGCCGCGGCCATTGGCGGGAAGCAGCAGCGTGAATGTCGTCCCGACCATCCAGGACGATCCGGCCGCGAGACTTTCCGCCGATGGTACAAGCCAAACACAAGACGCTTCAGATCCCGGCGCTCTTTGTTTGATCGCATGATTCACACGCTGTGACGTTCCGCTCAGCACGATCATGCTCTAACGCGGAACCCAGACCAGGAGGACGGCATATGGCGGCGGATTACAGCATTTGTCTTGGCACGGCCGGCTGGGGCGTATGGCACAGTCCGGATGCCGGAACGTCTTGGACTCGTCAGCGGGGCCCATTCCCGCTCAATAGCCGCATCCAGGCCTTGGTCGCCCACCCCAAACAGCCCAACACCGTTTTCGCGGGCGGGGATACCGGGCTGTTCGTCAGCCACGATAGCGGTGCGCGGTGGGAGCGTGTCGGCACCCAGGGCGACTTGCCGACGATCTGGTCGCTGGCCATCGACCCGGTCGATCCCAACATCCTCTTTGCCGGCACCCGTCCGGCCGCTGTCTATCGCTCCCGCGATGGGGGACAGCGGTGGGAGAAGCTGGACATCGACATCGCCCAGGAATGCGCGATCGGCACGCCCTTCGTCACCGCATTGGTCGTGGATCCCGACGATCATCACATTGTCTGGGCAGGGGTGGAGATCGACGGCGTGTTCCGCAGCATGGACGGCGGCGACACCTGGACACATCTTCAGGCGGGTTTGCACGACCCGGACATCCACGACATGACGATCGCGGAAACGCGGCCGAAGCGCCTGTTTGTCAGCACGCAGAGCGAAATATTCCTGAGTGACGATCTCGGCGACACCTTCCATCCCCTGGGCACCAAGGAAAAATGGCCGCTGCCCTATGCCCGCGGCATGGCGGTCAAGCCCGATGGCTCCGGCGTGTTGTTCGCCGGCTGTGGGCAGACCACGACGGGGGAAGCGGGCTTCGTGCTGCGCACCGCGGATTTCGGTCAGCGTTGGGAGACTTTGCCCCTGCCCTCCCCGGCGAATGCGACCATGTGGGGCCTGAGCACGCATCCCGCCGATGCCAACCGCGTCGTGGCGTTCACCCTGTTCGGCGAGGTGTATGCCAGCGAGGACGCCGGTGCGTCCTGGCGCAAGATCGCGCGTGAGTTCGGAGAGATCAGGACCGCCGTCTGGGTGCCGAACTGACCAATGCCTTGCCATGGCCCGTCGCGATCGAGCCTGACGGAATGACCCCAGCACGCGAGCAGACAGCATTTCCATAGGCGACAGGTGACGAACCGCTCGGAAAGTCGCAGGCTACGTGACGGAACCATGACTGGGGGACACAACCCATGGACACGATGGTCGAAGACACGCGCCTCTCGACGGATGTCGACGCTCACCCGTTGGTGCGCCAGGCCCGCGCGATGCATCCGACATTGCGCGCCTTCGCTGCACAGATCGAGCGTGAGCAGCGCTTTCCTCCCGAACTCGTTGCGCAACTGCATGGTGCGGGCTTCTACCGCATGGTCATGCCCCGGGCGTTGGGCGGGCTGCAGGTCGATCCCGTGACCTATACCGGCGTCGTGGAAACCTTGGCCGAGGGCTGCGGATCGGTCGGTTGGAACGTTGCCAACAACAGCGTCGCCAAGCTGGTCACTCTGGCTCTGTCGGATGAGGGCATCCACGAAATCCATGGCCAGGGCGCCGACTTCGTCGTCGCCGGCACCGCCGTCGCGGGGGGTGGCCAGGCCGTTCCGGTGCCGGGCGGATACCGGGTCACCGGGCATTGGACCTTCGGCACCGGCTGCATGGAGGCAAGCTGGATGCTGGGCAGCTTCCAGATCATCGACAACGGCACGCCGCGCGCGGGGCCGAGCGGGGGAGCTGGCTTTTGGCGGGGCCTGTTCCGCAAGGGGGAAACCGAGGTGATCCCGGGCACCTGGGATGTCACCGGCCTGCGCGGGACGGGCAGTTTCGACTGGAAGGTCACCGATGTGTTCATCCCCGAACACCGCGTCGCCTACCATGCCGGCGCACCGCTGGATAACCAATGGTCGCGGTGGGCCGGCCTGACCTATGCCTTGCCCTCGGTCGCCTGGGTCGGGCCGCATCACAGTTCGGTGGTCACCGGCATCGCACGCGCGGGCATCGCGGCGCTGATCGAACTGGCCACCGTGAAAGTGCCGCGCGGACGGAGCACCGCGACCTTGGCACAAAGCGAGCAGGTCCAGGAAGCCATCGCCCGCGCCGACACGATCCTCAGTGCCGCTCGGCTGTGGCGATCGACGACGGTCGCCGATCTGTGGAACACCATGGCGGCCGGCGGGGAGACGACCTTGCAACAGCGCGCCCGCTGCCGGCTGGCTGCGGTGCACGCGGGCGACGCGGCGCGTCAGGCGATGGATCTGGTGTATCACTTCAGCGGCACCACCGGGTTCAAGCGCGCCTCAAGGATGTCGGAGTGCTGGAGAGACCTGCACACGGTTGGGCAGACCGGCATGGTCGCGCCCGAATGGTATCCGATTGGAGGACGCGCGTTCCTGGGGATGGATCCGGGGCCGCGGCTACATTAGTGCCGCGGCGACCGAAAACCTTACCCGGACTGAAGACGGGCCGATTGATCCGGATGCAGGTGGTTTCGGAGGGCGCCGTGGAGCGTCCTCAGGACCATCGGACATGCTGCCTACACCAGTCCACAAATCGCTGGAGGCTATCCTCTGTCGGCATAACGACGATTTCCGCACCGTCACAGTCGGCGACGAGCCCTGCCGGGTCGATCCGTGCCACGATATCTTGCAGAACACCGTCATAGTGGGCGGCCCATGCCGGAAGTACCATGACGCGATCCATGCCATGCTTGGCGGCATAAGCGCGCGCCTCCTGCACGCCCGCCGCACAGGCCGCGTATCCCCTCGACGCTGTCCAATAGTTGATCTCTCGTTCCAGATACGGGAGGTCGTTTGTACGCCAGGGCTTCACTCCGTCATGCATCGCTGCCTCTCGCAAACTTGGTGGGGTGGCGCTTGAGCACTCCCGGTTCCGGAGGCTCCTCCACTTATATCAACCCGTCGGATGGGTCGAACACGTTCCCCAGTGGCCAGGCTATCGCATTCACACATCTCGAAATCGGGTGGCGGTCGGAGAAAATCCTCCCCCTCTCCTTGCGGGAGGGGGCGGGGGGAGGGGTGATTTCGCGCGGATATTGCGTTCAACCCTTCCCCCCAACCCCCTCCCGCAAGGGGAGGGGGAGAATTTTCTCCACTGGCACGATGTGTGCCTGTCGTAGAGCGGCCAGGGACGGCGTGCAGTGCGACGGTGATCCGGCCAGGTTCGGGCTGCGTGTCGAGGCTGCCGAACAGCATACGTGCATCCGCCAGGCAGCGGTCCCGCGGCCAGCGTGGAAAGCGCTGTGTCTTGCTGGCGGTGTCCGGATGGTTGATGATTTCACAAGATCAACCACGGAGCAGCGGCAGAGCCACCCCCTTCGTGTCAGACACACCGGACCCGCGCTTCGAGCCGACGGAAACCGCCCGCGCCCAACAGAAAACGCGATAGGAGGCAAACGACATGACATCATCCAACAACCCCCCGGACGCAGCGCGTCTGGATCGCCTGGAACGCAGGCTGCAAGCGCTGGAAGATGCCGAGGCGATCCGCAACCTCAAAGCCCGCTACGCCGCCCTGTGCGACGACAACTACAACGCGGACGGCATCGCCGCATTGTTCACCGAAGACGCGCTGTGGGAGAGCCCCGCCCTGGGTCGCTACCAAGGCCGGGAGGCCATCCGCGGCTTTTTTCAGGGGGCCGCCGGAATTTTTTCGTTCGCGATCCACTACAGCCTGAACGGGCAGATTTACGTGGATGGCGACACCGCCCACGCGCAATGGTACCTGTTCATGCCATGCACCGTGGCAGACGGTAATCGTCCGATGTGGCGCGCCGGGATCGACCACGAGACCTATACGCGCGTCGGCTCGGAATGGCAGTTCAGCCATAAGCGCTCGGAACCATTGATGAATGCGACATTCAAGGACGGCTGGGCCGAGGCCCGGTTCGTCTAACGTGCCGGGAGCCGTCTGATCCCCGACGACCCATGCGTGGCCGCTACGCCACAAGGTCCAACCATACATGGCTAATTGTTGTTGTTCGCTTAAGGATGCGGCAACCATTCTTGACACCCGGCACCCCCCCTTGTAGCTAGCCCCCGCTTTCCGGCAAGGGGATTGCCACACGGGAATCCCAGGAGAGAACATGGCCAAGGAACCGGGTGGTCCCGACCGCTCCTTTCAGGAGCGTTTGAAAACCGCCCGAGGCAAGCAGGGGTTGGATACCCCACCGAAGCAGCCAGGCCAGCCTGGCGATGTCGGCGCGAACCCATGGGGGCTCGGCTTGCGTGTCGGACTGGAACTCGTGTCGGCACTGGTCGTGGCGGTTGCCATCGGCTACGGGCTGGATCGCTGGTTCGGGACGACGCCGATCCTGACGGCCGCGTTCGTTCCGGTTGGGGGCGCGGCTGGGGTTCTGAATATCTGGCGCCTGTTTTCGCCCAAGACGGCGGAAAAGGGGCCACCAGGGAAGCCTGGGACGAGTGGAACACAGACGGGCAGAGCGACGCGTGGGACCGAAGACGGGGGATAGACAGGGTGGCTAGCGCATCTGGCGGCATCGACGCGTTGGGGCAGTTCCAACTGCAGACCCATCTTGGTCCGATTGGCGCGTCCGTGAATTTTACCCAGTCGAACCTCATGATGGTCGCCGCGGCGGTCGTCACGGTCGGCCTCGTGTGGCTTGGCATGCGACCGCGTGCGATGGTCCCAGGGCGACTGCAAGCGGCCGCGGAACTGGGCTACGAAACGGTGATGTCGATGTGTGTCGACACCATCGGGCCGGAAGGAAAAAAATTCTTCCCGATCGTGTTCACCCTGTTCTTTTTCATCCTGTTCGGCAATCTGCTGGGGGTCTTCCCCTACTTCTTCACCTTCACCAGCCATATCGCCGTGACCATGGCGCTGTCGCTGTTCGTCTTCATCCTGACCACGGTCGTCGCGCTGCGTGAGCATGGGCTGCACTTCTTCAGCTATTTCAAACCTGAAGGCATCCCGCCGGTGTTGGCGCCACTGATGGTCGCGATCGAGATCATCTCCTACCTCTCCCGCATCATCTCGCTGTCCGTTCGTCTGTTCGCCAACATGATGGCCGGCCACGTGATGCTGAAGGTGTTCGGCAGCTTCATCGTCATGCTGGGAGGCGTGGGCATTCTTGGCCTGGTGCCGGCCGGCCTGTCGCTTGCCGTGAATTCAATGCTGATCGGCTTCGAGATTCTGGTGGCCTGCCTGCAAGCCTATGTGTTCGCGGTGCTCACCTGCATCTACCTGCACGACGCCGTTCACCTGCACTGATACCAACCCTTAACCCCTGATCAGCGCGGGCGAGCCTCCTTGCCCGCCGCAACCGGATAACGAAAGGAAACCGGACTATGGACGTCGCTTCCGCCAAGATGCTGGGTGCCGGCATTGCCATGATTGCTCTCGCCGGAGTCGGCATCGGCATGGGCACGATCTTCGGCCAGCTGGTCGCCAGTGTGGCCCGCAATCCCGCCGCGCGTGACCGCGTGTTCGGCCTGGCCATTCTGGGCTTCGCGCTGACAGAAGCCGTTGCGCTGTATGCGCTGGTGATCGCGTTTATCATTCTGTTCGTCTGAACGAGGGAGGGCGCGTCGTCAGGCGCGCCCGAAATCAGCGCATGTCGCCGCTCCACCGGACCGTTCCGACCGTACTCGCGGGTCTGTTGAGCCTCCCCGCCACCGCCATGGCGGCTGGGATGCCTCAGCTCGACTTCAGCACACCGCTGACCATCAGCCAGGTGGTGTGGGGCGCGATCATTTTCGTCGTGCTTTACCTCCTGCTTTCGAAATTCGCCCTGCCCAAGGTGGCGGTGGTGCTGGAGGAGCGGGCCGCGCATATCGCTCGTGACCTGGAAGGTGCCCAGGCCGCGAAAGAGCGCGCGGATGCCGGCATGGCCGAAGCGGATGCCGCGACCTCCAAGGCGCGCGCCGAATCGCAGGCCGCGATCAATAACGCGCTGGAAAGCGCCAAGCAGGCCGCCGCCTCTCAGGCGGAGGCTCTGAACGCCGCGCTGGAACAGCAACTGCACGATGCGGAAGCCCGGATCGGCTTGGCTCGGACAGCCGCCATGGGTGCGTTGCGGCAGGTTGCCACGGAAACGGCGGACACCGTCGTGTCGCGGCTGACCGGGGTCGCCCCAGACCCGGTGGTGTTGAGCAATGCGGTGGGTGCCGCCATGTCCGCGCGCAGTGTCGGCTAGGAAGGACAGGCCCCATGCACCACTACGACAGCTTCTGGGAGAATCCGGCAAACTGGGTTCTCATCTCATTCATCATCTTCTTTGCCCTGTTCGGCCGGAAAATCTGGGCGGCACTGGCTGGGATGCTGGATGAGCGGGGAGCGACCGTGAAGGCCGAACTGGAAGAGGCTGCCAAGCTTCGCCGGGAGGCCGAAGCGATGCTGCGTGACGCCGAGAAGCGGCGCGCGGATGCCGTGAGCGAGGCGACTTCTTTGATCGCCGGTGCCCAGGCGGAAGCGGCTCGGGTTTCCGCGGCGGCCACGGCGGAAGCCGCGGCGTCAGCGAAGCGGCGGGAGCAGATGGCGATCGATCGCATCGCGGCGGCCGAAAAGGCAGCGGTCGACGAAGTGCGCCTGACAGCGGCAGAGATTGCCACCACGGCCGCCCGTCAGGTGATCGCCGAAGTGCTGACCGCGGAAGCGGGCGCCGCCCTGATCGATCAGGCTATCAACCAACTGCCGACTGCTCTGGCGGCTCGTCGAGCGGCTTGAGGGTTGGAGGTCTGACGTGGGGCGCGGAATGCTTGTCCTCGCCCCCTTTTTCACCGATAGGGGTAGGGAAGGCTACCAACCTCCCCTCCCTCCGAACCGTGCTGGCGGTTCTCCCGCACACGGCTCTCCAGTGGCTGGTTATCCTCATCGGGGGTGTCTCGCGGTGTCCAGAGCCATGGTCAGGGAGAAGAGGTCCTG
>CALQHT020000103.1 GCA_943330455.2 Nitrosovibrio sp. Nv4 | reverse complement strand
CGGAAGACCTAGCCCTGTTGCGCAACGCCTCCCAGCAGATCGGTCCGAATCCCACCTCCCTCCGGAAGACTTTTCGACGGTCATCGAGGGAACATCGCAGCACACGTCAGCGATATATTCATTCCGCATTTGTGCGACTCCCGTAGCCCCGCAAGGGGAGGGGGAGAATTTTCTCCCGCCAGCACCCCACTCCGCGATGTGTGGATGCCGTAGGGTTCGCAGGGGCGTGCCGGCGGCCCCTAAAGCGTCACTTGCAACAGCGCGACGTATCGGCCATATCCACGCCGCCCATGCCCGACTTGCTCGGAGCGCGGGTAATTCGCACGCGGGGTGCCTTTCCCGTTCCCAGGGTTCGCCCAAGGGCCGGGTCCGGTGTCAATCTCGGTACTGAGTCCAGTGCCGATTCTGGCAACCCCCCGCGGAGGTATAACCGGACGACAGAAAGGAGCACGCCGATGGCGATGCCCGATTTCACCATGCGTCAGCTTCTCGAAGCCGGCGTTCATTTTGGTCACCATACCCGCCGCTGGAACCCGCGCATGGCGCCGTTCCTGTATGGCATCCGCAATCAGGTCCACATCATCGACCTGCAGCAGACCGTGCCGATGCTCGATCGCGCGCTGCGTGCCGTCCGTGACGTGACCGCCGCTGGCGGACGCGTGCTGTTCGTCGGCACCAAGCGCGCCGCGGCCGAACATGTGGCCGACGCCGCCCGTCGCTGTGGGCAGTACTACATCAATCATCGCTGGCTCGGTGGCACCCTGACCAACTGGAAGACCATCACCGGTTCGATCAAGCGGCTGCGCCAGATCGAGGAACTGCTGGCCGGCGACACCGGTGGCCTGACCAAGAAGGAAGTGCTGGACATCACGCGCGACCGCGACAAGCTGGAACGCGCGCTGGGCGGCATCAAGGAGATGGGCGGCCTGCCGGACATCCTGTTCATTATCGACACGAACAAGGAGAAGCTGGCGGTCGAGGAAGCCACCAAGCTGCATATCCCGGTCGTGGCGGTGCTGGACAGCAACTCCGACCCCACCGGCGTGACCTTCCCGATCCCCGGCAACGACGACGCGATTCGCGCCATCACGATGTATTGCGACCTGGTCGCGGGCGCCGTGCTGGATGGCATCAGCGCCGAGATGGCCGCTTCGGGTGCCGATATCGGCGCCGCGGAAGATCTGCCGATCGAGGTGATGCCGGAGGTTATGCCAGGGGCGATGCCAGAGGCGATGCCAGACGTGATGCCCGAAGCGATGGTCGAGCCGGGAATCGAACAAGCCGCTACCGCCTGAACGAAAGCTGGAGAACAGACATGGCCGCGATCACCGCCGCCCTGGTGAAAGACCTGCGCGATAAGACCGGCGCGGGCATGATGGACTGCAAGAAGGCGCTGACCGAAACCGATGGCGACCTGGAAGTCGCCATCGACTGGCTGCGCAAGAAGGGCCTCGCCGCCGCCGCCAAGAAATCCGGTCGCGTCGCGGCGGAGGGCTTGGTCGCGGTGGCGTCCGCTCCGGGCAAGGCCTCGGTGGTGGAGGTGAACGCTGAAACCGACTTCGTCGCCCGCAACGAAACATTCCAGTCCTATGTCCAGACGGTCGCCAAGATCGCGTTGGATGTTGGCGAGGATATCGAGTCGCTGAAGGCGACGCCGTTCCCCGGTACCGACCGGACGGTGGCGGAGGAACTGACGCATCTGGTCGCGACGATCGGGGAGAACATGAATCTCCGTCGCGTGCGGGTGCTGAGCGTGCCGCAGGGCACGGTTGCGACCTATATGCACAATGCGTTGAAGCCCGGTGTGGGCAAGATCGGCGTGTTGGCGGCGCTTGAAGGGCCCGGTGAAATCGCGGTTCTGGAGACCTTGGGCCGTCAGGTCGGCATGCATGTGGCGGCGACTCGGCCGGAAGCGCTGGATGTCGATGCCGTCGATCCGGCGGCACTGGAGCGGGAAAAGGCCGTGCTGTCCGAGCAGGCGCGCGCGTCCGGCAAGCCCGAGAACATCATCGAGAAGATGGTCGAGGGCCGGATCCGCAAGTACTATGAGGAAGTGGTGCTGCTGGAGCAGGTCTGGGTGCATGACGGTGAAAGCCGCGTGCGCGCCGTGGCGAAGAAGGCTGGTGTGAAACTGACCGGGTTCGTGCGGTTCCAGTTGGGTGAGGGGATCGAGAAGCCGAAGGAAGACTTTGCCGCGGAAGTGGCGGCGACGGCTGGGGTTTGAAGGGCGGGGCTTTCAGCCCCGGACCCCGACCAGGGGCCTTGCCCCTGGACCCCACCAAAGGCACGGCCTTTGGAATGCGATTTTTTTCGTCGTTTGAATTCCTGGGGCCTACCCGGACGGTGATAGGTCCGGGTGGGCCCCAGGAATTTAAACGACAATTTTCCGGTTCCAAGGGCCGTCGCCCTTGGCGGGGTCCAGGGGCAGAGCCTCTGGTGGGGTTCCGGGGCAAAGCCCCGCCCCCTCGCAACCTTGTCCCTCCCGGGCGGGACCTTTAGGGTGCCGCCCGACTCGCATCCGGCTTCGGGAATCCCATGTCACAGCCTCCGGTCTACCAGCGTGTAATGCTGAAACTGTCGGGCGAGGCTCTGATGGGCCGGCGCGACTACGGGTTGGACACTGAAACCGTCCGTGCCATCGCCAACGACATCCGCGACGTCGTCAACATGGGCGTCCAGGTTTCGGTCGTCATCGGCGGCGGCAACATCTTCCGCGGCGTCTCTGGCGCCGCCTCCGGCATGGACCGCGCCCAGGCCGACTACATGGGCATGCTCGCCACCGTCATGAACGCGCTCGCCATGCAGGCCGCCCTGGAAAAATGCGGCGTTCCCACCCGGGTCCAATCCGCCATCCCCATGTCCAGCGTGTGCGAGCCCTATATCCGCCGCCGAGCGGAGCGCCATATGGAAAAGGGCAGGGTGGTGGTGTTCGCCGCGGGGACCGGCAATCCGTTCTTTACCACGGACACCGCCGCGGCGCTGCGAGCCGCCGAAATGCACTGCAACGCGCTGTTGAAGGGCACTCAGGTGGATGGCGTCTACTCCGCCGATCCGCGCAAGGACTCCCATGCCACGCGCTATGAGCAGTTGACCTATCTCGATGTCCTCGCCAACGATCTCGGCGTGATGGACGCTGCGGCGATCAGTCTGGCGCGAGAGAACAAGCTACCCATCATCGTATTCAATATCCACGCCCCGGGGGCCTTCGCGCAGGTAATGCGTGGCGAAGGCCGGTTCACCCGGATTATCGAGCAGCAATGACTTGACCAGGAGGCACTTGCATGGCCGCCGCTGATCTAGAGACCCTCAAGCAGGACGTCACCCGTCGCATGGACGGGGCAATCGAGACCTTGAAGCGGGAGTTCGCCGGTCTACGCACCGGGCGCGCGCATCCGGGTCTGCTGGAACCCGTGAAGGTGCATGCCTACGGCACCGAGATGCCGCTGACCCAGGTGGGCACCGTCGGTGCGCCGGAGCCGCGCATGCTGACCGTGCAGGTCTGGGACAAGTCCATGGTCACGGCCGTGGAGAAGGCAATCCGCGAATCCGGCCTCGGGCTGAACCCGATGACCGATGGCATGATGGTCCGCGTGCCGATCCCGTTGTTGACCACGGAACGCCGAACCGAACTAGCCAAGATGGCGAACAAATATGCGGAAGGCGCTAAGATTGCCGTGCGTGGCGTGCGCCGTGATGGGATGGAACAGGTCAAGGGCCAGGAAAAAAAGCACGTGATCGGTGAGGACGTGTCCAAGGCCTGGCAGGACGAGGTACAAAAATTGACCGATCAGTTCATCAAACGAATCGATGAGGCCCTGGTCGACAAGGAAAAGGACATCCGCCAGGTCTGAGGCCGGACACAAGGTCCGCGATGTCGGCCAACCCGATGACACGACCGTGACAACGACTGGACCCGCGGCCGGGCGAGAGACCTGCGCGCCCCCCACCCACGTCGCCATCATCATGGACGGCAACGGACGATGGGCCGCCGCTCGGCATTTGCCCCGCATCGCCGGTCACCGGGAAGGCGCCCGCGCGGTGCGTCGCACCATTGAGGCCGCGATTCAGAACAATGTGCGCTGGCTGACGCTTTATGCCTTCAGCAGCGAGAACTGGCGCCGCCCGGCGGCCGAGGTCATGGACCTGACCGGACTGCTGCGCCACTACCTGAAAAACGAGATCGCCGAATTGCGCGCGAACGGTGTGCGGCTGCGCTGCATCGGTGACCGGACGCGATTCGATCCGGATATCCAGGCCGATCTGGCCAACGCGGAAGCCGGCACCAGCCATAACAGCCGGCTCAATCTGACGGTGGCTTTGTCCTATGGCGCGCGGGCCGAAATCACCGCCGCCGCCCGGGCCGCCGCGGCCGCGGTCAAGGCCGGCACCTTGGCGGTGGATCAATTGGATGAAGCGGTGTTTGCGGGCTTCCTCTCGACCGCCGGAATGCCGGACCCCGATCTGGTCGTGCGCACGTCAGGGGAACAACGCCTGTCCAACTTCCTGCTCTGGCAGGCGGCCTATGCGGAATTCGTCTTCATGGACGTGCTGTGGCCGGATTTCGGAGCCGAACATTTCGGCGCGGCGTTGAGCGACTTCGCAAAGCGGGAGCGGCGTTTTGGCGCGCGCCCTGCCTGATTCCGGCGCGAGGTGACGTCACTAACGACCTCCCCGCAATGGAGCGACCTGCGACGCCGGGTGCTGTCGGCGGTCATTCTGGCCCCCGCGGTCCTGGCCTGCATCTGGTATGGCGACTGGCCGTTCGATGTCGTGATGATCCTGGTCGGGGTCGGCCTGGCGTTCGAGTGGGTACGGATGGGGGGGCAATCGGTCTTCGCCTTGCCCGGAGTCGCTGTCCTCGGCGCTGTGTTCCTGGCGTCGCTGGCCATCGTGCTCGGGTATCCGGGGGTGGGCCTGGTAATCCTGGGAGTCGCGGTCGTGGGCTTGTTGCTGGCGCCAAGCCAGGCGCGGATGGCGGCCTTGGGGGCGACCTATATCGGCCTGGGAGTCCTGGCCCTGCTCTGGCTGCGCGACGATCCCGTCGTCGGGCGAGCCAATCTGTTTTTCGTGCTGGTGTTGATCTGGGCGAGCGATATCGGCGCCTATCTGACCGGTCGGGCCTTGGGTGGCCCTCGGCTGGCCCCGTCGATCTCGCCGGGCAAGACCCGGTCCGGCGCGGTGGGAGGCATGCTGTCGGCGATTCTGGCATCCGGTATGCTGGCCTATTCCGTGCAGCCGCCGACGTCGATTGTCTGGCTGATCGGGATATCCGCGGTGCTGGGAATTATCGCGCAGAGCGGTGATCTTTTTGAGAGCATGATTAAGCGGCATTTCGGTGTAAAGGATTCCGGGCGTATCATCCCGGGGCATGGCGGTTTGCTGGATCGGCTGGACGCCCTGCTCGCCGCGGCCCCTGTTGCGGCTTTGCTGGCATTGACAGCCGGACGTGGAGTAGTTCTTTGGCAATGAACCCTGAACCCCAGGAAGCGCCGCGATCTGTCACCATACTGGGCTCGACCGGTAGTGTCGGAACGCAGACGATCGACCTGCTCGCCGCCGCGCCGGACCGCTTCCGGGTGCGCGCGCTGGTGGCCGGCCGCAACACGAAGCTGCTGGCCGAACAGGCGATCGCGCTGGGGGCGGAATATGCCGTCGTCGCCGATCCGACCTGTCTGGCGGCATTGCGGGACGCGTTGGCCGGCACCGATATCAAGACCTCGGCCGGGCCGGAAGCAGTGGTGGAAGCCGCCTCGCTCCAGGCCGATTGGACCATGGCGGCGATCACCGGCGCGGCCGGCCTGGCGTCCACCCTGGCCGCGATTCGCCGGGGTGCGGTGGTGGCCTTGGCCAACAAGGAAGCGCTGGTCTGTGCCGGAGAGGTCATGCTCCGCGCGGTGCGGGAGGCGAAGGCCACCCTGCTGCCGGTCGATTCCGAGCATAACGCGATTTTCCAGTCCCAGGCCGACGGCAACCACGGCGCGATCGAGAAGATCGTGCTCACCGCCTCGGGTGGGCCGTTCCGGACCTTCAGCCTGCAGGACATGGCGCGCGTGACGCCGGAGGCCGCGTTGCGCCATCCGATCTGGTCGATGGGCGCTAAGATCAGCATCGACTCGGCGACCATGATGAACAAGGGGCTCGAACTGATCGAGGCGGCGCGCCTGTTCACTCTGGACGAGGCGGATATTGGCGTGCTGGTCCATCCGCAATCGGTGATCCACGGGCTGGTATTCTACCATGACGGGTCGGTGATCGCCCAGTTGGGTTCGCCGGACATGCGGATCCCGATCGCTCATACCCTGGCGTGGCCGCAGCGTATGGCCACACCCTCCCCTCGGCTGGATCTGGCCGCGGTGGCGCGGTTGGATTTCGCCGAACCGGACCTGGTCCGATTTCCGTCGTTGCGGCTGGCGCGCGATGCCTTGAAGGCCGGTGGCGGCACGCCCGCGATCCTGAACGCGGCGAACGAGGTTGCGGTGGATTCTTTCCTCAAGCGCCAGATCGGGTTCCTTGATATCGCGGCCACCGTTGACAAAGTATTGAGTGCGATGGGCACACCCCCGGCGGACACGCTGGAGGAGGTGGTTCAGCTCGATCTAGCCGCCAGACGGGCGGCCGAACACGTCACTGCCGCGCGAGCCGCCTGACATAGAATGGGTGCCGCCGCCAACCCGTAAGACCGGGTCGACCAACCGATCGGTCCCGTGCGGACCGGAACCGCCAGGAGTGTCCCCCAGCCGTGTTTACTGAATTTTCCGACCTGCTTCGGACTGCCGCCGCCTTCGTGGTGGTGCTGGGCGTGTTGGTCTTCGTGCACGAATTGGGACACTACCTCGCGGCACGGTGGCAGGGCGTGAAGGTGGAGGTGTTTTCCATCGGTTTCGGTCGCTCGATCACATCCTGGACCGACCGGCAAGGCACCGTCTGGAAACTGGCCTGGCTGCCGCTTGGCGGCTACGTGAAGCTGCATGGTCAGGAGCGTCCGGAGGATGTGTCCGATGAGGTCCGCGCGAGCTGGATCCAAGGGCAGACCTTCCACGAAAAGACCGTCGGGTCGCGCGCGATCGTGGTGGCCGCCGGTCCGATCGCCAATTTTCTGCTCGCGATGGTGCTCTTCGCGGTTCTGTTCATGGCCGTCGGCAAGCCGGTTACCCAGCCCGTGATCGGCGAAGTCATTCCGGCCGGCGCCGCGGCGCGTGCCGGCTTGATGATCGAAGACCGGATCGAGGTGATCGCGGGCCAGCCGATTCGCTCGTTCGAAGACATTCAGCGCATCATCAGCGTCCGCCCCGCCGAACAGTTGACCATGACGGTTCTGCGCGACGGCTCCCAGCGCGACATCACGGTGACGACCGGCTCTCGCGACGCGAACGGCACCAAGGTGGGCCTGTTGGGGATTCGTGGTGGTCGGGTCGAGTACCAGCCGCAGGGTCTGTTCGAGTCGGTGGTGGGTGGCATCTGGCAGACCTGGGCCATCACGACCGACACGCTGAGCGGCGTGGCACAGATGCTGAGTGGCGCGCGCGGGACGGAAGATCTGGGAGGGCCGCTGCGAATCGCGCAATTGTCCGGCCAGGTCGCGGGAATCGGGTTCGCTAGCCTGCTGTCGTTTATTGCGGTGCTTTCGGTCAATCTGGGCCTGATCAACCTGTTTCCGATCCCGGTCCTGGATGGCGGGCATCTGGTTTTCTACGCGTTCGAGGCGATTCGCGGTCGCCCCTTGCCTCAGCGGGCCCAGGAATATGGGTTCCGCGCGGGTCTGGCGGTGCTGGCGACGTTGTTCATCTTCGCCACATGGAACGATCTGTCGCATATCGGGCTGTTTCGCTGGGTTGCCGGGCTGATCGGCTGACGGAAAGAGAGTGTTGGGGCGCTGCCCCAAACCCCGCGAGGGCTTTGCCCTTCGAGCCCACCAGGGGCACGGCCCCTGGACCGCGATCCATTGGGTCAGGGACGAAAGGGGGCCGACGCGGTTGTTGAAACGCCATGGTTGGCCCCCTTTTCATCCCTGACCCCATTAACGGCATCCAAGGCCCAGCCTTGGTGGGTTCGAAGGGCGAAGCCCTCGCGGGGTCCGGGGCGGAGCCCCGAAACTTCCTTTCCACCCCTCGATCGCTCTGCCCCCGTGACAAGCCCACCTAGCGTCGCTAATGCATGGCCGCTATTGTCCGCGTCGGCCATGCACTCGGTCTGGCGCGGCGCGACCTTCCGGTAGCGCATGAGTAAGGGGATCCGCCGTTTGATACCGATTCGCGCCGTACGGCTCCTGGCAGGCTGTCTGCTGCCCTTGCTGATCGCCGGTTCCGCTATCGCTCAGCAGCGTCAGGCCCCCACTCGTCCGGCCGCTCTGGCAGCCGGCACCGTCCATTCCATCAAGATCGAGGGTAACCAGCGCATCGAGGAAGGGACGATCCGTTCCTACATGCTGGTGCAGGTCGGCGATTCCTTTGACGCCGACCGGATCGATCGCAGCCTCAAGACGCTTTACGCCACGGGCCTGTTCCAGGACGTCCGCCTGACCCGATCCGGCGACAATCTGATCGTGCGCGTGGTGGAGAACCCGCTGGTCAACCGCGTGGCGTTCGAGGGCAACAAGAAGCTCACCGACGATCAGCTTCGGCCGGAAGTCCAGGTGCGGCCGCGCGCCGTGTTCACGCCCGCGGTCGCGGAAGCCGATCGCAAGCGCATCCTCGACCTCTACGCCAGACGCGGTCACTACGACACGAGTGTGGACCCGCAGATCATCCGTCTGGATCAGAACCGGGTCGACGTGGTGTTCCAGGTCAGCGATGGCCCGACCACCTTGGTCAGCAAGATCGCCTTCGTCGGCAACAAGGCTTTTAGCGAGAGCCGCCTGACGGAGGTCATCAACAGCCGGGAGCAGCGTTGGTGGCGGTTTCTGTCCACATCCGACCAATATGACCCGGAGCGGTTGAACTTCGACAAGGAGTTGCTGCGCCGGTTCTATCTCAAGAGCGGTTATGCCGACTTCCAGCTTGCCGATGCGACCGCCGAACTGGCCCCCGACCGCAAGGCGTTCTTCGTCACGTTCACCATCAAGGAGGGGGAGCGTTACAAGTTCGGCAAGATTGCCATCACCTCCCAGTTGCGGAACCTCAACGGCGACGATCTGCGGCCGGTTCTGACCTTCCAGGAAGATGATTGGTACGACGGTGACGCGGTCGGCCGAGCGGCGGATGCGTTGGAAGAGAGTGTGCATAATAGGGGGTATGCGTTCGTCGAGGTGAAGCCGCGGGTGACCCGGAACGCGGCCACGAAGACCATCGATATCGCCTTCGATGTTGGCGAGGGACCGAAGGTCTATGTCGAGCGCATCGATATTTCAGGCAATGTCCGCACCAAGGATAAGGTCGTTCGCCGCGAGATGCGGCTGGCGGAAGGCGATGCGTTCAACGCGGAGGCGGTTCGTCGCAGCCGCCAGCGCCTGACCGATCTGGGGTACTTCACCGGTGTCGAAGTCAACACCTCGCCCGGTTCGGCGCCCGACAAGGCGATCCTGACGACCTCGATCCAGGAACGCGCCACCGGCGAATTGACCCTGGGTGGTGGCTATTCGACGGATGCCGGTGCGTTGCTGGACGTGGGGCTGGCGGAACGGAACCTGGTCGGCACGGGCATCAACGCCTCCATCAACGGAATCCTGGCGGAGAAGCGAAGCTCCATCAATCTGTCGGTGACCGATCCCTATTTCCTGGACCGCAACCTCGTGGCCGGCGCCGACGTGTTCCTGATCCGCACAAATACGCTCGGCACGCAGCCGTATGACGAAAAGCGAGTCGGTTTCGCGCTTCGGGCTGGCTATGAGTTCAACGAGAACCTGCGGCAGGTCTGGAGTTACTCCCTGGTCAGCCGCGATGTGTTCAACGTCAACACTGGCTCCAGCCCGTTCATCACGAATGAGCAGGGCACGACATTGCTGTCGCAGATCAGCCAGGTGATCACGTTGGATCATCGCGACAGCCGGATATTTCCGCGCAGTGGCTATGTGATCGAATTGGGCACTGACTTCGCCGGTCTCGGCGGCGATGTGCAGTTCGTGCGCCTGAACGCCAATGCGGCCTACTACATCCCGCTGGAGCGGTATCTCGGCCACCAGGATTGGGGCATCAAGATCGGTGGCAATATCGGGCAATTGATCCAGACCGGTGGGGCCGAACGAATCATCGACCGCTTCTTCCTGGGTGGCGACAACCTGAGAGGCTTCCAGGTCGGTGGCGCTGGTCCGCACGACACCGTCTCGGGCGATCCGCTCGGCGGGCGGTTCATCTGGACGCAAACCACCGAATTACGGTTCCCGCTTCCCGTGCCGCAGGATCTGGGGCTTTCCGGGCGGGCCTTCGTGGATATCGGTGGGCTGACCCAGGCCAATTTCAATAATTTCGGCTCTTGCATCGAGGCGAATGGGCAGCCCTGCCAGATTGCCCAATCGGCGGCACCTCGGATCGGTGCGGGTGTCGGCATCTCCTGGCGGACCCAGTTCGGTCTGATCAACATCGATGTGACACCATTTATCTCTAAACAACCCTATGATCAGACTCAGGTTTTCCGATTCGGCTTTGGCACGAGGTTCTAGTGACTCAGATTCGACGTCTCGCTTCCGTCTCCTTCACGGCGCTCCTCCTGGCCGGTGTGCCCGTGATGGCGTTCGCCCAGCAGTCGAATCCCGAGTGGTTCGTGCCCGGCCAGCAGCGTCCCGGTGCGGCCCAGGCGCCGCGTCCGGCCGGGCCGCCGCGTCCCGGTCCGGCGGTGCAGCAGCAACAGCAGCAGATGCCGCCCGACGCGATGGGCGGTGGCCAGCAAGGCGGGCAGGGAGAATTGCCGATCCCGCCGCATCAGTTGCAGGTGCAACTGCCGCCAGCGCCGGATGTGCCCACGCTGCCCAAGAGCGATCCGCCGCCGGCCGCGGTGATCGGCATCCTGTCGGTGCCCGACGTGCTGCGCCTGTCCAGCGCCTATCAGCAGGCGGACCGGGAACTCGGTCTGCGCCGGCAGCGGCTGAATGAAGACGCCCAGAAGGAGCAGGTGACCCTGCGCGATCTGGGGCAGGCTTTCGCCAATGAGCGTGCCAAGCTGACGCCTGAACAGATCCGCGCCAAGGAGCGCACGTTCCAGGATCGCGTGAACGAGTCCCGCCGCGGTTTCGGTGACCGCAACCGGATCATCCAGGAAGCCGGCCAGTATGTGATGGCGCAGATCGATCGGACCCTGGAACTGGTTGCCCAGCAGGTCTCCGTCGCGCGCGGCGTTAACCTGGTTCTCAACCGGGCGCAGTTGCTTGGCACCACGGCGGAGTTCGATCTGACGCCGCAGGTGGCCGAGGTGCTGAACCAGGTGCTGCCCAGTGTCGTGATCCCGCCGGATGGTATTTCGCCGATGGCGATGCCGCGTCCGACGGCGGCGGCGGCTCCCGCGGCGGCGACGGGAACCGCCCCCGCCGCGGCGAATGGCACCAAGCCCGCGGCGGCACAGCCCCAGGCACAACCGCCGGCTCCACCCGCCCAGCCGAAGCGTTGACGAGACGGATCCCAATCGCGTGGATCGTTCGGCCGTTGCGGGAGACGCCCGCTTTTTTCATCGCACCGGGCCCTATTCATTGGCCGCGGTGGCCGAGGCCGCCCGGACAGAAGCGCCGCATCGTGAGCTGATGCTGTTCGGGGTTGCCCCCTTGCAGGTGGCAACCCCCGACCATGTGAGCTTTCTGGACAACCGCAAATATGCGGACGCGTTGGCCGCGACCAAGGCGGGCGCCGTGATCGTCCATCCGGAGATGGCGTCTCGTGTGCCGGAAACGGCGATCGCGATCGTGACCGATCAACCTTATGTCGCCTGGGCGCGGGTGGCCGCGTTGTTCTTCCCGGTGCCGCCACCGGTCGCCGGCGTGCATCCCTCCGCCGTGGTCGCGCCGGACGCCGAGATTGATCCGAGCGCGGAAATCGGGCCGCTCGCGGTGATCGGCAGCCGTGTCGAGATCGGCCCGCGCTGTCGGATCGGACCGCATGCCGTGCTTGGGGATGGCGTTGTCCTGGGAGCGGACTGTCGGATCGGCGCACATGCCAGCCTGTCGCACGCTCTTGTGGGCAATCGGGTCTATGTCTATCCGGGCGCCCGTATCGGGCAGGATGGGTTCGGGTTCGCCGTTACCCCCAGCGGTTACATCACCGTGCCGCAGCTTGGCCGGGTGATCCTTGAAGACGACGTGGAGGTCGGCGCCAACACCACGATCGACCGAGGTTCCCTGCATGATACGGTGATCGGGGCGGGGTCTCGGCTCGATAACCTGGTGCAGATCGGGCATAATGTCCGTCTGGGGCGAGGCTGCGTCATCGTCTCCCAGGCCGGTATCTCCGGATCGACCATCCTGGAGGACCATGTGATGATGGGTGGTCAGGCGGGTATGACCGGACATCTGCATGTCGGGCGCGGTGCGCGGATAGGGGCTCAGGCCGGCGTGATGGCCGATATCCCGACGGGAACCGAAGTTGTGGGAAGCCCCGCCCAACCGGTTCGCAGCTTCTTCCGGGAAGTCGCGGTGCTGCGGCGATTGTCACGCGGCTCGACCAGCGCCAAGCGCAACCGCGATAGGGAAACCGGCCGCGACACAGACACGAGCACGAGCTGAACGCCATGGATGAAACACCAGTATCTCCGTCTCAGGCCGTAACCGAAAAGCCCGCCGGGGCGGTCGACAGCCTGGACATCAAGCAGATCATGCAGGCGATCCCGCATCGCTATCCGTTCCTGCTGATCGATCGGGTGGTGGAGGTGGTCCACAATGGATCGGCGATCGGGATCAAGAATGTCTCGGTCAATGAATCCTTCTTTGCCGGGCATTTTCCCAACCATCCGGTGATGCCGGGCGTGTTGATCATCGAAAGCATGGCACAGACCGCGGCCGTGCTGGTGGTGGAAACCCTGGGGCCAGAGGCGCAGGGCAAGGTCGTCTATTTCATGTCGATCGAGGGCGCGAAATTCCGCCGTCCCGTCGTGCCGGGCGATCAGATGCGCGTGCATGTGACGAAGGAGCGCAATCGCGGCAATGTCTGGAAGTTCCATGGCGTGGCGCGGGTTGACGGCGTCGCGGTGGCGGAAGCCACCTTCGCGGCGATGATCATGGATCGCGCCCCGTCAATCTGACGTTTCCTCCCCCTCGGATTCTCGTTCCGGACGCATGCGGGATGGCGCGCCGCAATATGGCCTGATTCCTGTAGCATCAATGCCTTACAGGTGGATGTGGAAATATCGGGCAACACTATTTGAGTTGGTCACCTGCCCGGTGAGCCATAGGGTGCCTGAGGTCAACTCGACCGCTTATGCAAACGGACCGGTGCGATTATGGATTCATTGCCAGATTTGATCATACCAAACGCGGGCGGTGTGACCATTCACCGGACGGCCATTGTCGATCCGGCCGCCGAATTGGGTCTTGGGGTGGAAATCGGGCCGTTTTGCACGGTTGGGCCGGATGTCAGGATCGAGGACGGGGTGAAGCTGATCTCCCACGTCGTGCTCGACGGGCACACGCGCATCGGTCCCGGTGCGATCCTGTATCCGTTCTGCACGGTCGGGATGGAGCCGCAGGACCTGAAATACAAAGGCGAACCCACGCAGTGCGACATCGGGGCACGGACCCAGATCCGGGAGCACTGCACGATCCATCGCGGCACGGCGACGGGTAAGGGCATCACCAGGGTTGGCAGCGATTGCATGCTGATGGCGGTGGCGCATGTGGCGCATGACTGCACACTCGGCAACAACGTGATCGTCGCGAACAATGTCGTCATGGGCGGCCATGTCAGTATTGGCGATTATGCGGTGATCGGCGGTTCCGCGGCCATTCACCAGTTCGTCCGGATCGGACGGGCGGCGATGATCGGCGGCGTGTCGGGCGTGGAAGCCGATGTGATCCCGTTCGGCAGCGTCCTTGGGAATCGGGCGCGCCTGGCGGGGCTCAATGTGATCGGCCTGAAGCGCCGGGGCTTCGACAAGGCCCAGATCCAGCATCTGAACGCGATGTTCCGCGCCCTTTTCGGGGATGAGGGCGTGTTCGCCCAGCGGTTGGATGATGTCCGGGCGCGTTTTGCCGGCGATCCGCTGATCGATGAGGTGCTCGCGTTCATCGATGCGCCCAGCCATCGTGGTCTGATTCGGGCGGAATAGTCCGGCCCGTCGGTTCAGGGCTGCGAAGGGAAAGTCTCGGGGCTCCGCCCCAAACCCCGCGAGGGCTTCGCCCTTCGAACCCACCAGGGGCACGGCCCCTGGACCGCGATTCATTGGGTCAGGGGGGAAAGGGGGCCGACCATGGCGTTTCAGCTCCGGGTTGGCTCCCTTTTTTCCCTGACCCAATAAACGGCATCCAAGGCCCAGCCTTGGTGGGGGTCGAGGGGGCAAAGCCCCTCGCGGGGTTTGGGGCGGAGCCCCAAGGCTTTCTCTCCCCTACCACCCTACGCCGTGGTCTGTCTGACCCTGGCGGCCAGGCGGCGATGCAGCCACCACCCGGCGACACATAATACCGCCAGCAATGCGGCCCAGTACGAAGCGGTCTGCCAATCGCCGTCGTGCAGGCTTCCTATCGTCAGCCCTGCGATCTGGGCGGGATAGACATGGACAGGTGCCCAAACCAGCGCGGAGCAGACATTCGCCAGCACGAAGCGGTTGCGCGACATCCCCGCCATGCCGGCCACCATGGGCACCGTCGAGCGAAACAGCGGCAGGAAGCGGCAGAACGCGATGCTGTAGATGCCGTATCGATCGAAGAACCGGTCCGCCTTTTCCATCAGATACGGCCGGCTGGACAGCGGCCAGACACCGCGCAGGGTATCCTTGTAGCGATACCCGATCCAATACGACATGAAGTCGCCAATGATGGCGCCGATCGTGACCAGGACCAGATAGGGCCCCATCGGCTGGCCCGCCGCGGTCGCCGCCGCCGCGACGGCCATCACGATCGGGGTGCCGGGGATAAGTATGCCCAGCACCGCCACCGCTTCGACGATGGCTGCGATGAATGCGATCGCGAGTGCCCAGGTCGGGTACTCGGCGACCAGATCGACGGCGGCATAGACCCATGACCACATGCTGCGGTTCCCGAGGCTCCCTGTACGTTCTTACTTGCGAGGATAATGGGTGTTCGGCGGGGCGAAGGGAAGCGGGATCGTGCGTTGAACGCGCCCGCAAGGCGTTGCTGCAACCAGGAGGGCCGCACGAGCCCGGTCGTTCTCCCGATATGCAGTCGGCCACCGCCGCATCACATCGCGGTCGGTAGCCGGCCGATGTGGCTCGGTCGATGGAGAAACCACCAAACGTCGCGCGGTCACTGGCGCGACGCCCGGTGCTTCCCGCAGCATGATCGCGCCGGACACCGCCCCGATCATGCTCTCGGACAAAGATTGGGAGGGCGTTCCCCGTCCAATCCGGGGAAGCGCGCTCTATCCCGCCATCATCAATTGCGCCAGCTTCTCCGGCTCGGTCAGCATCGGATAATGGCCGGTATCCAGTTCATGCCAGCTCGCCTTCAGCGTCTCGGCTGCGCGCCGTTGATGGGCGACCGGCGGATTGACGCTCTGCTTGCACCAGATGACGGATGCCTTCCAGCTCTGCTGCCAGAAACTGTCCAGCTTCACCGGGGCCTGCATCGCCGCGATCGGGTGCGGCGTGTAGCGAGCCAGCGCCCAGGCTTTCGTCTCGCCGGTCAGGGACACGAACATGCGGTTTGCCGCGTCCTCGGGGGACGGGCCGGTCGCCAGATCCGTCGACACCGCGGTCGGGCGCTTGACGTGATCGGACACGGCTTCCCCGTTGAACAGCGCCAGCGCATCGGCCAGCACGATCCGGCCGATGCGCTCACGCACGGTTTCCGCCACCCGGCAGGCGATCATGCCGCCGCAACTGGTGCCGACCAGGACCACGTCCTTCAAATCCTCATAGAACAGCAGTTGCGCGATTTCGGCAGCCTGGCTCTCGGTATCGATGCCCGGGCGGATCGCATGAGCACGCTCCCCGCACCCGTCCAGGGACGGCGCGAACACCGTGTGTCCGGCGGCGCGCAGATGCGGCGTGACGCGGTTGAAAATCCATCCGCCCTGGTAGGCGCCGTGAAGCAGAACGTAATTTGCCATGGTCGTTTCCTCTAGGTGTTACGCGGCAACCTTCCGCTGCCGCTTCTTCGCCAGCATGATCATCGCGATCGCCACCGCGGAAGTCGCGGTATAGAACCCGAAAGCGTTCGTATAGCCAATCATGGCCGCCTGCCGGTTGATCTCCTTCGACAGGCGCGCCAACCCGACCTGGTTTTCGGTGGTCCAGTTGCCGGTCACCCAGGGCAGGGCCAGGGCCCGATTATAGGGCGAGATCATTTCGGTCAGCCGAGAGTAGTTCGCACCGGTCGCGTGGACGATCTCCGCTACCGAGACCGAGATGAAAAAGCTCGATCCGATGTTGCGCATCAGATGGAACAGGGCCATCGCCTCCGGCATCAGTCGCGAATCCAGGGTCGGGAAGGTGGCGATCGTCAGGGGAACCCAGAACACGCCGACCGCGATGCCTTGCAGCACGCTGTTCAGCGCCAGGGTCGTCTTGTCCACATTCAGGTCCAGGCTCATGAGCCAGATCCCGGACAGGATTTGCAGCGAGAATCCGAAGATCATGCCGAAGCGCGGATCGACCCGTCCGGCGAAGATCGCCAGGAAAAAGCCGATCGTGGCCCCGATGCCGCGCGCGCCCAGGATTTCACCGATGATCTGATCCGGGTAGCCCGCATGCTGCTGCAACAGCGACGGCAACAGCACCACCGGCGTGAAATTAAGCATCCCGTAAATCGTCACCAGGATCAGCCCCAGCGCATAGTTCGGGTCCGTCAGCAGTTTCGGGTCCAGGAACGGGCGCTCCGCCGTCAGGCTGTGCACCAGGAACATAAAGAAGCTGACGGCAGCCAGGGCGGTCTCGATCACGATCTCGGTCGATTCGAACCAATCCAGCCGCTGGCCGCGCGAGAGCACCAGCTGCACGCAGGAAATCGCGCCCGCGAGCGTGAGGAATCCGATCCAGTCGAGTCGTGTGCCGCGTCCCGGCTGGTCCTTGTCCAAGGTCAGGGCGAGGCCGATGAACGCCGTCAGGCCGACCGGGACCAGCATGTAGAAGGCCCAGCGCCAGCTATAGATCTCGGCAAGGAAGCCGCCGAGGGCCGGCCCGACCACCGGCCCGATCACGACGGCCATGCCGAAAATCGATGTCACCATACCGGCCTGGCGGCGCGGGAAACTGTCCAACAGGATGGCGTTCGACAACGGAACGACAGGGGCGCCGAGCGCGCCTTGGGCGACTCGCCAGAGGACGAGCGTTTCCAGCGAATCGGCCGAACCGCACAGCCATGTCGCGCTGGTGAAGCCGGCCATGGACCACATCATCACATTGCGCCGACCGAAGCGTGAGACCAGCCATCCCGTCATGGGGGTGACCACCGCGGTGGCCAGGATGTTGAACGTCATCGTCCAGGCGATTTCGTCCCCGGTCGCGGCCATCGTGCCCTGCATCTGCGGCAACAAGGTCGATGCGATCAGCAAGGTCGTGGAGTAGAGCATCGAAGCCAGCATCACGGCGCCGAGGATCAGAAATCGGCGCGCCACCGACAGGGACAAGGCAGCTTCGCTATCGCTCATCTTGAGTTGGGCATCCCGGCGGAATATATGCTCGAAAGGTAGCGTGCGCTATCGTAAGCTATGTTAGCGATCTGGCGCGAACCAGGCCACACCACCCGAGCGGTTCCGAACGATGCGATTGAGGCCAGTACCAGAGCAGCCGGCGATTTTTCTCTCTGAGGTGACACGATGACGCGTGCGCGGACCAGGCTGGTACGCTTGGTACTTTTGGTCGGTGTTCCGATACTGGTCCTGATCGGCGGTGCGGTTGCGTGGCAGCGAGGCGGCAGGATTATCAGCACCGAGAATGCCTATGTGAAGGCGGATATCGCACAGATTGCCCCCGAAGTCTCAGGTCGCGTGATCGAGGTTGCCGTTCGTGATCACGAACACGTGAAAGCCGGGATGCCGCTGATCCGGATCGACCCGGAACCCTATCGTCTCGCGCTGGCCAGTGCCGATGCGGAACTCGACCTGGCCCGTCATCAGGTCGAAACGGCGCGCGCCACCTGGCGGGAAACCCGCAGCGAACTGGGCGAAGTCGAAAACCGTGCCGATTACTACCAGCGTCAGATGAAGCGCCAGGAATCGCTGGCTGGATCGGGCGTGGTGTCGGCAACCCGGTTGGAGGAAGCCCAGAACGACGCCGCCGTGGCACGGGAGAGGCTGTCGGTCGTGCGCCGCCGGCTGGAGCGGATGCTGACCGTCCTCGGCGGTGATGCAGAAATCCCTGTCGATCGGCATCCTTTGGTGCGCGACAAACTCGCCGCGCGTGACCGGGCGGCGCTTGATCTGGCGCGAACCACATTGGTCGCTCCGCTCGATGGCATCGCGGTGAACGTGAAGCTGCAATTGGGGGAGCAGGTGAAGCCGGCGACGCCCCTGTTCGTCATTGTTGCCGATCATCGGCCCTGGGTCGAAGCCAACCTGAAGGAAACCACGCTCACCCATATCCAGGAAGGCCAGAAGGTGAAGGTCGTCCTGGATATCTACCCGGATGAAGTCTGGGAAGGTGTGGTGCAGAGCATCAGCCCCGCGGCCGGGTCCGAGTTCGCGATCCTGCCGCCCCAGAATGCGTCGGGGAACTGGGTGAAGGTGGTGCAGCGCCTGCCGGTCAAAATCAAACTGCTGCCCCATCCCGGCGAACCGCCGCTGCGGGCCGGCATGACCGCGACCGTCGACATCGACACGATGCGCGAACGCGACCTCGGCGCCATCATCAGCTCCTGGTTCGATTTCAGCCGAGCGAAGGCAGCGCGACCCTGATCGGCAGGGGACGGACCCGCCGCGGGTTGTCGCAAACACCCCGGATAACGCCAGCCTAGGCGAGCCCGCCGTCGTGGGCGGTTAGCATTGTGTGTGGACCATCGATTCCCGCCACGCGTGGTCAGTCCAGATGCCTGTTCAGGCATTTCTGTGTTTTCAGCGCCAGCCCTGGTACCATATGACAGCACGGTTCGATAATCCGAATTGGGCGCCACCCTGCCGCGGCGGAACCGTCATACGAGGTACGTTAAATTGATGTTCGATCAAAAAAATACCTGCATCGAGTCGGAATACTAGCAGCCTGTCGGACTCGGGATTTTCGATCAATAACGACGGCTGTTCGGCTGCGCCGGCGCGGTCATCAGACCGCCGGCGGCGCCCCGATCACGTCCTGACTGGCTTCATATCGGCCCGGAGGTGGCGTCACGGCCGACCCATCT
>CALQHT020000102.1 GCA_943330455.2 Nitrosovibrio sp. Nv4 | reverse complement strand
GTTCTCCCCCTCCCCTTGCGGGAGGGGGCCGGGGGGAGGGGGCGGTCCCCACCGACATTGCGTGCAACCCCTCCCCCCAACCCCCTCCCGCAAGGGGAGGGGGAGATCTTTCTCCACCGCGCAGATCTGTGAATGCGGCAGGGTTTGTGGGGGGGGAGGGGTATCACGCAAGACTCCCACGAAATCGCCGAACGGCTGGCGTGACATGACGGTTGCCGAAGCGCTGCGGGATGGGGCCGGCCTGCTGCTTGCCGCCGGAATCGACAATCCGCGCCTCGAAGCGCGGCTTCTCCTCGCCCATGCCCTGGGATGCGAGCCGCTCGCCCTGATCCGAGACCTGACGGCGCCGATCGACACCGGTACCTACGACGCCCTGCTGCGTCGGCGCGCGAACCATGAACCACTCGCCTATCTGGTGGGCCGGCGCGAATTCTGGAGCCTGGACCTGGCGGTTTCGCCCGCCACCCTGATCCCTCGCCCCGACAGCGAAACCGTGGTCGAGGCCGCATTGGCGGCCTGGGGCGGCCGCCCGGGACCCTGCCTTGTGCTGGATCTGGGCACCGGCACGGGCTGCCTGCTGCTGGCGATTCTGCATGATATCCCCGCTGCGTTCGGGATCGGCGTGGACCGCGCCGCGGCGGCCACCGCTCTCGCCGCCGCCAATGCCGCCAGAATTGGTCTGACCGATCGCGCGGTTTTCGTCACCGGAGATTGGGCCAATCCCATCAACGGCCGCTTCGATCTGATCGTCAGCAACCCACCCTATATCCGGACGCAGGAAATCGCCGACCTGATGCCGGAGGTCGGCGGCCATGAGCCGGCTCTGGCATTGGATGGCGGCGCCGATGGGTTGGCGGCTTATCGGACGATTATCCCTACTCTGCGGGGGTTGCTGGCAAGCGGCGGGACCGCGGTGCTGGAACTGGGCCTTGGGCAGGACGGCCCGGTCGGGGAGCTGGCGCGGGCACACGGATTGACGGCCTCGTTCCGCCCCGACCTCACCGGGATAGCGCGCGCCATCGTATTGCGATCCATCGAGGCGTAAAAAAACCGTTTGGCAGAATGGGATAGGCAGACTACCTTGCGCCTGTGGCAGGGACCGCCGTCAGCGGCCGGTTCCAGGCGTATGCGTCCGCTGTATGCGGGTTCGACGTCGGTCCGCACCAACGCCGATTGATTCTGGTTAGCCGGGGGTGGGAATCCTCTCGGGGCGCAGATGCAAGACGCCCTAGCGCGAAGCTGGCTGCCCGCAACGGGAAAGCACGACGGCAACAGTATGAATATGAAACGCATGCGTGGTCGCAATCACCGATCCGGTGGCGGCGGAGGCGGGGGTGGCGGCGGAGGTGGCGGCGGCGGCGGCGGGCCGGTTCGCCATCATTCCAGCGGCAATGTTCCTCTGAATCGCAATCATGTCTTCGACAGCAGCGGTCCGGACATGCGCGTCCGCGGGACGGCGCAGCAACTGTTCGAGAAATACCTGCAACTCGGCCGCGACGCGACCAGCAGCGGCGACCGGGTCATGGCGGAGGGCTACTTCCAGCATGCGGAACATTATTTCCGTATCCTGAATGCCATGAACCAGGCGGCCCAACAGAGCCAGCCGCAAGGCGGCCAACCCCAAGGTCAGCAGGGCGGCGGTCAGCGACGCACCTACCAGGGCAACGATGACGCGGGCGGCGGCAATAACGGGGATTCGGACGGCGACGACAACCGCGCCCCGGGTGTCGGCGAGCAGCCGGAAGCACGGGAAATTCCCATCGCCGCGGCCCCGCCGGAAAATTGAGTCTTCGACCGCCCCCGACCCGGGCTGTTCCAGCCTGGATCGCGGGCATTTGTTGGATCGGTCAATGGCTAGATCCGTTGGCCGAACTACCCGACTTCCCCCTCGGCCCGCGCCGCACCGGTTCGGAAAGCGTCGCGCAGTGACACTGCCTCCGCTCCGTCAATCAGCCCGTGCCGGATGAACAGGTCGATCAGCACCAGGTTGACGTTGAACTTGACGTCGTTGGTATCGCGCACCGCCTCCCACACCTGCCGCAGCGGCCAGAGCTCGAAGGATTCCACCTCCCCGTCGGCCGGGCGCGGGACGAAATCCGCCGGCAACATCAGGTCGTAGCAGAACAGACGGTCGCGCCGCAGACCCTCCGGCCGCTCCATCGCATAGGTGATCTGCCCGACAAGCGTCGCCCGAGCGGCCAGGTCCGGCGGGATCGCGGCCTCCTCCGCCGCCTCCTTCACCAGGGTTTCGGCAGGTGACAGGCCGGCCGGAACGCCGCCAGCCACAACATGATCCAGCTTCCCCGGGTCCAGCAGCTTATCCTGCGCTCGGCGAGCAACCCAGAGATGCAGGCCGGCCGGGTGGTTCACCAGGCCGTTGACGTGAACCCCGGTCGCCTGCACGCCGAACGCCGGGATGGCGCCACGGTCCAGCAGCGCCAACACCGGACCGTCCGCCGCGGCACGCACGTCGAACGCTTCCCGCCGCCAGCGAAAAAAACCGCGCCCCGACAGATCCTGGGCGATGGCGGCCAAAGCCGCCCCATCGGTCAGGGTGACGCGGTCGGTTGCCACGGTGATGGCGGGAAATCCGGCCAAAACCTCGGCCAGATCGCGGCGAATCCAGCCGACACGACCTTCCCCCACATGGAACGCCAGGCGCTGGCCGGGCAAAATCGCGTCGGTACAGGCCGCGATGTGACGATGGAAACCTTGCGCACGCGTCTCGTTCCGCACCTGCTCCGCCTTTCAAATCCGCTCCCATCATGCCACATGCGAGGGATGAGACGAAACCAAGCTGACAAGACGGCCCCGCCGCCGCCGTCGTTGCACGTCCAACGCTCCAACATGCAGACCGTGCTGTCGCTGCTGCCGTATCTGTGGCCGGTCGGCAATCCGGGCGCCCGGGTGCGTGTGGTGATCGCGGTCCTGTTCATGCTGCTGGCGAAGCTGGCCACGGTCTATGTGCCGATTCTGTACGGCCGAGCGGTGGATGCTCTGGTGCCGGGAGAGGGTGTGGCCGGGCTGGTGGCGGTGCCGGCGGCGTTGATCATGGCCTACGGGCTGGCGCGGGTCGGCGCGGCGGGCTTCGGAGAAATCCGCGACGCGCTGTTCGCCTCGGTGCAGCAGCGTGCGGTGCGGTTGCTGGCATTGCGCACCTTCCGCCATCTGCACGACGTCAGTCTGCGATTCCACATGGACCGCCAGACCGGCGGCATGTCGCGGATTATCGATCGCGGCACCCTGGGCATGCAGTCGGTGTTGCGGCTGGCGGTGTTCAACGTGGTGCCGACGGCGCTGGAACTGATCCTGGTCACCGGGATCATCTGGTACATGTTCGACTGGCGTTACGCGGCGGTCACCCTGGTCGCCGTGCTGGGCTATGTCGCCTTCACCACATTGCTGGCCGGCGCGCGAGGACGCTACCGGCGCACCATGAACGACACCGACAACGACGCCTCGAACAAATCGCTGGACAGCCTGCTGAACTACGAAACCGTCAAATATTTCAACAATGAAGGCCATGAGGCGGAGCGCTACGATCGGGCGTTGGCCCGTTATGAGCGCGCGGCGGTCAGGGTCCAGGTCTCGTTAAACCTGCTGAACCTGGGCCAGGCGATGATCATCGCCGTCGGCCTGACCGCGATCATGCTGATGGCCGCCAGCGACATGTCCGCCGGCAGCATGACGGTGGGCAAATTCGTGCTGGTGAACACCTACCTGATCCAGCTCTACCAGCCGCTGAACTTCCTGGGCATGGTCTACATGACCATCAAGCAGGGCCTGGTGGACATGGAGCAGATGTTCGCCCTGCTGCGGGTGGAACAGGAAGTCCGTGACAAACCGGGCGCCGTGGCCTTGACCGCCAATCTCGGCGCTGGCCCCGCCGGCGAGGTCCGCTTCGAGAATGTGCGCTTCGGCTATCGGCCCGACCGGGAGATCCTGAAAGGCGTCGATTTCGTCATTCCGGCTGGCCAGCGACTCGCCATCGTCGGCCCCACCGGCGCCGGCAAATCCACCATCAGCCGCCTGCTGTTTCGCTTCTACGACGTCACCGGCGGGCGAGTGTTGATCGATGGGCAGGACGTGCGCGACGTCGGCCAGGACAGCGTGCGGGCCGCTATCGGCGTCGTGCCGCAGGACACCGTGCTGTTCAACGACACGATCGGCTACAACATCGGCTATGGCCGGCCCGGCGCGTCCCAGGCGGAAATCGAGCAGGCGGCCAAGCGGGCCCAGGTGCATGATTTCGTGCTCGCGCTGCCGGACGGCTACGACACAAGGGTCGGGGAACGCGGCCTGAAATTGTCGGGCGGTGAGAAACAGCGCGTGGCGATTGCGCGCACCATCCTGAAAGACCCCCGCATCCTGATCCTGGACGAGGCCACCAGTGCCCTGGACACGCGAACCGAGCAGGATATCCAGACCGCGCTGCGGGCGGTGGCGAGCCATCGGACCACCCTGGTGATCGCGCACCGCCTGTCCACCGTCGTCGACGCCGATGAAATCGTCGTGCTGCGGGACGGCATGGTCGCCGAACGGGGCACCCATGCCAGCCTGCTGGCCATTGGCGGGCTGTATGCCAGCATGTGGGCCATGCAGGCCGCCGAACAGGACCACGAACCCGCGGCGGCCGGTTTAACGCATGCACCCGCGGCGGCCGATTGAACCGACCACCCGATCAGGAAAGACCCCGACCATGCAAGCTGGTTCCGACGATCCGCCGCCCTCCGAACTCAGCCATGCCGGCGCCGTGGTCGACAAGGCAATCGAGTATATGACGGGGCAGAATATCGGCTCCCTGGCGATCGCCTCGGCGCTGCTGGGCGGCTCCATGGCCCTGCTGGCTCGCGGACTCGATGACGAGGCGATCGTCCGCATTCTGCAAAATGCCATCGCCAGCGTGCGGTCCGGGGAACTGCGGGAGCAGACCGGGCATGCCTGACAACCGGATCGGGCAGGTTCTTTGTGGGTTTCAGGCGCCGGGGCGAGACTCGTCCTTGACGGCGGCGGCCCCACTCGCCATAACCCGCGCCTTCCGACCAGACCGAGGAATGGAGTATTATGTCTCGCCGCTGTGAGATCACGGGCAAGGGCGTGTTGAGTGGCAACAACGTCAGCCACGCAAACAACAAGACCCGCCGCCGTTTCCTGCCCAACCTGCAGGTTTCGTCGATGTTGTCCGACATTCTGGGCAGCGAGGTCCGTATGCGGATCTCGACCCAGGCCATCCGCACCGTTGAGCACAACGGTGGTATTGACGCTTTCCTGCTGGGAATGCCCAACACCAAGCTGACCGTGGAAGGCAAGCAACTGAAGCGTCGGATCGAACGCGCCCGCGACAAGCGCGCCGCCAGCGCCACCGCCTGAAACGCCCGCCCGCGGCATACAATCCGCGTGCGTTCTCTGCCCGGGCGTTAACCAATTCTTCGGGATATCCGGTCAATCTGACTTCATGAGATTGACCGATATCGTGCTGCTCGGATTGGCGGTCATTGCCGCCGGACTGAGCCTGGGATTGGCTGCCCTGCTGACCCGCTCCCGCATCGCGCTGGCCTCGGCCCGCGCCGAACGCGACCGCGCGAAGATCGCGGAAGCGGCCACGACCCGCGTCCTGCGGCTGTCGGTCACGGATCTGCGTGCCGATGCCATGCGTCTGCTGGGCCACGCGGAACAAATGACCCTTCAGACACCGGAACCGTCCGCCGATATGACCGGTGTGCTGGCGGCCGTCCGCCAGATCCTGGAACTGGCCGACGACATGCAGGACCATGCCGTCCCCGGTGCGTCCACAAGACGCCTGGAGCTTGAAACCCTGGAACTGCAACCGTTGCTGGCCGATGCGATCGAGGCCGTGACCGCGACCCTGGGCCCCAGCGAGAGGCATTGGCGAATCGCCCGAGCCATGCGCGAATGCGGCCTGATCACCGACCGGCGCGCCATGGCCCAGGTTCTGGGGCGTGTGCTCGGCAACGCGGCCCGCCATTCCCGCCATGGGGATTGGATCGATGTCTCGGTGGAGCGCCATAATGGCGGCCTGACCCTGATCGTGGAAGACGAGGGCGCCGGCCTGATGGCCGTGCAGCGCCCCACCCCATCCAACGCACCGAACAGCCGTGGCCTGGGTCTTGGCCTGGTGCTGGCGCGGGTGCTGATGGAAGCCCAGGGCGGCTACCTGACCGTGGAGTCGACCGCGCGCGTCGGCACCAAGGTCTCCCTCGGCTTTCCGCCGGATCGGGTGGCAGCCGCGGACAAGGCCACGGTTGTCAAATTCGCCGCATAGGCGGCTTGGGTGAAGGTCGCGGCTTTTGCAACCGGCCTTGACCATTGACCGATAAATCGCCCCCCTTCCTTACCGTCATTGTCGGACTTGATCCGGCAACCCGCGCTTCATCGGCGGGGGACGGGTTGCCGGATCAAGCTCGGCAATAACGGTAATGGAACGATATCGGTCAATGGTCCGAGCGGCTGGTACTGAGCAGAGCGCCGCGATCAGGCTTGGCGCGCTGCTCGCAGCGCCGCTTCCAGCCGCTTGGCAGCCTCGGTGGCGAGCGACGCCGGCGTGCCGGCAAATCCCATCACCAGCCCGGCCATCCGCGGCAGCCCCGCATCCGGCGGCTCGGCATCCCCCGCGTAGTAGGCCGCCAATGGCGCCACCGCCAGATCGCGGGTCCGACAGGCGGTCACCGCCGCCGCCTCATCGGCGCCATCGGGCAACCGAGCGACCATGTGCAGTCCGCCAGGCGCGGCAAGGGGCTGCACGAGCGTCACATGTTTCGCCATCGCCGCCAGCAAGGCGGTCCGCCTGCGTGCATACTCCGTGCGCATGCGCCGGATATGCGGTGCCAGCAGACCCTGGCGCATGAACTCGGCCAGAGTCGCCTGCCCCAAAGCATCCGTCCCACGATCCATCAGGGTGCGAGCGCGCACGAATGCCGGCACCAGCGGCGCCGGGACCACGGCGAACCCCAGCCGCAACGCCGGTGCCAAGGTCTTGCTGAACGTGCCGCAATAGATCACGCGGCCGGCCTTATCCAGACTGGCCAGCGGCGGCAGCGGCCGGCCCTCCCACCGAAATTCCGAGTCGCAATCGTCCTCCAGCACCCATGCATTCGCTCGCCCGGCCCATTCCAACAGCGCGAGTCGCCGCCCGATCGGCAGCGCACCACCCAGCGGCGTGGCATGCGACGGGGCAACCAGAACAAGACGAGCCAGCGGCGCGAGTCGGATGCCGGCGGCGACGTCCATGCCTTCCGCGTCGCTGGTGACCGGAACCGGCACCGCTCCGGCCGCGATCAACGCGCCTCGGCCGGCGATATAGCCGGGATTCTCGACCCAGGCCGCATCCCCCGGGTCCAGCAGCAATTCGGCGGCCGTGCGCAATGCCTGCTGCGTGCCGGCGGTGATCACGATGCAGCCCGGGTCGGCCAAAAGCCCGCGGGTCGCGGCCAGATGCGCGGCGATCTGCTCGCGCAGGCTCAACAATCCCTGCGGCGGCGGATAACTGGCCAACTCCCCGGACAGGTCCTTCAGCACGCGCGTGACACAACGAGACCAGGCCTGCGCGGGGAACAGATCGGGGGCCGGCAGTCCCCCGGCCAGCAACATGCCGATATCGGAGCTTCGGGCCGTGGCGCTTGCCGGCACCCGGGCGAGGCGCAGGCCTCGCGCCGACAACGCGCTGGCCGCGATTGGGGGCGGAGCGGCTTGCGCAGGGGCGGCATCGGGCAGATCGGTGGCAACATAGGTTCCGCTGCCGGTGCGGGCGCGGACATAACCTTCCGACGCCAGACGCTCATAGGCCAGCACGACGGTCTGGCGGGCAACGCCGAGCTCACCGGCGAGAGCACGGGTGGGGGGCAGGCGTGCGCCCGCGGGGAGGCTGCCAGCCAGGATTCCCTGCCGGAGGCGTTCAAATACCGAATGTTGGCGAGTTTGGTCTGGGGCAAGCATGGCAGATACACCGATCCGGTCGGTCCAATTCTACCCTAGACGCGCAAATCCCATGCGACAAGCCGTATGAACGGCGGGTCGCCTCACGCTGATGAGACGGGCGGCTGTGTACGATGCGGGTCAGGATCGCCGGTCAAATGGCGTATGGGGAGCGTCGGCCGGTTGCCAGACGCACGACGAACAGCGCCGCGCACGTGCCAATGGCACGCGCGGTGAGCCGATTTCAAGGAAGTCTGGCGCGGCCGGCGTCGATGATCCGACCGCATGAGTGCCCCGCTGTCAGCGGGGCAGGAAACCTGTCAGAAGCCTTCTCGCTCCAGCCGCTTGCGCTCCAGCTTTCGCGCTCGCCGAACGGCCTCCGCGGCTTCGCGGGCGCGACGCTCGGACGGCTTTTCGTAATGCCGACGAAGCTTCATCTCTCGGAAAATGCCTTCCCGCTGCATCTTCTTCTTGAGCGCCTTAAGCGCTTGATCAACGTTGTTGTCACGCACGAGGACTTGCACTTGGCCGCCTGCTCCTTTCCTGGGGCGCCCCCGATGATCGGGGGCGAACACATACGCCCCGCGGCCAGAGTCCCGGCGCGGGGAGTGGCCCTATAACATGGCGGTCAAACGAGACAAACCCTATTCTGCCGATCGGACAGTTTGATCGGCAAACCCTGTTCCGACCGGAGAGACGCGGAGGCGACATGGCCATTCTGAAAATTGCCCGCATGGGCCACGAGGTGTTGCTACAAAACTGCGATCCCGTCCCCGATCCGGGGGCGCCGGAGATCCGTCGGCTGGTCGCCGACATGATGGAAACGATGGAAGACGCGCCTGGCGTGGGCCTTGCCGGGCCGCAGGTGCATATCCCGCTGCGCCTGTTCGTGTTTCGGGTGCCGGGAAGCCGAGCGGGCGGCGACCCCGAGGACTCGCAGGTGGGCAACTCGGTGCTGATCAACCCGGTCGTGGAACTCCTGGGGGAAGAACGGGTGCTGGGTTGGGAGGGCTGCCTGTCGATCCCCGGCATGCGCGCCGCCGTGCCGCGGGCGAACCGGATCCGCTATAAAGGCGTGGATTGCGATGGCAACATCGTCACAAGAGAGGTGACCGGTTTCCACGCTCGCGTGATCCAGCACGAATACGATCATCTGAACGGCGTGCTTTATACCATGCGCGTGACCGATTTCCGCCTGTTCGGGTTCAACGAGGAACTCAACCGCGCGGCCGAACAGCAAACGGAGACCAAGGAATGATGTTCGCTCCCCCCGAGCGTGGCGTGGAACGCGACACGGCGCTCGACGCCATGCTGTCGCATGTCCCGTTCGACGGCTGGACCGGACGCGCGCTGCGGCTCGGACTGGCGGATGCCGGCATGCCGGAGGATGAGGCCGATCTGCTGTTTCCCGGTGGTGCGATCGACATGGTGGAAGCGTTCTGCGACCTGGCCGACCGGCGGATGGAGCAGGAGGCCGCCTCGATCGCGGAAACCCGCGTTTCCGCACGCGTGCGCGCGGTGATCGCGCTGCGCCTGCGGCAGAACCGCCCGCACAAGGACGCGATCCGGCGCGCCCTTGCTGTCCTGGCACTCCCGCACAACGCTTGGGCCGCCACCGGCTGCGCCGCCCGCACGGTGGACACCATCTGGCACGCGGCCGGCGACCGGTCGGCCGATTTCAGTTGGTACACCAAGCGGGCGATCCTGGGGTCGGTCTATGCCGCTACTCTGTTGTTCTGGCTGCGGGATTTCAGCGAGGATGACGCGGAGACGCTCGCGTTCCTGGACCGCCGGCTGGCCGGTGTAGGCCGCATCGGCTCCCTGCGCCGGCGCACCGAGACCATGTTGACCCGCTTCCGGCCGGCCTGATCCGGGCCCCTCCCCCATACAAGGACATGCAGGACCATGACCGATCGCTACGCAGCCTATAGCCGCCTGAGCTTCGACCGCCCGCATCCGCGCGTCCTGCGGATCACCATGGGCACCGGCGCCGGTCTGTCGCCGGTGGATGCAGTGATGCACGGGGAACTCGGCGAGATCTGGCGCGATGTCGACAAGGATCCGGAGGTGAACGCGGTGATCCTGACCGGCGGCCCGAACGCGTTCTCGGCCGGCGGCGACTTCAGGATGATCCAGGAGATCATGGACGATTTCGACACCCGTGCCCGGGTTTGGAAAGAGGCGCGGGACATGGTCTACAACATCATCAACTGCTCCAAGCCCGTGATCAGCGCGATGCGCGGGCCGGCGGTCGGTGCGGGTCTGGTATGCGGCCTGCTCGCCGATATTTCGATCGCCAGCAAGAACGCCCGCATCATCGACGGCCATACCCGCCTGGGCGTGGCCGCGGGGGATCACTCGGTGATCGTCTGGCCGCTGCTGTGCGGGCTGGCGAAGGCCAAATTCTACCTGCTGCTGTGCGATTCGGTATCCGGCGAGGAAGCCGAACGGATTGGACTGATCTCCTTGGCGGTCGAGGACGAGGAATTGGATGCCAAAGCCCAGCAACTCGCCATTCGGCTGGCGGAGGGGGCCCAGAGCGCGATCCGTTGGACGAAATACGCGTTGAACAACTGGCTGCGCATGGCCGGCCCGTCCTTCGATGCGTCGCTGGCGTTGGAGTTCCTGGGATTCACCGGTCCGGAAGCGCGGGAAGGTCTGACCGCCCACCGCGAAAAGCGCCGCCCGGTGTTCCCGCCCGGATCGCCCATCTGATTGGACCGATCAAACCAGAGAATTGGACCCCACCATACCAGTCCGATTGGCACTCTGATCCTGCCCGCCGCCCCGTCATGGTGTCGCGACATGGGGAGATCATGCGCGATCCTATAGCAGCTTCGCCTCGAACGGCGGCAGCAGGTCAGGGGCCTCGAACTCCAGCACCCACAGGTCGGGATCGAATTTGACCTGGCGCGCCACATAGGCATCGACGGTTTCCTGGTCGACCGGCCCGGCCCCGGTTGCGCGCATCCAGGCCGCGGACCCGTCGGCGGCGCGCATTTGCGACAGAACGCACATCCCCTCTCGCCCGCGCAGCACCACCAGCATGCCGCCGGCATCGGGGTCCCCTTTGCGCAGCACCATCCCCGGCCGGCCGTCGCGATCGCCGAGGCGCAGCGCGATGCTGACCCACAAGCCCGCCTTTACCCTTGGTTCCGGCATCGACGTATCTCCTTCGTCCGGATTGGCCTTCGTCCGGATTGGCTGGCCCCACGGACCGGCCAGCGCCCGTTATGGCAAGGCCAATCCACCACCTTCGATCGGCAGAGCCTGGCCGGTGATGTTGCGCGATTGCGGACGCAGCAGCCAGACCACCGCATCGGCGATCTCCTCCGGCAGCGCCACCCGGCCGGTTGGCACCCCGGCCGCCGCCTCCTCGGCCGTGATCCCCAGATCGACGTATCGGGCATGCGCCATATCGGTATCGACCCAGCCGGGACACAGCGCGTTCACGGTGATACCGCGCGCCGCGACCGCCAGAGCCAGCGCCCGGGTCAATCCGACCACGCCATGCTTTGCGGCGCAGTAGGCGGTCTGATCCGGCACGCCGCGCAACCCCAGCACGGAGGCGATGTTCACGATCCGCCCGGTGCCGTCCGCCAGCAGCGGCAGTGCCGCCTTGCAGCAATAATAGGTGCCATTCAGGTTGCTACCGATGATCGCGTGCCACAGCATGTCGTCACCATCCAGGCTGTTGGCCCCCGCCAGACCGGCGCAATTCACCAGCGCATCCAGCCGTCCGTGCCGCTTCGCCGCCATCCCGAACAGATCCCGCACCGAAGCGGCATCGGCCACGTCGCAGGCGACGAAGTCGGGATCGGTCTCCGCCGGGGCCCGACGCGCCGCCGTCAGCACGCGCCAACCTTCCGCGCGGAGCCGCACCGCCACGGCGCGTCCGATGCCGCGCGTGCCTCCGGTGACGATCGCGACCTTCGACTCAGGTTCGCTCATTGCGCCGTCCCGCCACCATCGACCGGCAGCACGACCCCGGTCATGAACGACGCCGCGTCGGAGGCCAGAAACGCCACGACATGGGCGATTTCCTCCGGTCGGGCGAATCGGCCCAGGGGAACGCCGGACTTGTAGAAATCCGCCGAGGAGGTGGGGAACCGATCCGGATAGGTTGCCGAAAGGTCGCTGATGACCTGGGTCAGCATGGCGGTGTCGGTGCTGCCGGGTGCGATCGCATTCACCCGGACGCCGAATTTCGCGAAATCCAGCGCCGCCGAACGCGACAACTGGGCGATGGCGGCCTTGCTGGCCCCATAGGCGGCGCTCACCTGCTTGCCGATCAACGCTTGATCCGACGCGATATTGATGATCGAGCCGCGTTTTCGCGCGATCATGCCCGGTAACACCGCCCGCATCAGCGCATAACCGGCCAGGAAATTGACCCGGAACACGCGCTCCACCTCGGACACCGAGGTTTCCAGGACAGAACCCAGCACCGTGATCCCGGCATTGTTCACCAGAATATCGAACGGCCCCCGTTCGGCGACCACCGCGTCCAGGGTCGCTTCCAGATTGGCCGTATCGGACAGGTCGAACTCGGGCAGATCCAACCCGGTCACCTCGACGCCGTCACGCGCCAGCACCGTGGCGATGGCGCCACCGATGCCGCCTCGATGGCCGGTCACGATGGCGCGCCGGCCAGCGAGGCCGAAACTTATGGCGGGCTGCATCTTGCCTCCTGTCATGCTGCTGCCATTCTGCGGCGTTCGGAGCCACTAGGCTACAGAGGGGATGTAACCGGAATGAAAGGTCGGCGACCCGCATGATCGCGCGCATTCCATCGGCGGCCCTGCAGTGCTGACCATCAGCCAGGTGGGACGGCGGTTTCCGGGCGGAACCGAGGCACTGCGCGACGTCTCCCTGACCCTCGCCCGTGGCGACTTCCTTGCCCTGCTGGGCCCCTCCGGCTGCGGCAAATCGACATTGCTGCGGCTGATCGCGGGATTGGATCAACCCGATAGCGGCCATCTTCGCTGGGACGACGGACGCCCACCGGCGGCCGGCGACATCGGCTATGTGTTCCAGGACGCGACCTTGATCCCCTGGGCCAGCGCCGCCGAGAACGTCTATCTGCCGCTCCGCCTACGCGGAATCCCTCGCGATCAGGCCCAAGCCGATGTCCATGCTGCGCTCGCCAAGGTCGGCCTCGCGGGTTTTGAGGCCGCTCGCCCGCGGCAATTGTCCGGCGGCATGCGCATGCGGGTCTCCATCGCGCGCGCTTTGGTGACGCGGCCGGCCGTGCTGCTGATGGATGAGCCGTTTGCGGCGCTGGATGAGTTTACCCGGAACAGGTTGCAACTCGATCTGCTGGGCCTGTGGCGTGATAGCGGGTGCATGATCGTGTTCGTCACGCACTCGATCTACGAGGCGGCCTTCCTGGCGCGCCGCATCGTTCTGATGACTCCCCGGCCCGGGCGGATCGATCAGGAGATGCAGTCGTCCCTGGCGCATGGGCCGGAAACCCGGCTCGACCCGGCCTATGCGGCGCTGGTTGCACAGATCACGCGGGCGATGGAACAGGCGCTGGAGAGCGCCCCGGGGAGTCCATGAACACCGCTCTCCTGCCCAGTCTGTTCGCCGCGCTGGCCATCGCGATATGGGAAATCGCGGTGCGCGCAACCGGTGTGCCCGACTATCTGGTGCCCGGTCCGATCGCGATCGTACGCGCCTTCGTCGCCGATCCGACCGGCTTGCTGGTGTCACTGGGATCGACCCTGGTCGTGACCTTCGCGGCGCTGCTGGTCGCGTCCACCCTGGGCGTGCTGATGGCGATGGCCATGGCCGCCAGCCGGCTGGCCGAGGCGGCGATCCAGCCCTGGGCGGTGGTCCTCCAGGTCACGCCGCTGCCGGCTATCGCGCCGCTGATCATTATCTGGGTGGGCGATCCGTTCACCTCCCTGGTCGTGTGCGCCACGGTGGTCGCGTTCTTCCCGGTCTTCGCAAATACGGCCACCGGCCTCGCGTCCCCGCCGCCCGAGTTGGCGGATCTGTTCCGGCTGTATGGCGCCGGACGGCTGCGGACCCTCGTGCTGTTGCGGCTTCCCGCCGCCCTGCCCTATTTCCTGACCGGGTTGCGCATTTCCGGCGGGTTGGCCCTGGTCGGCGCGGTGGTGGCGGAGTTCGTGGCCGGGTCCGGCGGATTCGCCTCCGGTCTGGCGTATCGGATTCTGGAGGCGGGATACCGGTTGCAGGTCCCGCGCATGTTCGCCGCCCTGGTGCTATTGTCGCTGGCCGGGGTCGCGATCAACTCCGGTCTGGCGGTGCTGGGCCGCATCATTCTGCGATGGAGGGGAGACGCGTGAGCGATCCGTGCCTGCTGATCTTCGGGCTTGGCTACACGGCGCGGGCAATCGCCGCGATTGCCGGCATGGAGGCGATCGGCACGTCACGCTCCGGGAAAGCGGGCTGCATACCGTTCGACGCGGCCGAACCGGCCATCGCCGCCGCCACGCATCTGCTGATTTCTGTCCCTCCCGGCCCGGATGGCGACCCGGTGCTGGCACTTTATGCCGATGCGATCCGTCGGGCGCCGCGTCTGCGCTGGATCGGCTATCTGTCCAGCACGGTCGTCTATGGCAACCGAGACGGCGGCTGGGTGGATGAGGACACGCCGCCAATCCCAACCCAGGCCCGCGGGCAAAGACGGGTCGAGGCGGAAACCGCCTGGACGGCATTCGCGTCCCGATGCCCCGTGGACATTTTCCGCCTCGCCGGCATCTACGGCCCGGGGCGTTCGGCCTTCGACGATCTGCGGGCGGGAAAAGCGCGCCGGATGATCAAGCCGGGGCATCAGTTCGGTCGCATTCATCGCGACGACATCGCCCGAGCGGTGATCGCGGCGATGCATCAGGACCGCCCCGCCGGCCCTCGCATCCTGAACCTGTCGGACGACGAACCGAGCGAGAGTGCCGATGTGGTGACGGAAGCGGCGTCTCTGCTGGGGATCGCCGCGCCGGCCCCGGTGACCTTCGCCGAGGCAGAGCCCACCATGAGCGCGATGGCGCTCAGCTTCTGGGCGGAAAATCGCAAGGTCGCCAGCCGGAAGACCCAGCAAGCCCTGGGTCTGCACTGGCTGTATCCCACCTATCGCGAGGGCCTACGCGCCATCCTGTCCCAGGAGCGCGCCGACCGTCCGACGTAGCAGCGCAAGGTCCCGAGGCCGGGACAGGCGGTGATCGCCGTCCTTGATCAAAATCACCTCCACATCGGTCGAGGCGATCTGTTTGGCCACCTGCAACGACAATTCCCAGGGCACGTCCGGATCTTCCTGCCCGTGCAGCAGCCGGATCGGGCAGGTCAGCGGGATCGGACCGGTCAGGACGAAATGGCTGGGCCCGTCCTCGATCAGAGCGCGGGTCAGCGGTGTGGGCGCGCCGTACTGGCTGGGGCGATAGATGATCCCGTCGCGCATCAACGCGGCCCGCTGGTCGTCCGACAGCCGATCCAGCATCAGGCGCTGGGTGAAGTCGGGCGCGCCGGCGATCCCGATCAAACCGGCGATCCGGTCCGGGCGGGCAAGCGCGGTCAGCAAAGCGATCCACCCGCCCATGGAGGAGCCGACCAGGATCAGTTTCCCGGATGTCAGCCGATCGATGACGGCCAGGGTGTCGCGGGTCCAGACACCGATCGTGCCGTCCTCGAACCGGCCGCCGCTGACGCCATGGCCGGAATAGTCGAAGCGCAGCATCGCGTGGCCATGCTCCGCCGCGAACGAGGCCAGGGAGGTGGCCTTGTCGCCGGTCATGTCGCTGTAATAGCCGGGTAGGAATACGACGGTCGGCCCCGTGCCCCCCCCCTCGGCCTCGACCTTCGCCCAGGCCAGTTCGACGCCGTCGCCGCGATCAAGCCGTCCGGTGGTTTCCATGTTCGTCCTGTCCCGCGGCGCGCTGCCGATCCCTCGGCCCAATTCTACAGCATGGATCGATAGTGGCGCTGGAGAAAAACCGCCCCCGCGTGTGGAGTGCGAACCAAAGTTGTGTGATCGAGTACGCGCCTCACCGTCATTGCCGAGATTGACCCGCCCCCCCTGCCCCTAAAGCGCGGGTCGCCGGATCAAGCTCGGCAATGACGGTGAGGTGAGTCATTCGGCCCATGGTGAGGGTCACCGACAATACTCCGCACAATGTTGGATCGCGCTCGGCGCAAGCCCCGCCCTTCCCGCTCCCGCTCCCCCTGGCTACACTGCCAGACCGACCAGACCAGGGGAACGACCAGATGGATTTCCAGATCAGCGCCCAGCAGCGGGAGATGATTCAATCGGTGCGCGATCTCGCGCAGAACGAATTCAAGGCCAAGGCCCAGCGCTGGATGGACGGCACCTTCCCCTGGGAAAACATGAAGAAACTCGCCGAACTCGGCGTTCTCGGCATGTCGGTGCCGGAGGAATATGGCGGCCTCGGCCTGCCCATCCTGGACACGGCGCTGATCCTGGAAGAAATCGCCAAGGTCGACTACGTCACCGCCATGGCCGTGCTGGGCGAGGCCGGCGTGCAGACCCGCGTCATCGCCCGCTATGCCCCGCCGTCCATCCGCGACCGCATCCTGCCCCGCGTCGTGTCCGGTGACTGCATCCTGGCCGTCTGCATGACGGAGCCGCACGCCGGCACCGACGTCGCCAACTACCGCACCAACGCCCGCATCGTCGGCGACCGGGTGATCCTGAAGGGCACCAAAACCCTGATCAGCAGGGCCAAGGAAGCCGGCATGTTCGTGGTGTTCACCCGGATCGATGGGAAGCCAGGACGGGAAGGCATCGGCTGCGTCCTCCTGGAACCCGACACCAAGGGCTTCGAGGTCACCGGCACCTACCACACCATGGGCGGCGAGAACCTGCACGAAATCCAGTTCAACGACTGCGAATTGCCGCTGGAAAACCTGGTCATCCGCGACGACGGATTCCGCAAATTGCTGTCCGCTTTCAACACGCAACGCTGTTTGAACCCGTCCATCTCCTTGGGCCTGGCGGAAGGCGCCTTCGACGAGGCGGTGAACTACGTCCGCGAAAGAACGGTTTTCGGCAAGCCGATCGCCGATTTCCAGGGCATCCGTTGGAAGCTCGCCGACATGTTCAAGGATATCGAGGCCGGGCGCGGCCTGTTGTATCGCGCCTGCCTGTCCGCCAACCCGTTCCCGGACCCGTTCATGGCGGCGGCGGCAAAGATCTTCTGCAACGAGATGTCGTTGCGCGTGACAACCGAAGCCGTGCAGGTGCATGGCGGCTTCGGATTCACCGACGAATACCCGGTGTCTCGTTTCTATCGCGGCGCGCGCTATGGCTCGATCGGCGGCGGCGCCTCGGAAACCCTGCGCGACCTGATCGGCAAGAAGATCGTGGGCGAGTTCGATGTCGCCGACGGCATCATGAGCCTCGGGACCTACTGACATGCTGCTGATCGAGGCCGACGGCAAGGCGCTGTTCGCCGAACACGGCATCCCCGTGCCGGCCGGTGTCATCGTTACAGATACCACCGGGTCGCCTCCCGAGGGCGCTGGCCCGTGGATGGTGAAAGCGCAGGTCCCGGTCGGCGGGCGCGGCAAGGTGGGCGGCATCGCTCGCTGCGCCACCGCGGCCGACGTGGCGCGTGAAACGGGGCGCATCCTGGGGTCTCGGCTGAAAGGCCACCAGGTCGATGCCTGCCTGGTGGAACAGGCCGCCACCGGCGAGGAACGTTATTTGTCGGTGATGGTCGATGCCGCCAGCTACGGATTGCGGGTGATCTGGTCGGCCCAGGGTGGCGTGGATATCGAGCAATCCGGCGCCGCCTTGGGCCGGTTGTGCCCACCGCATCCGGGCGCCGTGTCCGAAGCGCTGGCCGATCTGCTGGCCGACGAGCCGGACGCGTGGCGCGCGGAGGTTGCCACCATCGGTCATCATCTCGCGGAAATGCTGATCGATCGCGAACTGGCGCTGGCCGAGATCAACCCGTTGTTCGTCTCCGCCGCCGGTTGCGTGGCGGGCGACGCGAAGGTGGTGGTCGACCTGAACGCGGTGCAACGCCAGCCCCGGATCGCGGCGATGATCGGGGCACGGCCGGCCATCTACGCCGACGCCAATCGCAAGCTGGAAGAAGGGTTCGATTATGTCGAACTCGATCCGGACGGCGAGATCGGGCTGGTGACCACCGGCGCCGGCCTGTCGATGATGCTGATCGACGAACTGACCGCGCGCGGCGCCAAGCCGCTGAATTTCTGCGACATTCGCACCGGGCAGATGCGCGGCTCCCCCGCTCGCCTGATGCGGGTGCTGGAATGGATCACCGCGCGCGGATCGCTGAAGGCGGTGCTGGTCAACATCTTCGCCGGCATCACCGATCTGTCGGAATTCGCCAATCTGCTGGCCACCGCGATCGAAAACACCCCGGCATTGCAGGTTCCGGTGGTCGCGCGCCTGGTCGGGCGCAACGCCGATGAGGCCAAACGCATCCTGCATGAACGCCACCCCGCAATGCTGGTCACCGAGGACCTGGACGAAGCCATGCGCCGCATAGACGCGATCGTCGCCGGGAGAGGCGCATGATTCACACTCTGACCAGCCAGACCCCGGTCATCGTCCAGGGCATTACCGGGCGCATGGGACGGACTCACGCCGCGCTGATGCGCGCCTATGGGACGAATATTGTGGGCGGGACCTCCACCCGCACCGACATCAAGGAAGCCGCCGGCGTTCCGGTTTTTGCCGATTGTTCGGCCGCGGTGATCGAAACCGGCGCCATCGCCTCGGTGGCCATGGCCCCGCCCGAGGACACTTTGGCCGCGGTGCAGGAAGCGCTGGCGGCGGGCATCCGCCTGATCGTTACTGTGGCGGAGGGCGTGCCGCTGCACGACGCCATCCGTATCGGGCGCGCGGTGCGGCGAGCCGGCGCCACCTGGGTGGGCGCGTCCACGCCGGGGTTGGCAATTCCGGGGGAAATCAAGCTGGGCTTCCTGCCGGATGTCTGCCTGCGCCCGGGTCCCATGGCGATCATGACCAAAAGCGGCACCCTGTCCTACGAAGTCGGCTACCGCCTGGCGCGCGAGGGCATCGGCCAAAGCATTTGGGTCGGTGTCGGCGGTGACCCGGTCAAGGGCGTGCGTTTCGCCGATCTACTGCCGATGTTCTTCGACGATGAGCGAACCCAAGGCATCGTCCTGGTCGGCGAAGTCGGGGGCACCGAGGAAGAGGAATGCGCCGACGCCTATGCGCGTCTTGGTGCAAAAAAGCCGCTCTATGCGCTGATCGCGGGCCGGGAGGCGAAAGAAGGTGTCTCCATGGGCCATGCCGGCGCGCTGGTGCATGGCGAATCCGGGACGTTGGATTCAAAGACGAAGCGGTTGACGGCGGCGGGCGCGCAAGTGTTCGGGTCGTTGGAGGATTTGGTGCGGGGTTGCGCGGGGAATGTGACGGCGTTGCGGCGGTAGGGCCCGCGTAACAGTAACCGCCTCTTTTGGCGGGGCAACCGGGTGGGGAGAGAAAGCCTTGGGGCTCCGCCCCAAACCCCGCGAGGGGCTTTGCCCCCTCGACCCCCACCAAGGCTGG
>CALQHT020000101.1 GCA_943330455.2 Nitrosovibrio sp. Nv4 | reverse complement strand
GGCGTCAGGCGCCGGTCGGCCAGACCGTCCTGGCCGCTATCGCGGTGGCGATCGCGCCAGCGTCGGAACGTGCGTTCGCTGATCCCAAGCAATTCCGCCGCCTCCATCTGGCTCAGTTCAGACCGCTTCGAGCGGCCCAGAACATCCGTTAAACGCATCCGCCGTATCCCCTCGTGAAGGCGTGCCCGGTCCATCGAAACCTCCATCCCGGGAGGCACTTTGGACCGGACACTTCACGAGCTACGAAAACCGGACAGATCACGAGCTTGCCACAATCGTCGTGCGCGGCCTTGATCCAATCGCCCTCGCATGCGCGAATCCACAGCCTTTCACTGACAGATCGGCATGGTGTGTCGTTGGAAACGGTTGGATCAAGCGCGACCATGGTGACACTCCGCCGATGCACAACAAGGGGCAGCGGCACCGGCGTCCACAACAGAACCCTGCCGCCAATGCAGTCACGGGTCGCCCGGTTTTGACGGTGTGCCATCCGGCCGGGTCGCCGCCTCCAACGCCGATCCACTGGCGCGACCGGCCGAACGCATCGCTGTCAGCGCGGGTGAACGATCGGGCTTGTCGAACAAAGTCTCCACGGGCACACGAAGGCGACGCCGCCAGTTGGGGCGTTCCCGATCGGTACCAGGGAGATTGACGCCGATGGGCTCGCTTGCCAGGTCGTCCGCCTGCACCAGGGCCAGCACGCAGGGCGTGGCGGCGATCAGGGCATGCATGGCGGCGTCCGGAGGGTCGGTCGCCTCGGGGCTGGCGGTGTCGTCCGCCACCCCCTCCGCTTGCGCAAACGCGATCAGTGCGGCCTTTTCCGCCTGACGTTCCCGACCAGCGGTTTCGGTGGCCGCGTCGTTCAGGAACCCCAAATCGCTCCGTTCGGCAATGTCGGCGCCCTCCCACCAGCCGCGGGAGGTGGGCAGGTCGTGCGTCGACACGCAGGCTGCCGCCAAAACGGGCCAGGTCGCGGGGGGGCGGAAGGTCGGCCCGTCCCGCTCGAACCACAACACGCGATAGGACAGGACCTGGGCCTCGTTGAGGCTTTCCCGAATGCCGTCGGGGACGGTGCCCAGGTCCTCGCCCACGATCAGGCAGCGTGCGCGGACGCTTTCCAGGGTCAGTTGGCCCAGCAGATGGTGGAAGGGGAAATTCAGGTAGGTGCCGTCCGAGCCGAGCGCGCCCTCGGGGACCAGGAACAGCCGGCGGAGGCCCAGCACGTGGTCGATCCGCAGCGCGCCCGCGTGGCGCAGATTGGCGGCGATCAGGGAGGCGAACCCGGAAAACCCGTCGCGCGCCATCGCCAGCGGATCGGGCGGCGGCAGGCCCCAGATCTGGCCGGCGGCGGTGAACGGATCGGGCGGTGCGCCCACCGACACGCCATCCAGCATCATGTCCTGATACGCCCAGGCCTCGGCGCCATCGGGGGCGCAACCGACCGCGAGGTCCCGGTAAAGCCCGATCGACAGACCGGCCGAGACGGATCGCGCCGCCGCCTGACCCAACTGCTGGTCGGCCAGCATCTGCATGTAACAAACGAACCGGATGGCCCGGGCGTGTTTGGCCGCAAACGCCGCGACGCATGGCGATGCGGGGTGGCGCAGGGATGCAGGCCAGCTACGCCAGTGCGTATTGCCACGGTGGGCGGCGATGGCCTCGAAGCGGGCGAAATCGCGCAGGGTCGCGCCGCCGGCCGCGATGAAGGCGTCCAGGGCGAGATCGTCGGCCCCGCCGGCGGCAAACGCGGCTTCCAGAGCACGGTGTTTCGCAGCCCAGACGGCGGGATAGTCCACCATGACGGGGGCCGACAGCGCCGCGCACTGGTTGGGGTCGGCGCCGGGTAGGCCCGCGATGTCGATATAGATCGGGTCGAGAAAACCCCGATGCGACGGGTGATAGGGGCTGGCGCGGGACCGATCGCCGGGAAACAGCGCATGCAGCGGATTGAGCCCGACCACCGCGGCTCCGGCGCGCGCGGCGGCAATGCCCAGTTCGGCCAGGGTGGAAAAATCGCCGATGCCCTGATCGTGACTCCCCCGCAACGTGTAGAGATGTGCGGCGATGCCGAACCGGCGCTGTCCGGCGGCCAGTGCATCGGGCAGGAAGCAACGCGCCGGTGCCACGGTCAGGTGGCAGGTCGTCGCCGGATCGTCGTCCAGGCTCAGTTGGTGGCGGCCCATCGGCGGAGGCGGCAAGGTCAGGGCGCCGCCAACGGTTGGGATGCGGGTGGTGGTGCCGTCCTCCGCCCGCAACGTGACCCAGGTGGGACGGCTCAGCTTGCCGATTGGCACCTCGATGGGCTGGCCCGCGGTGGCCGTCAGCGCCATAGGTAGCGGACGGGGCGCGGTCAGCCGATACAGGCTGTCGCGCAAATCGCCCAAGGTGGCGCAGGGCAGATGCATCGAGGTCAACAGCGCCCGCTTGGTGTCGTCGCCGGTCCGGTGCTCCTGGCCCGACAACTCCCACCAGGATGCCGCGATTCCGGCGGCGGCGGCCAGACGCTCCAGGTCCTCCGACGACACGCCGGTTCGGCGTTCGGCTTCCGGCTCGGGTTCGGCGCGGAGCAGCAGGACGGAGCGTGCGGCGATCGCTGCGGTGGCGTGCAGCACGCCGCACCGGTCCGGTTCGGCGGTATCGATCGCAACATGCCAAAGCGACCCGGCCGGCGGCGCGGGCAGGGGGAGGTTGATCGGCTCTGTCCCCGCGTGTAGGGCGATCAGCACGGTATCCCCGTGGAGATCGGTTCCACATGTCAGCGAAGGAGAATGCCCTCCCCCTCCCGGAGGGGGTTGGGGGGAAGGGTGATCTTGCAAGAGAATTGCCTGATTCCCCTTCCCCCAGCCCCCTCCCGCAAGGGGAGAGGGAGGGCATTCTCGGGCCGACGCTTGATTTTGAGACGGGTGAATACCTCGGCCCGCATCGGCCCCACCCGGTTCGGTCCCATGCAGCATCGCCACCAGGGTCCGGCGTTCGCCGTCCCACCAATCGCCGTCTGTCATCGGGCGTCCATCGAGCGTCAGCCAGGTGACATCGGCGATCAGCGTTGCGTCCACTGGTCCACCGGTCAGCGGCCTCGGACCTCGCAGGGAGGGCGTCGCCTGACGCAGGGCAATCAGGCGGGCGGTGAAGTCCCGCAAGTCCGTGTCGAGACCATCCCAATCGAACCAGGTGGACTCGTTGTCCTGCGCGTAGGCGTTGTTGTTGCCGCCCTGGCTGCGCCCGGACTCATCGCCCATCGACAGCATGGGTGTGCCCCGGGACAGCAGCAGTGTGGCCAACAGGGCGCGCACGTCGCGGGCCCGGGCGGCGAGGATGGTTGGATCGTCGGTCGGCCCCTCAGCGCCGTGGTTCCAACTGTAATTCTCGTCGGTGCCGTCGCGATTGGCCTCGCCGTTTGCCGCGTTGTGCTTGTGCGCGTGGGCAACCAGGTCCGCCAGGGTGAACCCGTCATGCGCGGTGATGAAATTGATGCCACGCGTCAGAGGACGATGCCGCTGCGCAAAGACATCGCCCGATCCGGCAAAGCGTGTGGCAAGCTCGCCCAGCATCCCAGCATCGCCGCGCCAGAACCGGCGGATGGTGTCGCGGTAGCGGTCGTTCCACTCGCCCCAGGCGGCGGGAAACGCACCGAGTTGATAGCCACCGGGTCCGATATCCCAGGGTTCGGCGATGATAACGCGGCGCGACAGCACCGGATCGGCGGCAATGGCGGCCAGCAGCGGGGCGGCGGGATCGAAGCCGGTGTCGCGGCGGCCCAGGATGGTGGCGAGGTCCAGGCGGAACCCGTCCACGCCGGCGCGCAAGGCCCAGCACCGCATTGCATCCAATGCCAGCCGCCAGACCCAGGGCCGGTCCAGCGCCATTGTATGCCCGCAGCCGGTGTCGTTGACATAACGCGGCGGGTCGTCGCCGGTCCGGCGGTAATACAGCGCATCATCCAGCCCGCGCAGGGACAGGGTGGGGCCGAACGCTTCGCTCTCACCGGTATGGTTCAGCACGACATCGAGGATGACAGCGATGCCCGCGTCATGCAGGGCGGCGACGGCGGCGCGGATTTCCGCCCATCCACCGGGGGCCAGCCTGGGGTCGGGGGCCAAGAACCCGACCGGATTGTAGCCCCAGTAATTGCTCAATCCCAGCGGCGGCAAATGGCGTTCGTCGATCCAGGCGGCAACGGGAAGCAACTCCACCGCCGTGATGCCCAGCCCGGTTAGATGCGCAATCGCCGCGGGATGCGCGAGGCCGGCGAAAGTGCCGCGCAGCGCCGGAGGAATGCCAGGATGGCGCATGGTGAAGCCGCGCACATGCAGCTCCTGGATGACCTGACGGTCCCAGTCGAACCGGGGCAGGTCCGGAAGCTGCGGCGGGTCGGCCTCGACGACGGCTTTCGGCACGAATGGGCCGGTATCAGTGGGGTTCGGTGTCTCTCCATCGAACAGGGACGGGTGCAGCCGGAACGGGCGGTCGAGCGCGGTCGCGTAGGGATCGATCAGCAGTTTCGCCGGGTTGAACCAATGGCCCCGCGTGGGATCCCAAGGACCGAACGCGCGCAACCCGTAGCGTGCGCCGACACCCAGCCCGGCGAGATGACCGTGGAAAACGTCACCGGTGCGGCCGGGAAGCGGCAGGCGGGCGATTTCCCGGTCGTTCGCATCGTAAACGGAAACCGCGATGGAGGTGGCCTGGGTCGACACGACCGCGACATTCACCCCGGTCGGATCGACGGACGCGCCGAGCGGCTCCGGCCATCCCTGGGTGACGTGAAAGCTGGTCATGCGCCCCGTTCGGCGATCAGGTCGCGATACAGTCTGGCGTAATGCCCCGCCGGCCGGCGCCAGGAGACGTCGGCGCGCATGGCGTTGCGGCGCATGCGGTTCCACATCTCGGGGTCGCGCCATAGCGCAGCCGAACGCTCGATGGCTGGCAGCAGCATGCCGGACGAGAACTGGATGCCGGTGGCGATGCCGGCGGACAGCGCCGCCTCGTTCGCGTCGATGACCGTGTCGGCCAGACCGCCCACCCGCGCCACCACAGGCAGGGCGCCATAGCGCAACGCGCAAAGCTGGGTCAGGCCGCAGGGCTCGAAGCGGGACGGGACCAGCAGTGCGTCGATCCCGGCCTGCATCCGGTGCGCCAGCCCCTCATCGTAGCCGATCACGCAGCCGACCTGCCCGGGATGGGTGGCGGCGGCGGCGATGAACCGCGCCTCCATCGCCGCGTCGCCGGTGCCGAGAACGGCAAGCTGCACGCCCAGATCGAGGATGGGACCGAGTTCGTCCAGCAACAGATCGAGGCCCTTCTGCCAGGTCAGCCGGCTGACGACGCCCAACAGCAAGGTCTCCGGCGCCCGGGTCAGCCCGAAACGATCCTGCACATCCTGCTTGTTGGCGGCCCGACGCGCGATGCGTCGGACGTCGAAGGGCGCCGCGATCAGCGTGTCGCTGGCCGGGTCCCAGACCTGATCGTCGATGCCATTGAGGATCCCATGCAGCACATGGGACCGCGCGCGCAGCAGCCCGTCGAAGCCCATGCCGCCTTCGGCCGTACGGATTTCCGAAGCATAGGTGGGCGAGACGGTGGTGATGCGATCGGCCAGGGCGAGGCCGGCTTTCAGATAGGAGATCGAGCCATGGAACTCGACGCCATCGATCGCCCAGGCGTTCGGCGGAAGTCCCAGCAGGCCCAGCAGGTCGCCCGGGAACAGACCCTGGAAGGCCAGGTTGTGCACGGTCATGACGGTGCCGGGACGCCGCCCACCGCCGTAATGCAGCAGCGCCGGCGCCAAGCCCGCCTGCCAGTCATGCGCATGCACGATGTTGGGGGTGAAGTCCGCCAATGCGCCATTCGCTACCGCGACCGCGACCGCCGCCCGCGCCAACCCGGCGAAGCGCACGGCGTTGTCGTACCAGTCCCGCCCGTCCGGCCCGACATAGGGGTTGCCGGGGCGCTGGTACAGATGCGGGGCCTCCACCGCCACTAGATCCAGCCCCGATGCCGTCCCACGCAGTAAGCGAGCGGGACCGCCGAACAGGTCGGGAAGCCTGTGCACCACCTCCGCCGCCGGCAACGCGGCCAGCACTGACGGATAGCCGGGAATCAGGGTGACGGTTTGAACGCCCTCGGCCGCCAGGGCCAGCGGCAGGGCGCCCGTGACATCGGCCAGACCGCCAGTCTTGATGAGAGGAAAAACCTCGGAGGCGACGGCCAGGACCTGGATCGGGCTCACGCGCTGAGGCGATCGATCATGGGCTGGGTGATCAGGCAGACGCCCTTGTCGGTGCGGGTGAAGCGGCGGGCGTCTTCCACCGGGTCCTCTCCGACAATGAGCCCGGGCGGAATGCGGACGCCTTTTTCGACGATCACCCGGCTCAGGCGGGCGCCGCGCCCGATATCGGCGTTGGGCAGGATCACGCCGCTTTCGATCCTGGTGTAGGAATGCACGCGGACATTGGTGAACAGCAACGTGTTGCGCAAGGTGCCGCCAGAGATGATGCAGCCGCCCGATACGAGCGAGGAAATCGCCTCCCCGCGGCGGCCGTCGATGTCGTGGACGAACTTTGCGGGCGGGGTGATTTCGGCATAGGTCCAGATCGGCCAGTCGTGGTCGTAAAGATCCAGTGCCGGCAATGCGCTGGTCAGGTCGATATTGGCATCGAAATAGGCGTCCACGGTGCCGACATCGCGCCAGTAATCCTCGCTTTCGTAGCCGGAGCGGCGGCAGGAGCGTTCCAGCGGATGCGCCACGGCTTTGCCGTTTTGCACCAGATACGGAATGATGTCCTTGCCGAAATCGCGGCTGGAATTTGGATCGGCGTCGTCGCGCTTGAGCTGCTCGATCAGGAATTTGGTGGAGAACACGTAGATGCCCATCGACGCCAGCGACATGTCGGGCCGGTCGTGCATGGCGGGCGGGTCGGCCGGCTTTTCCACGAACGAGGTGATGCGGTCGTTAGTGTCCACATCCATCACGCCGAAACCGCTGGCTTCATGGCGCGGCACGACGATGCAGCCGACCGTCACATCCGCCCCCTGGTCGACATGCTGGGCCAGCATCGGCCCGTAATCCATCTTGTAGATGTGATCGCCGGCCAGGATCACGATCAGGCTGGGCGCGTAATCCTCGATGATGTCGATGTTCTGGAACACCGCATCCGCGGTGCCGGCATACCACTCGCCGCCGGAGCGCTGAGAGGCGGGCAGGATGTCGAAGCCTTCGTTGCGTTCCTGGCGGAAGAAATTCCAGCCTCGGTTCAGGTGCCGGATCAGGCTGTGGGCCTTGTACTGGGTGGCGACGCCGATTCGCCTGATACCGGAATTCACCGCGTTGGACAGGGCAAAGTCGATGATCCGGCTCTTGCCGCCGAAATACACCGCTGGCTTGGCGCGCACATCCGTCAGTTCCTGCAGGCGGGAGCCGCGGCCGCCGGCCAGCACATACGCCATGGTGGTGCGGGCGAGCGCGGTAACGGGTGGCGACATGAAAGCGGTTCCTGTTCCTGGACGGTTCACGCGGGTTCGAAGACAAAATAGACGGCGCCGAGCGGCGGCACCATGACCGTGGCGGAGGCGGGAAATCCATGCGAGGGGATGGGTTCGGCCTGGATCCCGCCCAGATTACCGAGACCGCCGCCGCCGTAATCCGTGCTGTCGGTGTTGAGGATTTCGCGCCAGTGCCCGGGCTCGGGCAGGCCGATCCGATAGGATGGGCGTGGCACCGGGGTGAAATTGACGATAATTGCGACCGGTGGGGCGACCGTTGGCGCATCTGGCGCAAGACGCAGCCAGGCAAACACCGACTGGTCGCGGTCGTTGGCGACGATCCAGCGGAAGCCCTCGGCTTCGCAATCGCGCGCATGCAGCGCTGGTTGCGCGCGATACAACCGATTCAGGTCTCGGATCAGGTCGAGGACCCCTCGATGGGCCGCCTGGTCCAGCAAATGCCAGTCCAGGCTGGCATCGGCGTTCCATTCGTTCCGCTGGCCGAACTCCTGGCCCATGAACAGCAGCTTCTTGCCCGGCTGTGCCCACATGAAGGCGTAATAGGCGCGCAGATTGGCGAATTGCTGCCACGGATCGCCCGGCATGCGGCCGAGGATGGTGCGTTTGCCGTGCACGACCTCGTCATGCGACAGCGGCAGCACGAAATTTTCCGAAAATGCGTAGACGAGGCCAAACGTCATCTTGTTGTGGTGCCAGCGCCGATGCACGGGGTCCAGCGCCATGTAGTCCAACGTGTCGTGCATCCAGCCCATGTTCCATTTGAAACCGAATCCCAGGCCGCCTTGGTCCACCTTGTGGGAAACGCCGCGCCAGGCGGTGGATTCCTCGGCGATGGTCATGGTGCCGGGATGGGCAGTGTCGACGGCCTGATTGAAACGTTTCAGGAAGGCGACGGCATCGCGGTTGTCGTTGGAGCCGTCCGCATTGGCGGTCCAGCCGCCGGGTCCGCGCGAGTAGTCCAGATACAGCATGGACGCGACGGCATCGACCCGCAGCGCATCGATGCGGAACCGGTCCAACCAGTAAAGCGCCGAGGCGATCAGATAGTTCGCGACCTCCCGCCGGCCGAAATCGTAGATCGCGGTGTTCCAGTCGGGATGGAAGCCGCGCTGGGGATCGGCGTGCTCGTACAAGGGCGCACCGTCGAAATGCGCCAGCCCGTGCGGGTCGGTCGGGAAATGCGCCGGCACCCAGTCCAGGATGATGCCAATGCCTGCTGCATGCGCGCGCTCGACAAAACGTGCGAAGCCGGCGGGATCGCCGAAGCGCGCGGTCGGTGCGAACAGGCCGATGGGCTGATAGCCCCAGGAGGCGTCCAGCGGGTGTTCGGTGACCGGCAGCAGTTCCAGATGGGTAAAGCCGAGATCGCTGACGTAAGGGATCAGCGAGTCCGCAAGTTCGTCATAGGTGAGAAAACGTCCGTCCGGGCCGCGGCGCCAGGAACTCAGATGCACTTCATAAGCGGCCATCGGCGCGCGTCGCGGATCGACGGGGCGGGGTGCGGCGGCGGTGAACGAAAACGGGGCGGCGGAGGCGACGATGGAGGCCGTGGACGGACGCATTTCGGCGGCGAACCCGAACGGATCGGCCTTCAGCGGCTGGATCGTGCCATCCCGGGCGCGGATTTCGTATTTGTAGACGGTGCCTGTCGAAAGTGCCGGGAGGAAGATTTCCCAGATGCCGCTATCGACCCGCTTGCGCATCGGATGGCGGCGCCCGTCCCACTGGTTGAAGTCGCCGACGACGGACACGCGGGCCGCGTTCGGTGCCCAGACCGCGAAATGCACGCCGTCCACGCCGTCGTGTTGGCGCGTGTGGGCACCCAGATGGTCGTAGAGGCGCCGATGCGTGCCCTCCACCAGCAGGTGGTCGTCTAGCGGTCCCAGCAGCGGCGGGAACGCGTAGGGGTCGAGGCAGTCCCAGGTCGCGGCGGCGCGTTCGGCGCGCAGGCGGTAGGATGTCGGGGCCGAGAACCGGACATGGGTGGATGTCAGTGTCCCGGATGGCAGTGTCGCGGGCGCGGATGCCGTGGCGGACGGTGTGCCGACCGAGGGCAGCAGGATCTCGAAGAACCCGGCATCATCGCGGCGCTCGAAGGGCAGGGGAGGCAGACCCCCATCCCGCAGCAGGATCAGACGATCCGCGTCCGGCACGAAGGCGCGCACCACCGTGCCACCACCGGGCGCCGGGTGCGGGCCCAAAAAAGCGAACGGATCAGCGTGGCGGGCGGCGAGGATCGCCTCGATATCGGCGGCCGCCGCATGCCACGCGGTCATCGTCAGTCCTCTCGCCAGACAGGAACATTCCAGATTTCTCCAGCATAATCCCGGATCGCCCGGTCGGAGGAAAACCAACCCATCCCGGCGGTGTTCATGATCGCCGATCGCCACCAGGCGTCCGGCCGGCGCCACAGGGAGCCGACATCGCGCTGCGTCCGGTAATAGGAGTCGAAATCCGCGCAGACCATGAAGTAGTCATGGTGGCGCAACCCATCCACCAATCCGGCGTAACGATCCCGCTCATCCGGCGAGAACACGCCCCCTCCGATCGCCTCCAGCACTTCCTGCAGCGCCGGGCAGGCGGCGATGGCCGCGGTGGCATCGATGCCGTGCGACCGGCTGGCCTCCACTTCGGAGGCGGTCAGGCCGCAGATGAACATATGTTCGGCGCCGACATGATCGCGCATCTCGATATTCGCGCCATCCAAGGTGCCGATGGTCAACGCCCCGTTCAGCGCCAGTTTCATGTTGCCGGTGCCGGACGCCTCCATGCCGGCAGTCGAAATCTGCTCCGACAGGTCGCTCGCCGGAATGATCGCCTCCGCCAGGCTGACCGAGTAGTTGGGCAGGAACACCAGGCTGAGCCGGTCCCGCACGACCGGATCGCTGTTGATCACGCGAGCGACGTCGTGTGCCAGTTTGATGATCAGCTTGGCCTGATGGTAGCTGGCCGCGGCCTTGCCGGCGAAGAGTTTTACCCGTGGCACCCAGTCATAGGTCGGATGCGTGCGGATCGCGTTGTACAGCGCCACGGTTTCCAGAATATTCAGCAATTGCCGCTTGTATTCGTGGATGCGCTTGATGTGAACGTCGAACAACGCAGTGGGATCGACCCGGATCTGCGTCTCGCGGCGGATCAGGGCCGCCAGGTCGGTCTTGTTGGCCAGGCGCACCGCGGCGAAGCGCTCCTGAAACGATTTATCGGACGCGAGCGCGCGAAGATCTGTCAGCCTGTCTTCCCGATCCAGCACCCGCGGGCCTACCGCATCGACCAGCAGCGCGGTCAGTCGCGGATTCGCTTCATGCAGCCAGCGTCGGAAAGCAATGCCGTTGGTGACGCTGACGATCTGATTGGGCCGCAGCTCGTGCAGGTCGCGGAACACGGTTTCACGCATCAGGTCGGTGTGCAACGCCGACACGCCGTTCACCCGATGCGATCCCAGAAACGCCAGATGGCTCATGCGCACGCGCCGGCCGCGCTGTTCGTCGATGATCGACACGCGCGACATCAAGCCGCCATCGCCGGGGTGGTTGGCATTGACCTCGGCGAGGTGACGCGCATTGATCATGTAGATGATCTGCATGTGCCGCGGCAGCAGGCGCTCCATCAGCGGCACCGGCCAGGTTTCCAGCGCTTCCGGCAGCAGGGTGTGGTTGGTGTAGGAGATCGTGGCCTGGGTCATGCGCCAGGCATCGGCCCAGGGCACGTGATACAGATCGATCAGGATCCGCATCAGTTCCGCCACCGCGATCGCCGGATGGGTGTCGTTCAACTGGATCGCGGTCTTGTCCGGAAGGGAGAAAATATCGCCGAACGCCTTGATGTGCCGGCGCACCAGATCCTGCAACGACGCCGAGGCGAAGAAGTACTCCTGGCGTAGACGCAATTCCTCGCCGGCCGGGGTGGCGTCGGATGGATACAGCACTTTGGAAATTGATTCAGCCCGCACCCGCGACGCCAGCGCGCCGGCGTGATCGCCGTGATTGAACACATCGAGCCGCATCGGATCGACCGGCCTCGCCGACCATAACCGCAACGTATTGACCCGCCGCCCGCGCCAACCGACCGAGGGGGTGTCGTAGGCGACCGCCTCCACCGTTTCCGCCGGGTTCCAGGTGTGGTGATCGGTGTCGCCGTCGCCGCGCATGGTCTCGACCGCGCCGCCGAAGCCGATGTCGCACTGGACTTCCGGGCGCTCGAACTCCCACGGATTGCCGAACGACAGCCATTCTTCCGGGTATTCTTCCTGCCAGCCGTTCTTGATCACCTGGCGGAACAGACCGTGGTCGTAGCGGATGCCGTAGCCATGCGCGGGAATGCCCAGGGTCGCCATGCTCTCCATGAAGCAGGCGGCGAGGCGGCCCAAACCGCCATTGCCCAAGGCTGCGTCGGGTTCCAGGGCGCGCAGGCGATCCAGATCGACATCCAGCCCGTCCAGCGCTTCGCGGACCGCGTCCATGATGCCCAGATTGTTCAGATTGTCGAACAGCAGGCGCCCGATCAGGAATTCCAGCGACAGGTAATAGACCCGCTTTTCGCCCTGCTGATACGCCGCATCGATGCTGGCCAGCCACCGATCCACCGCCAGGTCCCGCACCGCGATGGCGGTGGCGAGCAACCAGTCCCGCTCGGTCGCGATCGAGCGGCGCTTGCCGACATGCGAGGTCAGCTTGGTCAGGATGGCGGCACGCAGCGCCTCCGGCGTACGGGAAGCCATGTCCGGCGGAGGAATGATCATGCCGCGTGGGGTCGAAATGTCGTCCAACCTGGTTCGCCTTCCTTGAGCGATGGGCGGCGCTATGGCGCCAGCCGAGAGTGTCGTTGCGGTCTTATGCCAACCGGCCGAGAAGAATGATCCATGCACCGGTCCTTACCGTCATTGCCGGGCTTGACCCGGCAACCCGCGCTGCAACGGCGGGAACTGGGTTGCCGGGTCAAGCCCGGCAATGACGGTAAGGGGACGCCCATGGGTCAATCTTTACGCCGGTTGGTCTTATGTCAGGGTTCCTATCCATGGATACCGGCCCAGGATGTCGGTGTGCACGGGGCAGATGCATCCACCCGGATCGGGGGCTTGGTCGGTGGGACGGCACATTGGACGGATGTTGTCAGGACTGATGCGCCGCAGCAAGGGGATGTTTTTGTGCCGTTTTGTCTATTGCTGCACCGCACAATTTTTGGCAGGCTTCCCGAATGCCCGATGTCGCCCCCCTCGACCTGGCTGCCGTTCAAGCCCAGGAACTGCTTGATCTTACCGCGCGTCTCGGCGCGCGGGTCGCCGAAGACCCGTTCGGCAATCCCGTCCTGCTGGTTGCTTTGGCGATCACAAGGCGCATGGACCAGGGCAGCCTGGATCATGGCATGATCGCCGCGTTGATCGGCCATCTGCGCGATGGTGCCTTCGCGGCGCGGGCCGAGCGGTTGGCGCGGTATGTGGGCGGCGTAAATCCGGCCGCGAACCAGGCGATTTTGCGGGGGCTGGCGCAGACCCTGCTGCGCCCGGACCCCAACGATTCCCCCGTGCGCTGGGCGGATTACCAGTCCTTGGTCGAAAGGCCTCGGTTCGCCGCGGTCTTCACCGCGCACCCGACCTTCGCGTTGCCCGAGACGATCGGCCAGGCGCTGGCCGACACCGCCAGCGGCCGCCCCGTGCCGATCAGCGGGTCGCATCGGCCGCCCGCGATCACCCTGCGCGAGGAATTCGACCGCGCACTGGTGGCGATCAAGCATGGGCGCGACGCCATCGACCGGTTCAACGCGGCGCTGCTGGATGTGGCGCGGTCGGCCTGGCCGGATCGGTGGATGGAGCTGACCCCGCGGCCGGTGATCCTGTCCACCTGGGTTGGCTACGACACCGATGGGCGCACCGATATCGGCTGGTGGGACACGCTGCGGCTGCGGCTTCAGATGAAGCGGCTGCAACTGGAGCGGCTGCTGGGGCAGGTCGCGGGCGCCGACGCGCTGGTGGAGCGTGTGCAGCAGGCGCTGGCCGTGACGGAGCGGCAGATCGAGGCCTGCCCGACTCAGCCTGATCCCGTGATGGTATCTGCCTTCGCGCATTGTTTGATCGATGAGCGGGAGGCGGCGCTGACATCACCGGCGCCGTTGTTGCCGCTGTTCGATGCCGCGATTGCCGCCGCCGCGACGGATCAGGACAAGCAGGGATTGGCGGTGGCGCGCGCCGGTCTGGTCTCTCACGGGCTGGCTCTGGCACACACCCATACACGTTTGAACGCGGCCCAGTTGCACAATGTCGTCCGCCAGCGCCTGGGGATCGCCGATCCGCCGGAGGACCCGTCGCACCGGCGCGCTCTGTTCGCCAAGATCAACGCCGCGCTGGATGCCGTGCAGCCGGTGCCGGTCGATTTCGGCGCGTTGGTGGCCGAACAAGCATCCGCCGCCAAGCTGATGATGACCGTGGCGCAGATCGTGAAGCACGTCGATGGCTCCGTCCCCGTGCGCTTCCTGATCGCGGAAACCGAGACCGGCTACACCTTGCTGGCCGCCCTGTGGCTGGCGAAACTGTTCGGCGTCGAACAAAACATCGAAATCAGCCCGCTGTTCGAAACGGCGGAGGCGCTGGAAAAAGGCGCCATCGTGCTGGATGAGGCGCTGCGCAGCCCGCATTACCGCGCCTATCTGAAGTCCACCGGCCGCCTGGCGTTGCAGTTCGGCTATTCGGATTCCGGCCGTTATATCGGCCAGCTCGCCGCCAACTACCTGATCGAACGGTTGCGCCTGAAGATCGGTGAGACGCTGGCCAAGCACGGGATTTCCGGGGTCGAGGTGATCCTGTTCGACACGCATGGCGAAAGTGTCGGGCGGGGGGCGCATCCGGGGTCCCTGGCGGATCGACTTAAGTATTTGTCGCCGACTGCTTCGCGGCAGGCGTTAAGCCGAGCGGGATTGGCGGTAAGGGAGGAGAGCGCGTTTCAGGGGGGCGATGGGTATCTGCTGTTTGGCACGCCGGAATTGGCGCTGGCCACGGTAACTCGAATCGCCGAACAAACGTATCATCCGGCGGCGGGCCCGATCGAGGACCCGGTCTATGCCGATCCCGATTTCTCGGCCGATTTCTTTGCCACGATCCGGGTCGCCATGGAGGGCCTGGTCGAGGACGCCGGCTACGGCGCCCTGCTCGGCGCTTTCGGGCCGGCTTTGTTCGATCCGACCGGGTCGCGTCCGGCGGCTCGACAGTCCGATGGGATGGGGAGTGCGGCGCGGATCCGGCATCCGCGGGAGCTGCGGGCGATTCCGAACAACGCGATTTTGCAGCAGCTTGGGTGGTGCGCGAACACGTTGCAGGGGTTGGGGGCGGCGGCGTCTCGCCATCCGGAGATTTTCGCCGATATGCGCGAGAAGAGCCGGCGGTTTCATCGGGCTTTGGACCTGGCGGCGCATGGGTTGGCGCATTCGGATATCGATGTGCTGCGGGCGGTGATCGCGACGTTGGACCCGGGGAGTTGGTTCGACCGGGCGGCTCAGACGAAGCGGCCGGGCCGGCGGGAGGCACTGGTCTCGGTGGCGCGGGCGTTGGAGCGGTTGGGAATCTGGGCGGATGCGCAGTCAATGTTCCGGCGGATTTCGGCGGATCATCTGGCGTTGCGGGTGGCCTGGCCGGATGCGCCCCGGATGGCGACGCGGGAGGTGCTGTTGCATGCGTTGCGGCTGGCGTTGATCCATCGGATTTGGCTGTTGGCGACAGAGATTTCGGATTTTTCGCCGCGGCATGGGGTGACCCGGGCGGTGCTGGAAGCGGCGATCTTGCGGTTGGATATTGAGGAGTCTCTGCGGATTCTGGCGGAGATTTTTCCGGCGGCACCCGATCCTTCGGCTGAGCGGGATTATGGGGAGGCGGCTGGGCCTCGGGCGACCGCGGCTTATACGCGGGAGCATGAGGAGATTTTTGCTCCGATGCGGGTGTTGTTTGGGATGGTGCGGGAGATTGCTACGGCGATTACGCATGAGGTGGGGGCTTTTGGGTAGGGGGTGGGGCGGATTGCTCGCATGCATGGGGCTGCTCGGTTTGGCAGCGAAGCGTTTGGCCCGACGGTTGGACGGTGCCCAAAAATGACCATCGTCTCTCCCATGTAGCTCCTCGTAGTGGATTGTTGAGTATCACCTGCCACCTAGCATCAGGTGCAATTGCCGCGCCCCGCTAAATGGCCATAAGGGTCTTAAGCGCTGCCTACTCGGCTTGCTGGTCGCCACAATAAAAGACTTCACCATCCTTCTCGACGTGATAGCCGCCGAACCCTTGGTATAGAACGGTATCCATTTCCAATTTATCTTCTGTGGCAGGACAATGAGGACATCCGCCTCGCGAGAGCGCCATTTTTCCCTTATTGATTTCATACGGTGGGTATAGAGAAGCTAAAAACTGCTAATAATCGAGGCTGACCTTGAATGTATCGACGGCGGTTGTCTCTCCGCACATTCTCCCCTCTGGCTGTAGGTAAAGTCCATACTTGACTTTACCCCGTGCTTATAACATCCCACACGAACCAACTTGGGGAAGCTCCGATGTCTACCTCTACCGAAGAGTCAAATGATACATACGAACCAACGACAATTGAAGAGAGGCTCGAATTATATAAGCATCAGTTATGGCTTGAGAGAGTGGGGATTGAGCATTTGAACGAAATGGCAATTGTCGAACGTAAGGAATACCTCGAAGGTCGATTGGAGTATGCAAAGCAGATACACGCTGAACGATTACAGTTCGAGCGTAACTTCAAAGATTACGGACAACTCGCGCTCCGGACAATGTTTTTACTTAACGCAGGCTCCCTCGTGTTCCTTCTTGCGTTTATCGGTTCGACGCTTGGCAAGTCGGTTGGCAATCTTGCCCTGACGCCTGCGATGTTCAAGCTCTCATTCATCTACTTTGTTGGGGGTGTCGTAAGTGTCGCGTGTGCCCTAATATTCGCGTATTGGAACTATCACACTCAATTCTGGATGCTAGCCCAAGCTCCGCAGCTTGCAAATAACATCATGCAAGGGACTAAGGAGTGGCCCCGTGCCTACACTAAGTGGAAACATCGGATCGTTGATGCGACGTGGCTATTATCAACGATAGCTGGCATAGCATCCGGAGCACTCTTTCTCATTGGGTGCTGGGAAGTCTTAAGCGTGTTCGAGAGCTTGAAATAGGGAGGGATCACGCGTGACCTACATCGACCGCTTTACCGCGCACAAAGCCGTAAATTTCTGCAATCTGTCAATTTACAGATGTGAGGTAGGTCAATACGCGGCTGAGTGGGAGGCGAAGTGGCAGGAGTTCGCCAAACGGACTGGGCACAACCTTCAAGCCAATGACCCTGAACGCGTTCAGATGGCGGAGCGGGCGAAAGCCGATCTGTTCAAGGGCAGAGGCGAGTGGCGCTTTAATCAGGTCACAGGGGTGATTGCGCTATACATTTCGACGCACAAGGTAGAGGGACTTCTATATCACCGTGAGGTAGCGGTTAGGAAAGGAATGGCAGTGAGGGCGCTTGCTCACTGCGGACACTTCTTGGATGTGGACATCATTGATGAGCCAGATTCGGCCGGGATATATCGGGTGTTCCGTGCGGCATTAGGGGACGCTGTCGCAAAGAGTAAGTTACTCAAAGGTCGGTGGATAGATTACGAGCCACTCAATGTGTTGGGTCCGTATACGGATTGGCTAGCGATGTCGCAGTCTGAGCACAAGAGGTTGCACGTCGGTAGTCCCGAATGATGAGGGGGGGCGAAAGGGAACCATATACTCAGTCACCCTTTCTCATATTTGAGAACCAGATAAAGACGGCTCCTATAAGCAGCAACCAAAGCCACCATACAAATGCGAAGGTGGCCACAAAAAGCTATAACAGGACGCCACCCACAATGAGCCAACCTAGTATTCTCATCGAAAGCTCCCCGTGGTTGTATAACCACGCATGTCAGTGACATTTAACATTGATCTTCTTCTCCCTGTGAGGCACAAAGCTAGCCTAATTCTTAGGCCACCGTTGCAGAATGTATGAATGGGGATCAAAAAACCACCCGTTACCAAACTCACCCAACCACCCGAAATGCAATACCACTGCGACCGCCATGAGAAAGATAAGAAATCCGCTTATGGAAAAGAACAGCGTCCAATCTCCTCCCCCTAGTTCCTTGATGCCTCTTTCTGTTGCCAAATCGTCTGCGAGACGATCGAGAGCGGGTTGCAGATTATCCGCATCGTTCCTGATTTGCGTTGTGATGAATGTTAGCCGTGACCAATATGCTTGCTTAACGACCGCGTCCTTGATTCGATCGAGTGCACACAACACCCAATAGCACCACATTCCTGCTGCGAGTAGTAAGATACGCACCCCTATGGGGTATGGAAGGTTTAGCACTACTGCTGCGAGAGAGGCAAATATTGACACCCAGACAGAGAATGCAGTCAGTATAATAACAGGAACCCACACTTCAATAGTCCCTAACTGCGCTCATCTGGCTTCTGGTTGACGTTTATATGGCCACCATCACCGGCACGATAGTTTCCCGGACCCAAATGAATATCACCCCCATTTCCGTGCTCGCTACCGTCGCCGGCCCTAATGTGTAGGTCGCCGCCTTTGGCATCTATGATGGGAGGTGGCTTACGGGTAAAAAGCCTCTTTACAAACGCGACGCCGCTGGCGAGCAGTTGGGATACGGACACGCTACCTGTTGGTTCCGGCATCACAGACTCCTATGGACTGAATGACTATCTCCACGCTCCGACACGGCAGGGGACGATAAACAAAAAGCCCCGTGTTGGGCTTTCGGTTTCGGCTAACTACGGTCCCGCGATCCCCGTCGTGCTGATTTTCACATTCGCCCCCCGGCTATCACTGAACTCCCCCTTCAACACGTATTTGAACGTCGGCGACAGCCACCACTTCTGCTTCGCGGTATACCCATCGGTTCCGCTCTCGTTAAGCTCCACTACAAAGGTCGGCTGAGGACCCATCGGGGTTGCGAGTGTCTCGGTCCCTGTTACCGCGTAGTCCAGGGTGTAGGTGCCTCCACCGAGGGTGGCCTTGCCCGTGTAGCGCTTACCTACGGTGAGCGGCCAGATGCGCTCAGCGGCGACCGGGTCGATGTATTTCGCCACTGAGGGATCGCGACGGCGGGTGGGGTTGAAGTAGTAGAGCATCGCGTAAACTTCGCCGGCTCCGAAGGCACTGTGGTCAGCCTTGCAGAAGAATCCCTCCTGCTTCCCCATGACGACCGTAGCTCCGGCACTGTTGGTGATCTTCGTCCCTGGCGTTGGGCATCCGAACCCCATCGTCTGTGCCATGGCGCCGGCGGAGCCAAGCGCCGCCACGGCAACGGCGAACGATAAGAGGTGGTTGTGTCGGTTCGACATTCTGGTTCTCTGGCTGGGGTTGCAGGGCGGAGCACGCTATCGTCCGGACGATACCCTATCGACTGCGGGGTTGCAATGAATAGCTACCGAGACACTTATCGAGGAGATTGATCTCTTCGGCACTCAATGATGCGGCTTGAAGTAGGCTATCGCTATAATTTTGCACGACCGCTGTTGCTGGTCGGATTGATGGTATGCTGGTGAGGCTTCCGTCTGGCTATTTTGTCATAAGAGAGTCGGTTGAATTGTGATCTTATAATGTTTGCTCGTGATGCCCGTTGCCCGTGAGGGGCGTCACGGCGCCAAGGTTCGGGTTGTTACTGGCGGCCGGCCCGCAGATTATGATTTAGCCGCCCCTAGATTCCTCAACACCTTCCAAGTCGAAGTCGCAAACGCAATCAACGTGCCCTCCGCCGACCGCGCCTCCGCCTTCAAAAACCAAGTCCCACCCCGCCGCATCGCCTCGCCCCGGCAGATCACCCGCCCGCTGCTGACCGGCGCCAGATACTGCACCTTCAACAGCAATTCTCATTTTGGCATTTGACCGTGTGATTTGCGTTTTTTGATTATGATGGGAAGACGGTATCGAGGGTTTGCGCGGCTCAATGCGGGTTGGGCGACGGCTTTGCGAAGGCC
>CALQHT020000100.1 GCA_943330455.2 Nitrosovibrio sp. Nv4 | reverse complement strand
CCCCCTCCCCTTGCGGGAGGGGGCAGGGGGGACGGGTTTTACGCAATGTTCGCGCGACCTCCCCCCTCCCCCAGCCCCCTCCCGCAAGGGGAGGGGGAAAATATTCTCCCCGCGTGCCTCTGTTCGCGTGATGGCCCCCAGTACCTCAATCTCACCCGTCACGAACCCCGCAGACGATCCGCCGACCCACTGCCGATACCGGCCAACTCGGCTGGATGCCCCATACGCTCCACACGATGTGACCCATGCGGGGCCATATCCCCTGCCTGTCCCCCTGCCTGTCCCCCGGGCCGTTCATCACGGGCCGCGGACAATCCCGTAGGCTCCGCATGGCGCTCGCCAACCCGGCCATAAGCCGTCATGCCAGCCTGCACCCGGGCCCGCACGTCGTCCTTGGAGAGTTGCAGGGTCGCGACTGTTGCATCGGTCGAAACCGCTGCGCTCGGCGTTGTCGGCGACCCGCTCACCGGCGGCACCGTTGGCGCACCCGGCATGGTTTGCCCGGCCATTTGTGCCGACAGAGCGGCCTGGAACGGTCCTGAAGCCGCCGCATCACCGGACTTTGCCGCTCCCTTCTCAGCAACCGGAGCGGCCTTGTCGTCGTTGGACATCTGGTCCGCCAGCCAGACGGCACCCTTGATGACCGCGGCCGTTGCACTGACGACCGAGGCTATTGCGAGAATGGGAAACAAGCTTCCGCCTCCTTTCGATGATGCCAGCCAGGGACATCGGCTGCCCCGCTCCGCCGGCCTGACGCACCTACAGTGGTCAGGTATGTCGGTCGTGGAGAAAAAGGTCTCCCCCTCCCCTTGCGGGTTGGGGCGAGGGGTTTCGGGCAATGTTCGTGCCGGTTTACCCCTCCCCCCAACCCCCTCCCGCAAGGGGAGGGGGAGACCTTTTTTTCCGCCGTCGAGACGTGTGGATACCGTAGGGCCGGACGACCAGGGGTACACGTCGCCCCAACACGCAGCCAACACGCCCCCGACACTCAGCCGACACTCAGCCAACACTCAGCACGTCCCGTGCCAACCGGCCCGTCTGTCCAACATCGGCAAGTCATGGCAACCTGCGACCCATGCGCATCCATCTGCAAAACCCGACCAACGACCCGTTGTTTCACTTCTCGACGTCCATGTGGGACGCGGCAGCCGACCGAGCGCCCGATATCGGGAAAGGTCACACGATCACGGTGGGCAGCAATGCCCAGGACTTCGCCGCCGCGATGCAATCCGCCGAAGCCCTGATCTGCGACGCCGGCGTGGTCCGGGATCGCTTCCCCTGTTCGGCGCCGCATCTGAAACTGCTGTTCCTCACCAATGCCGGCCTCGATCGCCTGGCGCCCTATGACTGGCTGCCTCCCGGTGTCGTCCTGATGAACAACCGCGGCACCCATGCCACCAAATCCGGAGAATTCGGGATCATGTCGATCCTGATGCTCGCCAACCGGGTGCCGGAGATGGTGACCCACCAGCGAGCCGGACAATGGCGGAAACTCTGGGGCGCCGTGCTGACGCATCGATCCGTCACCGTGGTGGGCCTGGGCACCCTGGGCGGCGCCATCGCCCATCAGGCCGCCCATTTCGGCATGACGGTGACAGGCGTGCGCGCGAATCCGGCCCCGCATCCCGACTGCGCGCGGGTCATCGATACCGGCCAACTCGATGCCGTTCTGCCGGAAACCGAGTTCCTGGTGCTCGCCTGCCCGCTGACCGCGGCCACACGAGGCCTGATGGATCGGCGCCGTCTTGGCCTGCTGCCGGCTGGCGCGGGCATCGTCAACATGGGCCGCGGCGAGCTGGCCGATCAGGATGCGCTCTGTGACCTGCTCGATACCGGTCATCTGTCCGGCGCGGTGCTGGACGTCTTCACGCCAGAGCCGATTCCCGACGGCCACAGGCTATGGACCACGCCCAACCTGATCGTCAGCCCGCATACTTCGGCCGACGATCCCGCCACCTACAACCCGTACAGCCTGGACATTTTCCTGGCCAATCTCCGCGCCTATCGCGACGGCAAGGATCTGCCGAACCGCTTCGATATCGCGCGTGGCTATTAGTGCGTCGGGTCGTAGATAATGCCGGGTGATACCAACGGCTCTGCATTGACCGATAGCGCCCCCTCACCGTCATTGCCGGGCTTGACCCGGCAACCCGCGCTTCAACGGCGGGAGCAGGTTGCCGGGTCAAGCCCGGCAATGACGGTGGGGGCGGTGAGGGCGGTGAGGGCGGTGCATCGGTCGATGGTATAGCCCGACCTTATCAACGACACGGACCACCAGAGCGGTTTCCCCATGACCGGAATCAGACAACCGCTCTACTGCCTTGTTTTGTCGCGTGTTTCACTCGCTGCACCGCCCCCCTCAGCGTGATCACGTTCTAATGGAGCACCGCCCATGAAACTCTATTGCTTCCCCAAGGCCGCGGGCATCGACACCCTGGAACTGCGCGAAGGCGAAATGCCCCGGCCCGGCCGCGGTCAGATCCTGGTCCGCATGCACGCGGCCTCACTGAACTACCGCGACCTGAACGTCGCCAAAGGCAGCCCGGCGCGCGGCCCGATCCCGACCAACCTGATCCCGCTGTCCGATGGCGCCGGGGAGGTCGTGGAAACCGGCCCCGACGTCTCCCGCGTCAAAATCGGCGATCGGGTCGCCGGATTGTTCATGCAGGATTGGCTCGGCGGCGATATTGAGCCCTATCACGTGGACAGCTCGCGCGGCGGCTCGATCGACGGCGTGCTGGCCGAGTATGTCCTGTTCGACCAGCATGGCGTCGTGCGCCTGCCGGACCACCTGTCCTACGAGGAAGGCGCCACCCTGCCCTGCGCCGGCGTGACCGCGTGGAACGCTCTCTATGCCGGCAAATCCCTCCGCTCCGGCGAAACCGTCCTCGTGCTCGGCACCGGCGGCGTGTCGATGTTCGCGCTGCAGTTCGCCCATGCGGCGGGGGCACGGGTGATCGCCACATCCTCCTCCGACACGAAGCTGGCCCAGGCACGCGCCCTCGGCGCATCGGACGGGGTGAACTACAAGCAGCACCCGGAATGGCAGACCGAGGTTTTGCGCCTGACCGGCGGGCGCGGCGTGGATCATGTCGTGGAAGTGGGCGGCGCCGGCACCCTTCCCCGCTCGGTCGAGGCAACTCGGATGGGCGGTCAGGTGCATCTGATCGGCGTGCTGACCGGCGGTGAGATCAACCCCACCCCAGTGCTGCGCCGTAACGTCATCCTGCGCGGGATCTATGTTGGGTCGCGCCAGATGTTCGAGGCGATGAACCAGGCCATCACCCTGCACACAATCCGCCCGGTGATCGACCGAGTGTTCCCCTTCGCGGAAGCCCGGGAGGCCTACCGGTATTTGACCAGCCAGGCCCATGTCGGCAAAGTTGTGATCCGAATTCCATGAGACGGGTGGGAACCAAAGTTGCGTACTCGGGTGCATACCTCACCGTCATTGCAGGACTTGATCCGGCAACCCGTTCCCTGTCGTCGAAGCGCGGGTTGCCGGGTCAAGCCCGGCAATGACTGTGGGGCGTGTATTCGATCACGCAACTTTGGTTCATGCCCTTGAGACCGACGATTGGAATTGTGGTTAAGTATCCGCAATTCTGAGCAGATCGAAGCCGCGCCTCCGGCGAAAGACACCACCGGACAGGAACACCGGCGCTTCGACGCGGTGTTTCATTCCACGCGCCAGGGTTCGGCCGCCGCGGTTCTGAACGCCGTCGTGGAAAGAGGTGAGCGTTTGCATGGGACAGGGCGACAAAGCTGACGAAATCACTGCCCTGCGACGGGAAAACGCTATCCTTCGGGAAACCCTGGACGCGATCGACGGCACCGTCGTTGTGTATGACCCGGATCGGCTGTTTGTGCTGGCGAACCGGGCCTATCACACGTTCTTCCCGCACCTGCCGTCCGACACGGACCTGCGCGGACTGCGCTATGAGGAGGTGTTGGGCCTCTCATTACAGGCAGGCACCGTCGTGGACCCCCGAGCCGTGACGGACCCCAGCGCCTTCACCGCCGCCCGCATCCGGGAATTCGACGAACCCGAAGCGCCGCCGCGAGAGGTTCGGGACCCTCGGACCAACCGATGGTACATGATCCGCGTGCAGCGCACCCCCGCGGGCAACCGCGTGGCGCTGCGGGTGGAAATCACCGACCAGAAGCGGATGCAGGAAGACCTCCGTCTCGCGCAGGAAGCGGCAGAGCAGGCAAGCCGAGCGAAATCGCAGTTTTTGGCGGCGGTTAGTCATGATTTGAGGACGCCGTTGAATGCGGTGATCAACTTCGCGCATTTGATGGCGGAGGAGATTCACGGCCCGATCGGCGCCCCTGAATACGCCGAGTACGCCCAGACGATCATGCAAAGCGGGACGGGCCTGCTGGCTCAGATCGACGAGGTGCTGGAATTTGCCCGTGCCGACGCGGGCCAGATGGATCTGAACCGCCAGTGGGTGAATGTGCGCGCCCTGATCCAATCGCTGACGCGCAATTTGGCGGCGGACGCGACGAAGGTCGGGGTCAGGTTGGAAGCCGAACTGCCCCCGGTGCTCCCGCCCATTCTGGGCGATCGACCGCGCCTGTGGAAGGCGCTGTCCGCTCTTATCGGCAATGCCATCACCCTGACGAGCAATGGCGGCGCCGTTCGGATTACCGCAGCTCAGGCGGATAAGGACTGGCTGGAGATCGGCATCGCCGATAGCGGCAACGGCATGAGTCCCGACGATATCGCTCGGTTTCAGATCCCGTTTGAGGCGCTTTCGGCCGATGGCGTCCAATTGCGCGGGATCGGGTTGGGACTGCCTCTGGCCTACAAGATCATCCGGGCCCATGGCGGCGATCTGCATTTTGAGACGGACGCGGGCGCCGGTTCCCGCGCAGCGATCCGGCTGCCGGTCGCGCCGCTGCCCGCGGATGGCGGCTCGGACCCGGCGAAAGAATAGGCGCCGCGAATAGGGCTTGCGGACAGCCGCAATCGGATCAACGCTTGCCCCATAACAGGGGAGACGCGAGATGGAATTCGGCATGTTCCACGAATTTCAGCGCCGGGTTGGTCAGAGCGAAGCGAACGCATTCACCGAGTCATTTGAACTTGTGGACGCGGCGGAGACGGCCGGGTTGGACGTGATGTGGCTGGCGGAGTTGCACACCGCACCCGAACGCTCGGTCCTGGCCGCGCCGTTGAGTATCGCCAGCGCCATCGCTACCCGCACCAAGCGCATGAAGATCGGCATCGCGGTGCAGGTTCTGCCGCTGTGTCATCCCCTGCGCATCGCCGAGGAAGCGGCCACTGTCGATCACATCAGCCATGGCCGGCTGATCTTTGGCGTCGGGCGCAGCGGCTTCCCTCGCACCTACCAGGCCTATGGGATTTCCTACGCCGAAAGCCGGGAGCGGTTTGCGGAGGTGCTGGAAATCCTCCGGCGCGCCTGGACCCAGGACCGGTTCTCCTTCGACGGGCAGTTCTACCATTTCGAGGATATCTGCCTGGTGCCGAAGCCCTTCCAGGCGCCGTATCCCGAGTTGCGGATCGCGGTGAACAGCCCTGACACGTTCGAGCAGACGGGCCGGGAGGGTTATCCGATCTTCGTCGCCACAAGGTTGGGCGATCTGACCGAACTGGTGCCGAACCTGCGCGTCTACCGCGAAGCCTGGGCCGCCGCCGGCCATCCAGGCAACGGCAAGGTCTATCTGCGCGTGCCGGTGTATGTCGCCGAGACCGAGGCCCAGGCGCGCGAGGAACCCCGCGAGAGCGTCATGGATTTCTACCGCTATCTCGGGGAGCGGATCGAGCAATCCGCCAACCAGGAAGGTGCCCGCGCGATCGAAAACCGCGCCGAACGCGGCCAGCGGCTGATGAATATCGACTACGACGAAGTCCTGCGCAGCAAGATCATCGTCGGCACCCCCGCCATGGTCACCGACCGGCTCGGCCAGTTGCAGCAGGAGCTGGGCCTGTCAGGCATCCTGGCGGAGATGAATTGCGGGATGCAGATCCCGCATGGCCAGGTGAATAACTCGCTGCGGATGATGTGCGAGACGGTGATTCCGCGCTTCCGTAACTGAGGGCGCCGACACACGGACGGAGAAACTTCTCCCCCTCCCCTTGCGGGAGGGGGCGGGGGGAGGGGTAATCCCGCAATACCTTTGGGTATCACCCCTCCCCCCAACCCCCTCCCACAAGGGGAGGGGGAGAATTATCTCCGTTCGCGGAAATCTTGGCACGCCCCCACACCTCCCAACCACCCAAAGGACCGAATGCCATGTCCGGTGCCAACTCCTTCAAGTTCGTCATGCTGCCGCCACAGACCGCCACGACCCGAGACTGGGGCGCGCGCCTGGCCGCCGAAGTCCCCGAAGCCCGCGTCGTCGTGGCCGAGGACGCCGAAACCGCCGCGCGCGAAATCGTCGATGCCGAGGCCGCGTTCGGCTGGCTCGACGCCGACCTGCTGGCGAAGGCGACCCGCCTGCGTTGGTTACAGGCGCCCCAGGCCGCTCCGGCCGCAGGTTACTACTATCCGGAACTGATCGCCCATCCCCTGGCGGTGACCAATTTCCGGGAAATCTTCAACGATCATATCAGCGCGCATATCCTGTCCTTCGTGCTGGCCTTCGCGCGCGGCCTGCACGTCTACATCCCGCAGCAGTTGCGCCGCGAATGGAAAAAACCCAGCGAGGACCTGGGGGTTGTGCACCTCCCGGAAGCCACCGCGCTGATCGTCGGCGTCGGCGGCATCGGCGCCGAAACCGCTCGCCTGCTTGCCGCGTTCGGGGTCACCGTCCTCGCCACCGATGCACGCCGAGCATCGGCGCCCGCGGGGGTGAGCGAGATGCATCCGCCGGAAGCGTTGGATACCCTGCTGCCACGCGCCGATTTCGTGATCCTGACGGTCCCGCACACACCGGCCACGGAAGGCTTTTTCAACCGCGATCGTTTCGCGAAAATGAAGAAATCGGCCTTCTTTATCAATATCGGCCGCGGCATGACCACGAAGCTGGACCATTTGGTGGAGGCTCTGAACACCGGCACGATCGCCGGCGCCGCGCTGGACGTCTATGAGCAGGAGCCTTTGCCGGCGGACCATCCTCTGTGGACGATGCCGAACGTGCTGATGACGCCGCACATGGCGGGCTACGGCCCCTATCTGAACGACCGGCGCTTCCAGATCATGGTCGACAATTGTCGCTCTTTCGCCGCGGGACGGGCGTTGCGCAATGAGGTAAACAAGGCGGGCTGGTTCTGAGGAGTTAACCGCCATGCCTACGATCGTCGTGACCTATCCCATGAACCCGGGCGATCGGGCGGTGCTGGTGGATGCCTTGGCCGGTTCGGCGGAGCCGGTCTATCTGGCCGACCTCGACGACGCGGGGCGGGCGGCGGCATTGCGGGACGCGACCGTCCTCCTGGCTCGCAACACCGCCAAGGAACTGCGCGGCGAGGAACCGGGCCTGATCGGCGACGCACGGCTGATCCAGTTCGTGAACGCGGGTATCGACTTCGTGCCGACAAAGTCCCTGCCCCCTGCCCTGCCGGTCGCCAGCAATGGCGGCGCCTATGCCGGACCGATGGCGGAGCATGCGCTGGCCATGGCCCTGGCGGCGGCGAAGCGTCTGCTGGTCGAGCACAACGCGCTGACCCGTGGCGAGTTCAACCAGCACAAGCGCAACCGCTCCCTGTCAGGGCGGGTCTGCGGCATCCTCGGCTTCGGCGGCATCGGCGAGGCAACCGCTCGGTTGATGCGCGCGATCGGCATGCGCGTCCACGCCATCAACCGCCGCGGCGCCAGCGAGGAACCGACCGACTGGATCGGCTCCATCGACCAACTGGACGAATTGCTAGCAGTGTCGGACGTGCTGGTGATCAGCACGCCGCTGACGCCTCAAACGCTGGGGCTGCTGGGGGCGCGTGAACTGGGCCTGATGAAGGAGGATGCGATCCTGGTGAACCTGGCCCGCGGCGAGGTCATCGACGAGGCGGCCCTGTTCGCGCATTTGCAAGCGCACCCTAATTTCGTCGCCTGCATCGACGCGTGGTGGATCGAGCCGGTCCGTCACGGCCATTTCAGGATGGATCACCCGTTCCTGAGCCTGCCGAATGTGATCGGGTCGCCGCATAATTCGGCATCCGTGCCGGGAACCAGCGCGGCGGCGTTGCGCCGAGCGGTGGTCAATGTCCATCGGGTGCTGGCGGGCGAACCAGCACGGTATGTGCTGGAACCGCATGAACGGATGATGTAGCCGGGCGGAGAGCGCCGACCGGCGCTGCGAAGGGATACACACATCTCAGAATGAGGTGCGGACGAGAGAAAATTCTCCCCCTCCCCTTGCGGGAGGGGGTTGGGGGGAGGGGTAATTTGGCACGGACACTGCGTGAAAACCCCTCCCCCCCAACCCCCTCCCGCAAGGGGAGGGGGAGAATTTTCTCCACCGCCGCGATGTGCGAATACGGTAACCGGCGCCCCTACCGGGCCGGCAAATACAGCCGGTACCACGCCAGCGTCGGTTCCATCACCTGATCGAACGCGTCGCCGGCATACACCTCGTAGTGGCCCCATTTCTTCAGCACGACCAGTTTCTTGGGCTCACCCGCCTTCGCATACAAAGCCTCGCTTTCGTCCTGAGGCACCAAACGGTCGTCATCCGTGGTGATGAACAGCACCGGACGCGGCGCGATCTTGTCCACCACCCATTCAGGATGGAACTCCAGGGTATCGTCTATAAATTCCATCGGAATTTCACTGACCGCACCCGGATTGCCACGACGAGCAGCGGCGGCAAGGTCCGCGGATTGGCGATCCGGCAGCAGGATGGAACTACGGTCCACGAACTCCGACTGCCCGGTCATGACGCGGCGGACCCGATCGGCGGCGGACCGCTCCAACAGATCCGCGAATTCGTCCGGTCGGCGGACGCTGCGCATCCAGCGCTTGCCATGACCGATGCCAACCACCGAGACCACGGCCTTCACCCGCTGGTCCACCGCCGCGGTCCAGACGACCGTCGCGCCGCCATAGCTGGTGCCGTAAATGCCCAGCCGATCCGGATCGACCGTGCTCTGAGCGCCCAGGAAGGTCAGCGCCGCCTGTGAATCGATGACCCGCCCATAGGGAGACAGGCGATTCTTCGGCCCGTCGCTGTCGCCCCAGCCCTTGTAGTCGAAGGTCAGCACGACATAGCCGGCCTCGTTCAACACGCGAGCATTGTCGGGCAGATACAGGTTCCGCACGCCCGTGTAGCCGTGGCACAGCACGATGCCGGCCCGCTTCTCCCCCGGTCGCAGATCGTCGGGCAGGAACAGGTCGCCCGACAGGCGAACACCCTCACTGTAGAAACTGACTGGCGTGCTGGGCATGGGCGTTTCTCCACTGGTTGTAGCCATGGTTTCGACAGGAATCGCGCGCGGTCAAGACCGCGAGCCGCGTCATTTATCAATTACATCGGCACCGCGGAGCCGGCGGCCGATATCGTTGACAGCGGGACCGCGCGTCCGGTACGAGGATGGCAATCACAAAGACTATCGGGCTTCACACGGGTAGAATGTTCAGGGACAGGCCACTTGCCGGCACTGCTAGAAATCCAGAACCTGCACACCGAGTTTAGGACCGGTGCGGGTACAATCCACGCCGTTGACGGGATCACCTACTCCGTCAACGCGGGCGAAACCGTGGCCATCGTCGGCGAAAGCGGCTCGGGCAAATCCGTCGGAGCCCTGTCCATCCTGCGGCTGATCCCCGACCCGCCCGGACGCATCACCCAAGGCACCGTCCTGTTTGGCGGACGCGACCTGATGACCCTGACCGAGGAGCAGATGCGCCAGGTGCGCGGCAGCGAAATCGGCATGGTGTTCCAGGAGCCGATGACCTCCCTGAACCCGGTGCTGACCATCGGGCGCCAGATCACCGAAACCTTGGAACAGCACCGTGGCGTCGATCGCGCCACGGCTCAGAAACGCGCCGTGGAACTGGTGGGGCTGGTCGGCATTGCCGATCCGATCCGCCGCCTGAAGCAATACCCGCATCAACTGTCCGGCGGCATGCGCCAGCGGATCATGATCGCCATCGCGCTGGCCTGCGATCCCAAGCTGATCATCGCCGATGAGCCGACGACCGCGCTGGACGTCACCATCCAGGCCCAGATCCTGGAGCTGATGAAAGACCTGACCCACCGGTTGGGCATCGCGCTGATCATCATCACCCACAACCTGGGTGTCGTCGCGCGCTATGCCAATCGCGTGAACGTCATGTATGCGGGTCGCATCGTCGAGTCCGGACCGGCGCGCGCCATCTATCACACACCGCGCCACCCCTACACGATCGCCCTGCTCCGCTCGGTGCCTCGGCTGGATCGGCCGCGCCAGGCGCGCCTGGACCCGGTGGAGGGCCAGCCGCCCGACCTGACCCGCCTGGATGCCGGGTGTTCGTTCCGGCCGCGCTGCCGGTTCGCCATTGCCGCCTGCGCCGCATCCCGCCCCAGACTGGAAGCGACCAGCAACCCAGGCCAATCCGCCGCCTGTTTCCGCGCCGACGAACTTGCCTCCCTGACCGGGACCAACGAGGCCGCACTGGCCGGAGCACCGGCATGAACGCCGCCTCCCCCGCCTCCCCGCTCCTCGAAGTGCGCGGCCTCCGCATGCACTTCCCCGTCTCCGAGGGCCTGCTCGGCCGCAAGGTCGGCGACGTCAAGGCCGTGGACGGCATCGACTTCACCGTCCGCCGAGGCGAAACCCTGGGCCTGGTCGGCGAAAGCGGCTGCGGCAAGACCACCACCGGGCGCTGCGTATTGCGGCTGGAAAAACCCACCGCCGGGCAGATCATCTTCGACGGAGTCGACATCGCCAGCCTGGGTGGCAAGCAGTTGCAGGCGCTCCGCCAGCGCATCCAGGTGATCTTCCAGGACCCCTACAGCTCTCTGAATCCCCGCATGACGATCGGGCAGATCATTGCCGAACCGATGTTCGTCCATGGCATCGAGCCGAATGCCACGAAGCGGATGGAGCGGGTGCACGAACTGCTCACGATCTGCGGGCTGAATGCCGGCTTCGCCGATCGCTACCCGCATGAAATGTCCGGCGGCCAGCGTCAGCGTGTCGGCATCGCCCGCGCCCTGGCGATGAACCCGGAGTTCATCGTTTGCGACGAACCGGTCTCGGCGCTGGACGTGTCGATCCAGGCGCAGGTGGTCAACCTGCTGGAAGACCTCCGCGAGAAATTCGGGCTGACCTACCTGTTTATCGCCCATGACCTCTCGGTCGTCCGCCATCTGTGTCAGCGGGTGGCGGTGATGTATCTGGGCCATATCGTCGAGATGGCCGACAGCGACACGCTGTTCGACAATCCTCAGCACCCCTACACGCGGGCCTTGCTGGCCGCCGTGCCGGTTCCGGACCCCGATGTGGAGCAGGGCCGCGAGTTTCGACCCGTGAAGGGGGAAGTACCGAGCCCGATGAATCCGCCGTCGGGATGTGTGTTTCATCCGCGGTGTCCGATGGCGGTGGACCGCTGCTCAAAGGAAGCGCCGCAACCGCGGGAGATCGCGCCGGGCCATATGGTGGCGTGCAGCGAAGTGAAGATCACCGGCTGACCGGCGAAGGACGATTATTGGATGGTAGGTCTATGAAAATCGGGCGTGTGGGAATGGCGACGGCCCTGGGAGCCTGCCTGGCATTCGGCGCCGTGGCGGCGGACACGCCGAAGTCGGGCGGTGTGCTGACCTATATGATCCCCGCCGATGCGCCGCCCAGCCTGGATGGCCATCGCGAGACCACGTTCGCCACCGTGCATGCGACCGCGCCGTTTTACAGCGTGCTGATCCGGATCAATCCGCTCAATCCGAACTCGCCCAGCGATTTCGTGTGCGACCTGTGCACGGAGATGCCGACGCCGACGGATGGCGGCAAGACCTGGACATTCACCATCCGGGATGGGGTCAAGTGGCACGACGGCTCGATCCTGACCGCGCAGGACGTGGCCGCGTCCTGGCAGCGGCTGGCGCATCCGCCAAAGGGCATTCTCAGCGCGCGGGAAGCCTATTTCACCATGATCGAATCCGTCGCGGCGCCAGACGACCGGACCGTCGTGATAAAGCTGAAATATGCCACCGGCGCGTTCCTGCCGGCGCTGGCCGACCCGTTCGCCTACATCTACAAGAAGGACATCCTGGAGCGCGATCCGCACTGGTATGAGCGCAATGTGATGGGCAGCGGCCCGTTCCGCTTTGTGGAACTCCAGACCGGCCAGTCCGTGAAGGGCCAGCGCAACCCCGACTACTACCACAAGGGCCAGCCCTATCTGGACGGGTTCGTCGCCATCTTCGCCGCCGCTCAGGCGTTGCGGATCGATGCCATCCGCGCCGATCGCGCGGCGACCGAGTTCCGTGGGATGCCACCGTCCTCTCGCGACCAGTTGGTGAAGGAACTGGGCGACCGGATCACGGTGCAGACCAATCCCTGGAACTGCGTGAACCTGCTGACGCCCAACCACAAGCGCAAGCCGTTCGACGATGTGCGGGTCCGCCGCGCTCTGGCGCTGGCCATCGACCAGTGGAAGGGCGCCGCCGCGCTGTCCAAGATCGCCAATGTCCGCACGGTTGGCGGGGTCGTGTTCCCAGGCTCGCCGCTGGCCGCCACGCAGGCCGAGTTGCACGAGATGATCGGGTTTTGGCCGGATGTCGAAAAATCCCGCGCCGAGGCAAAGCGTTTGCTGAAGGAAGCCGGCGCCGAGGGTCTGAAGTTCGAACTGCTCAACCGCAACATAGACCAGCCCTACAAATACATCGCCACCTGGGCGATCGACGAATGGAGCAAGATCGGCTTGCAGGTCACCCAACGGGTGCTGCCGACCGGGCCGTTTTTCGACGCTCTTCGCTCCAGCAATTTCGACGTGACCGTGGAGTTCAACTGCCAGGGGTTGGTGAACCCGCTGCTGGATATCGCCAAGTTCCTGCCGAAGACCGCCTATCCCGAGAACTTCGGCAACTACGAGGACGACAAGGCGATCGCTTTGTATGAGGCCGCGTTGCAGGAACCCGATCCGGCGAAGCAGCGGGAGAAAGTGCGCGCGTTCGAGATCCATTCCCTGGTGACCGAAGCCCACGCCATCATGACCCCGTGGTGGGAGCGGATCCTGCCGGCCCGGTCCTACATGAAGGGATGGAAGATCGGCCCCAGCCACTATGTGAACCAGGACCTCGCGACGATTTGGATCGACAAATAGCACGATCGCCCGAACCATTGATTGGTAGCGTCCCCCCATCGTCATTGCCGGGCTTGACCCGGCAGCCCACCCCGCGGCGTTGAAGCGCGGGTTGCCGGGTCAAGCCCGGCAATGACGATGGGGGGCGGCAACGCCAACGAATGGCCGAACCGCGCGGCGGATGACGGAATATGCGCCAACAAAACCGCGTCCGAAACAGGAATGGATACGGAAACAGGGAGGACGACTTTATGCGAAAAGCACTTCTGGCGGCATGTCTCGGCCTGACGGCTTGGCTGTTGCCGCAAGCGGCCGAGGCTCAGACGCCCAAGCGCGGCGGCCATTTGACCTATATGATCGCGGCGGATGGTGGACCCAGCCTGGATGGCCATCGGGAAACCACCTACGCCGTGCTGCATGCGACGGCGCCGTTCTACAGCGTGCTGATCCGGGTCAACCCTGAGAACCCGTCCTCCACCACCGATTTCACGTGCGATCTATGCACGGAGATGCCCAAGCCGTCCGCCGACGAGCTGACCTGGGTCTTCAAGATCCGCCAGGGCGTCAAGTTCCACGATGGGGAGCCGCTGAGCGCGAAAGACGTGCTGGCGAGCTGGCAGAAGATCGTCAGCCCGCCGGCCGGTGTGGCCAGTGCGCGCCACGCCAGTTTCGGCATGGTGGAATCGGTCACCTCGCCGGATGACGAAACCATCGTCTTCAAGCTGAAATTCAAGACGATGTCGTTCCTGCCGTCGCTGGCCGACCCCTGGAACTTCATCTACTCGAAGAAGCGGCTTGAGCAGGATATGCACTGGTACGAGAAAAACATTCTCGGCTCCGGCCCGTTCAAGCTCGACACGTTCACCATCGGACAATCCGTCAAGGGCGTGCGCAACCCGGATTACTACTGGCCGGGGCAGCCCTATCTGGACGGCTTCACCGCGATCTTCGCGCCCAAGCAGTCGGTCCGGGTGGAAGCGATCCGCGCCGACCGCGCGGCGATGGAGTTCCGCTCCATGCCGCCAGCCGCGGTGGAGCAGTTGAACAAGGAACTGGGCGATAAGGTCGTCACCCAGAGCAGCGACTGGAATTGCGGCAACGTCCTGACCCCCAACCACAAGGTCAAGCCGTTCGACGACGTGCGCGTTCGCAAGGCCCTGTTCCTGGCGATCGACCAATGGAAGGGCGCGCAGGCGCTGTCCAAGATCGCCGTCGTCAAGACCGTGGGCAGCATCGTGTTCCCCGGTTCTCCCCTCGCCGCGACGAAGGAGGAGCTGGAACAACTGGCGGGCTACTGGCCGGACATCGAAAAATCCCGCGCCGAAGCCCGCCGTCTGCTGAAGGAAGCCGGCCAGGAAAACCTGACCTTCGATCTGCTGAACCGCAACGTCGACCAACCCTACCTGATCGTCGGCACCTGGATCCTGGATGAGTGGAGCAAGATCGGCGTCAAGGCCACTCAGAAAGTGGTCCCGACCGGCCCCTGGTTGGACGCCATGCGCAGCGGCAACTTCACAGTGGCGCTGGAAGCGAATTGCCAGAACATCGTGAACCCGATCGCCGACGTGAATCGCTGGATGCCGTACAACGTGAACCAGGAGAATTTCGCGGGCTTCCTCGATCCCACCATGATCGAAATCTACAGCAAGTTGGTGCCCGAGACCGACATGACGAAAGCCCGCGTGCTGATGCGCCAGTTGGAGAAGCGGATCAACGACGAAGCACATCAGCTCATGGTCACATTCTGGTACCGTCAGGTGCCGATGCGGTCCTACGTCAAGGGCTGGAAGATCTCTCCGAGCCATTACCTGAACCAGGATCTGGCCAATATCTGGCTGGACAAGTAACGCCGATACAGGGCGGGGCGCATGTATCTATACATCATCAAGCGAGTCTTGCTGGTCATCCCGACCCTGATCGGGGCGGCGGCGCTCGTGTTCCTGTTGATGCGGCTGATCCCGGGCGATGTGTGCGTCATCCGCCTGGGATCGAGCGGCGGCACCTTCGATCCCAAGGCGGTGGCGTTGTGCCACCAGGAACTCGGCATGAATCGGCCGATCTGGGTGCAGTTCTTCGACTTCATGTGGGGCATCGTCCGGTTCGACTTCGGCACGTCCATGTGGTCCGGCAAGCCGGTCACCACCGAAATCTGGGCGCGCTTGCCGGTCTCCCTGGAAATCGCCCTCCTCGGTTCCGTCCTCGCCACCGTCATCGCCATTCCGCTCGGCACGCTCTCCGCGCTTCGTCAGAACAGTTGGCTCGACGTGTTCGTCCGCGTATTTGCCATCGGCGGCATCGCCACGCCGTCGTTCTGGCTGGGCATCATCTCTCTGCTGATCGTTCTTGACCTGACCAGCTTCTTTCTGGGGGCGGCCTGGATGCCACCCATCGACTACGTGCCGTTCTTCGAGGATCCGATCCGCAACCTGAGCATGGTGCTGCTGCCGGCCATCACCATCGGCTACCGCTACTCCGCGATCACCATGCGGATGACGCGGTCCACGATGCTGGAAGTGATGCGAGAGGATTACATCCGCACCGCCCGCGCCAAGGGGCTGATCCACAAGCTGATCATCAACCGTCACGCGCTGAAGAACGCGATGTTGCCGGTGGTGACCCTGATCGGCATCGAGTTCGCGTTCCTGATCGGCGGCCTGGTCGTCACCGAGCAGGTGTTCAACCTGAATGGAGTCGGGCGGCTGTTCGTTCAGGCGGTGCAGAACCAGGACTACACCTTGACCCAGGCTTTGGTGATGATGACCGTCGTGGTCTTCGTGTTCTGCAATCTTGTGGTCGATCTGCTCTACGCGTGGCTTGACCCGCGCATCCGCTACAGTTGAGCCGCTACAGTTGAGCCGCTACAGTTGATCTGGGGGTAACGCGATGTCGACCACTGTTCCCACCATGGGTTTGCCGGCGGCTGTCGATGCCTCGCTGGCGCTGCGCCCCACGGTTTGGATGCGTTGCCTTCGCTTTGTGCGGCGGGAGCCGCTGGGCACGTTCGGCCTGGCCCTGGTGATCGTGATGGCGGTGACGGGTTCGATGGCGGAACTGATCGCACCGTACAATCCGACCGCCAATGATTTCTCCGCGATGACGGAAGCGCCGAGCTGGGCACATTTGTTGGGGACGGATCAGTTTGGGCGGGATTTGTTGTCTCGACTGATCTATGGCGCGCGGACCGCGATGATCGTCGGTCTGAGTTCGGCGCTCGTCGGCGGCGTGATCGGTTTGGTGCTGGGGGTGGGAAGTGCCTATTTCGGTGGGCTGATCGATCTGGTGATGCAACGCATCTTCGATATCGTGATGGCGTTCCCGCTGATCATCCTGGCTTTGGCCGTGGTGTCGATCTTCGGGACCGGCGTGCAGAACGTGATTATCGCGATCACCATCCCGCTGATCCCACGCTGCGCGCGCGTGGTGCGATCGTCCGCGCTGGCGATTCGGGAAATCCCTTATGTGGACGCTGCCCGAGCCTGTGGGTTCAGTCACTCGCGGATCATTCTGCGGCATATGGTGCCGAACGTGATGGCGCCCTTCCTGATCATGATCACGGCTTCGGTGGGCCAGGCGGTGCTGGCGGAAGCGTCATTGTCCTATCTGGGCCTGGGCGTGCAGGAGCCGGTGCCGGCCTGGGGACTGATGTTGCAGGGCGGTGCCGAGGAATACGCATCCACCGCCCCTTGGATCGCGATTTTCCCGGGGCTGGCGATCATGCTGTCGGTGCTTGGGGTGAACCTGTTTGGCGACGCGATGCGCGATACGTTGGACCCGAAGATGCGGAACCGGTGACGGGAGCGGGCTTTGGAAAGAGCGTCGCTGGCCTGACCGCGACGCGGAGAGACTTGGTCTCGCACCATGTGGGACGGTTATTGGTGTGCGTCGTCTTTTACCAACCGACCTAGCCAATAACCCGTAGCCGCTTCCTCACCGTCATTGCCGGGATTGACCCCGCAGCCCGCTCTCCGCCGTTGAAGCGTGGGTTGCCGGGTCAAGCCCGGCAATGACGGTAAGTGGGGCGGTGCGAGCGGCGGCGATGCATCGGTCAGTGGCCAGAGCCGTTGGTATTGCACCCAAGCAGCAAGTGCGCCTCGGTTCGTGCCCGATTCTCCCTCCGGCGGGCACAAAGCGGCCTTTGCGCCCGAAACCGTGCCGGGTCCGGTTTCCACCCAATCGGACGGCAAACCACCCCATCGAGGCACACCCATCTTGGCGTTCGCCCAGCCAACCCCTAATGGCACAGCATGGATGTGATACGGGTTACCAATCTCGTCAAACGCTATGGCGACGTGCTGGCGGTGGACAACATCGATTTCACCGTCTCCACCGGCGCCACCGTCGGCCTGCTCGGCGGCAACGGGGCCGGCAAGACCACGACCATCGCCATGCTGCTGGGGCTGTTGGTCCCGACCTCCGGCGCCATCCAGGTGCTGGGCCACGACATGGCGCGCGATCGGTTCGCCGCCCTGGCGCGGATGAATTTCTCCTCCCCCTACGTGTCCCTGCCGCATCGCCTGTCGGTGGCCGAAAATCTGCGGGTCTACGGCCATCTCTATAACGTGCCGGACATCGAAGCCCGGATCGCCCGCCTGGCCGAGGAACTGGACCTGACCGCCCTGCTGGATCGTCCGGCCGGGAATTTGTCGGCCGGTCAGAAAACCCGCGTCGCCCTCGCCAAGGCCCTTATCAACAAGCCCGAACTGCTGCTGCTGGATGAGCCCACCGCCAGCCTGGACCCCGATACCGGAGACTGGGTCCGCACCTGGCTGGAGCGTTACCGAGACGAAACCGGCTGCGCCATCCTGCTCGCCAGCCACAACATGGCGGAGGTCGAGCGGCTCTGCGATCAAGTGCTGATGCTGAAACAGGGCCGCATCGTCGATCAGGGCAGCCCGGCCGATCTGCTGACACGCTATAAGCGCGACGATCTGGAGGACGTGTTCCTGGACATCGCGCGCGGCCGAGGCCATGGAGTCCCGGCATGAACCCGTCGCTGCGTCGCATCTGGGGCCTGATGTACCGGCATCTGGCGCTGTATCGCAGCTCCTGGCCGAGGCTGCTGGAATTGGCTTATTGGCCGGTGCTGCAAATGTGCATCTGGGGCTTTACCGCCACCTTCCTGGCGCAACGCATGGGCAGCGCCGCCGCCCTGACCGGCGCCGCTCTGATCGGCGGCGTGCTGCTGTGGGAAGTGACGCTGCGCAGCCAGATGGGCATGTCGATCAGCTTCCTGGAGGAAATGTGGTCGCGCAATCTCGGCCACGTCTTCGTCAGCCCACTGCGGCCCTGGGAAATGATCGTTGCCCTCATCGCCATGTCGGTGATCCGGATGGCTCTCGGCGTCGTGCCCGCCATCGTGCTGGCATGGGTGCTGTATGAGTACAACCTGCTCGCCCTGGGGCCGCAACTGGTGCTGTTCTTCGCCAATCTGATGATCATGGGCTGGTGGGTGGCGCTGGGAGTCGTGTCCCTGATCCTGCGCCATGGCGCGGGGGCGGAACCGCTCGCCTGGGGGGTGCTGTTCGGATTGGCGCCGTTCTCCGCGGTGTTCTACCCGGTCTCGGTGCTGCCGGTGGCGGTGCAGTGGGTGTCGCTGTGCCTGCCGTCAACGCATGTGTTCGAGGGGATGCGCGCCATTCTGCTGGACGGCACGGTGCGTTGGGACCATCTGGTCCTGGCGCTGGTGCTGAACGCTTTGTGGATGGGCGGCGCCATCTGGCTGTTCTCCCGTCAGTTTCAACAGGCCCGCATCCGTGGCGCCCTTCTGAGTATCGGTGAATGAGCGAAACCCGCTTCTGGCTGATCCGCCACGCCCTGGTGGAGGAAAACGCCCGCGCCATCCTGTATGGGATCATGGACGTGGCGCTCTGCGAGACCACCCTGATGGACCAGGTGCCGATGTACCAGGCATTGGCCCGCCGGTTGCCGCGGCCGGCCGCCTGGAAGGTGACGCCCCTGTCGCGCACCCGACGCACCGCGGAGGCGATCTTCGCCGCGGGGTACGATCCCGTCGAACCCTCGGTGGAGCCCGACCTGATCGAGCAGTCGCTGGGGGACTGGCATGGCCTGCCTCACGACGAACTGCCGGACAAGCTGGCGCTGCCGAAGCACCCGTTCTGGCCGCTGGCTGGGCAGGAAAAGCCGCCGGGTGGCGAGAGCATGCTGGAGGTGGTGGAACGGACCGGCAAGACCCTGGAACGCCTGGCGCGGACCCATGCGGGGCAGGACGTGGTGGCGGTGAGCCATGGCGGGACGATTCGTGCGGCGGTGGCGCATGCGCTGGCGATCGACCCGGATCATGCGCTGCATCTGTCGATCCAGAACCTGTCGCTGACCCGGTTGGAGCGGAACAGCGATGGGTGGCGGGTGGTGTGCGTGAACGAGCTGCCGGGGTATTGAGGTAGCGCGGGGCTCCGCCCCGAACCCCGCCAGGGCTCTGCCCTGGACCTGCCAAAGGCGACGGCCTTTGGAATGCGATTCTTTTGGTGCCTTGAAGGATGGGGCCTACCCGGACGTTTCAGCGTCCGGGTAGGCCCCATCCTTCAAGGCACCAATTATCCGGTTCCAAGGGCCGTCGCCCTT
>CALQHT020000099.1 GCA_943330455.2 Nitrosovibrio sp. Nv4 | reverse complement strand
TGTCAACCATGTGCCCGATCTGAAGTGTCAAGGATGTGCCCGGCCCTACACCCCTGAACCCCGCCAAAGGCGCGGCCTTTGGAATGCGATTCTTTTGGTGCCTTGCAGGATGGAGCCTGCCCGGACGTTTCAGCGTCCGGGTAGGCCCCATCCTGCAAGGCACCAATGTTCCGGTTCCAAGGGCCGTCGCCCTTGGCGGGTCCAGGGCAGAGCCCTGGTCGGGGTCCGGGGCGGAAGCCCCGCCCTTCCCTCTCCATTGACGTCGCCGCCTCCTGGCATCAGCCTATCCCAGTCAACGTCAGACCAAGGAAGGAGGGACCGCCCATGCCCATGCCAGAGGATGTGGACGTCACAACCGCGAAATACTTGCGGGATAAATATGCCATTGTCGGCGTCGGGGAGACGACGTTTACCCGTGGCTCCGGCAAGACCACCCGCGCGCTTGGCACCTGGGCCCTGCGCAACGCCATCGCGGATGCCGGAATCAAGGCGTCCGACATCGACGGGATGTTGTCCTACTCGGGCAACGACTCCACGCCGGCGACCTTCATGGCCGGCGACATCGGCGCCCGACTGAATTTCTACATGGACTGCATGGGTGGTGGATCGTCCACCGAGGCCCTGATCGGCATTGCCATCGGCGTGATGGAAGCCGGTCTGTGCAAGACCGTGGCGATTTTCCGGGCGATGAACGGGTTCTCCCAAGTCCGCATCGGCGGCACGGGCGCTCGGTCCGCGGCGCCGGTCAACGGCGATATGCTGCACAGCAGAGCCTATGGGTGGCAAAGTGCGGGACAGATGTTCTCGCCGACATTCATGCGGCATATGTACACCTATGGCACGAAGCCGGAACAGGTTGCCATGGTGAAGGTGGTGCATTCTGAGCACGCATCGAACAACCCGAAGGCGTATTACAAAAAGCGCTACACGGTTGATGACGTGCTGAACAGCCGCATGATCTGCAAGCCGCTGCATCTGCTGGATTGCTGCGTGGAAACCGACAACGGCACCGCCATCATCATCACCAAGGCGGACCGCGCCAAGGACATGCGTCACACTCCGGCCCTGATCCGCGGCATCGTGGGCCGTTGCTCGAAGCCTCGGATGGACATGCACTATCAGCATGGGCCGATTGACAGGGTCGGTGGCTACTACGCCAAGAACATCCTGTGGCCGAATGCCGGCGTGGGTCCCGAGGATATCGACGCCACCGGGGCGTATGACGCGTTCACCTTCACCTCCATGCTACAGTTGGAAGACTACGGATTCTGCAAGAAGGGCGAAGGCGGGGAGTATGTGTCGTCCGGCATCACGCGCCTGGGCGGCGGTCGTCCGAACAACACATCCGGCGGGCATCTGTGCGAAGGTTACACGCACGGCATGAACATGGTGATCGAGAATGTCCGTCAGTTGCGCCACGACGTGGACGATTCCTGCCCATGCGACGCGCATGGCAAGCGCCAGCACACCTATGACTATCGCGAGGGCGGCTGCCGCCAGGTGAAAGACATCGAGGTGACGGCAAATCTGGGTTGGGCCAATCCGATGACCACGTCGGCCATGGTCATGCGGCGCGGCGCCTGAGGGGAGAACGGATCATGTCAGGAATTCGCGCCGAATACATGGGCATGCCAGTGTCGATCGACGACCTGGACGGGGAAAACCTTGCCTATTTCAAGCATTGCTCGGAGCATAACTTCCATCTGCAGAAATGCGATGATTGTTCCTTGCTGCGCTATCCGCCGACCACCGCCTGCCCGTTCTGTTCGAGCGACAAGGCGACCTGGACTCCGGTAGAGGGCAAGGGTGAGGTGCATTCCTACGAGGAAGTGCATCACGGCATCCAGCCGGCGTTCAAGGCCAAGACGCCATACATGGTGTTGCTGGTCGATCTGGACACACAGAAAGGCAAGCCCACCGAGTATGACGCCCTGCGGGTCGTTGCCAATCTGACGACTCCGGACGGGATACTGGCGCCGCCCGAGATCGTGAAGACGGTTGGGATCGGGACGCGGGTGCGGATGGTGTTTTCGGACATCACGGCGGGGCTGTCTCTGCCGCAATGGACGATCGATGAAGGGGCGGCGCAGCCGGCGAAGCCCTGGCGGTATGCGATCGAGTGATTTTTCGCCGAAACGAACCACGCCGGGAGACTGGCGTGGTTCGGTGGTGTCGCCGCGTGTTCGGCTTGTGAAGTAGCGGACCTAGTTTTGGGGGCGACCGGCGGCGTGTTGCGCTGACGCGATGCGGGCTGCCTTGCCGGAGAAGCGTGCCAGGTATCGGCTTGGGACGTCCCAGTGTCGCCCGAACCGGGGTTGCCGCCCCGTATCATCGCGGTCGGGTCAGACAGCGATGACCGTATCGCTGTAGGCGGCCACCCTGGGATCGTGGGTCAGCAATCGCAGCGGCGTTGCCAGCGCCTGGGCAACCAGGATGCGGTCGAACGGGTCCGCGTGGACCGGAGGCAACGTGCCGACAGACGCTGCGTGGAGCGGCGATATGTCCAGCAGCTCAAATCCCGCATTGATGAAGTAGCCCAGCGCCTGAGGGCCGGAGATGGGCATATCGTTGGGACCTCCCCGCGCCAGAGCGTGCTTGATCGTGATTTCCCAGATGCTGGCGGCGCTGATGACGATCTGGTTGGCCGGGTCGTCGATCAGTTCGCGCGCCTTGGCGGACAGTTTGGGGTCGTCGGCGATGGCCCAGAGAGCGATATGGGTATCCAGCAGCAGCCTCATACGGTCTGGCCGGCGAACAAGGCCGCGATGGTGGCTTCATCCGCATCGATCGTGTCCGGGACGGTGAATTTGCCTTTGGCGATGCCGATGCGCTTGCCCTTGGGGGCGGGCGCGAGGGGCACCAAACGCACCGCTGGGCGGCCGTTGCGGGCGATGATGATCTCGGTTTGCGCGCCGGATTCGACGGATTCCACCAGGCGGGAGAGGTTGGATTTGGCTTCCAGCATGTTCACGGTATGCATTGCGATGGCTCCTGGCCAGACCAGACTAACCTAGGTAATCCTGGTGCCGTGGTCAATGGGTTTGGCGTTCGGGCCAGGCGGGTCGCATGGTGAGGACCGGAACGGGCGAGACAATGCGCGGTCCCGGTCCGGCCCTCGATGCCAGTGCGGGTCCCGAGGGAGGCCACGCAACCGCAGCGCCACCCGACGGTCTTACGGTCCGCTGATCCCATTCGCACGCTCGGCTCGGTTTTGTCACGCTGCCGTGATAGACGAGGACTGACACAGCCTGGATTGACCGCGCCGGCCTCTGCCCTGGCGAGAATCGGGCCGCAGCCGGGTATTGCCTTGGCCCCAACAACAGGACGAATGCGCATGTTCCCGGTCGGACGGAAGGTCTTTCACAAGACCGGCAAGCATAGCGGCACGGTGACGGAACTGGATGGCGACACCGTCTACCTGATGCAGGACAACGGCGTGGAGATCGAGTTTCCCGCCAGCGAACTGACCGCCTCGCCACCGGCCGGGGCTGGTGCGGGGAGGGCGTCCAGCGCACCGATGGCGGGGGTCGCGCCCACCAATCTGTCTCGCGTGCTGACGATGAAGGATATCGCAGACGAGCATCGGACGGTCCTGGCGATTATCCCGCCCCGGACGATCCAGGCGGTGGCGGCGTTGTATGAGCGACGACCAGGCGCCGGTCGGTTCAGCGCACTGGATGTGGCGCAGAAGATCAACTTCATCGCGGATGTCACCGAGGTGCCGTATCGGACGATGAAGGAATTCAGCGACCAACCCGGCACCTTGGGTTTGATGATGGGCCGCGGTCTGGCTGCTCGGCGGGGTTCGGGGCGGTAGGTTGGGGTCGGGGGCCTTGGCCGGCGGGTCAGGGTTGGTGGAACGGGTTGGCGATGCGTAGGGTTGGGGGGAGGCGGAGGCCGTCTTGCATATCCTCTGACCACAGCGTGTCGCAGCCGGCATCCAGGGCGGATGCGGCGATCATGGCGTCGTAGGTTGAAAGCTGAAACCGTTCGGCGAGTGCCAAGCCGGCATCGTGGATGGCGAGGGTGATGGGGCGGACGGTCAGGACGTCTCTGAGTCCGGTCAGAACTCGCCGCAGCGCAAAACAGAAGTATCTACCCAATTCCTTTAATGCTAGATAACACTCCTATCCGGCCATATTTATTAAGCATTCTGGCTACAAACGAGGGCTCGACGTCCTTTGCAAATGCCAACAATCCCAAGAGTTTCTGCCTTTCTTCGGCAAGAATTCCACCACAGATATCGCGATGGATCATGGCACTAATTAGACGCTTACGCTCCCGTCCCAGCGATAGGCCTCCCGAATTCGACAAGGTAACTCCGGTGATCCGTCGGGCAGCCGATCTCGAGAATAGTTTCGTCTTACTATTATTAAGCTGCAAGCCGCCACCAAAATCTCGCTCAAGCACCTTTGATATGTAGTCGATGATTTCATCAATTACTAAATACCCACTCGACGAAATGGTTATATCGTCAGCATACCTAGTATAGTTGTCACACCTCTCCCTACAATACATATGTAATATAGAGTCAAAATCGAACAGTAGCATATTTGCTATTTTTGGCGATGATGGCGCGCCAATGGAGAGGAATTTGGGAAATATGGTCCTGTTCCCATAGAACAATACCCTGGCCGAAAACCAAAAATCTTCGTCACTCCATGTCGTATAATTCTTCGAAACATACATCCTCCACATCTCTAGCGTGATAGAATTGAAAAAGTCCTTGAAATCTAACTTCAAAATAACCCGCGATGAGGCGTGAGCAGCCGCATTATTTTTTATAGACGCCCCCTTCTTATACGCAGTCGCTGCACTATGGACTGGTTGGCTTCCCAATACCTCCTGCAACAGAATATACTGCAATGCTTTTAGTTCCCTCGATGGCTGACATATGACCCGTAAGCCGCCACTCCTCTTCGGTATATTGTAAACCTTATACCTTAGCGGCCCGGTTCGAGCGATCGAAAGGACCTCCAACACAGTTAGCCCGGCAGACCTGGCACAAAGTATCGGCAGGGGCACACAATCATCAGAAGGCATTGCGGTGCTCCTTCCACATCTCGATCCGCTTCGGGTCCTCAGATTTGATACTGTCCACGATATCGTGGATCCATCTCAAAGGATCTCTATTTGCAACGTTTTGTTTCATCCGTACATTCACATTGATTCTATCAGTCAGCGAGATATAATATTTTTGCTTTCTTCCGTTGTTCACTACCTTAAGCAGCCCTGCGATCGTTAACGTATCGAGAGCCTTGAATATAACTCCCCTCGTTACGAGCGGAAATATTTCAAGCATACATTCGTGAATTTCAGAAATCAAACCAGCCCGTAAAATAAAAACACAAGCAAGGACACAGAAAATTTCATCTCCTTTTCGCTCTATATTTAGCTTTTCTGATACCCCGTATCTATTTGATATATGCTCGACAGAATCCTTCAGCATATCCGGCAATACATAATCCGATATACTCGCATTACGCGTATCTGAGACCCAGTGATAAGACGCAATCTGCCTGTCGGATTTATCTCTACGTGACAATGATTTCAAGGGGCCCTGCGTAATAAAGGACTGCCCATTCGCATGGTCGCTCATCACGAAAACAAACAATTTCTCGCGGATTTCATTAATTCTGGAAAACGCGCCTAGCTCACATATCGAACCCGCGCTCTCCAAAAATAATATGACTCCGTCAACTACCGCCGCGACATGTTCTTCAAGATCTAAAAGGTCTTCAAAATGACTCTCCGCCAGCATCTGATTAGCAACCTCAGCCCGAATAATCCGCGCGTCACCAAGCTGGTTGATATCGGCCAGGAATCTAAGAAAAACGTCCCTACCGGACGCAGGAGGCGTAGCAGCCTCACCAACCCGTCCACCACAGAGAAACACAAGCTTGCCGGGTCGGCGCAAGCTTGTCCCAGCTAGATCCCATCCCCTCACGAACTGCTTGGCCAACTCTAGAAACGGCATGCTTTACCTTAGCGCAAGGCTCGGATGGGGCTTGGCTTTTCCTGGGCCTCCGACCAGGGAGCGGCAGCGACCGCCCGGAGGAGGGCCAGGGAAAGCCAAGCCCCATCCGAGCCGCCTAATGGTACCAATAACGTCAGGTCTGGCGAACCGCCCGACCGAGCCGACTATCTGCCAGCAATAACGTCAGGTCTGGCGAACCGCCCGACCGAGCCGACTATCTGCCAGCTCATTCGCGTAAAGCACCTCAGAGTTAAGATCCAGATAACTCTTATGTCAAGCCCAATGGATAGATTGACGCTTCCGATGAAATCAGCGCCGCTGGGCAAACAACACAATCCGTGCACCGCGCTCGACACCATCTGTCAGGACTTTCTTGAGGAGCCGCCCGCCACCTCAATACCCCGTCCTCGTCGCCGCCACCTGATATGACTTCCGAGGAAACTCCTCCGTATAAGACCGCAAAGCCTTCCCAGCCCGAGTCCCCATATCCCGATAAGGCGCCGCCTTAAGGCGCCCCACATCAATATCGATGCCATGGCCGGGAACAACAGGAAGCTCCACAAAACTATCCTTCACCACCAAAGGCGCCACCGCAATCGCGTCACAAGCCGGCTTCAGATTGATAAAGCACTCCGCCAGCCAGAAATTCGGGATCACCGCGGAAAGCTGCACCGTCGCCGCCAACCCCACCAACGTCGAGTTGTAGTTATGCGGCGCCATCGCCACCGCATGAGGCTGCGCCATCGCCGCGATATCCAGCATCGTGGAAATACCCCCACAATTGCAGATATCCGGGTTGATGATATCCGCCGCCCGCGCCGCCAGAGCCTGGGCAAAACCCTCCTTCGAGTAGATCGCCTCCCCCGTCACGATCGGCACGCCGGGCATCGCTCGCCGGACCTCGGCCACCAGTTCGATATTGTCGCACAGGCACGGTTCCTCGTACCAGCCGATATCGAACTCGCGCAGACGCTGGCCGATCCGCACGGCGTGCATCGGCGCCAGGCGGCGGTGGCATTCGATCAGCAGGCCGAACTCGGGGCCGAGCGCCTCACGCATCTGACGAACGTAGCGGACGACGTGGTCCTCGTCCTCGCGATGGATGAAGCTGCGCCACGGGCCGGGGAACGGGTCCCATTTCAGCGCGGTGAAGCCGGAGGCTTTGACGGCCAAAGCCCGCTCGACGTTCTTCTCGATCGGGTCCGTTCCGCTGGACCAGCCATTGGCATAGACCTTGACCCGTTCGCGAGACGGGCCACCCAGCAAATTATACAAAGGCTGGCCGGCGTTTTTGGCGACGATGTCCCACATCGCGATTTCGATGGCACTCCACGCAGACAGCAGGTCCAGCGACGCCCGCCGCATGGCGAAGTCATCGAAGATCACCTGCGCGGTATGGCGGATGGAAAACGCCGAACGGCCGATCATGTATTTGGCCATAGTGTCCAGCAGGGACTGGATGATCGGTTCCTTGCCGGGGGTGACATAGGCCTCGCCCCAGCCATGGATGCCGGATTCGGTCTCCACCCGGCAGAACAGCAGGTTTTTCGCAGTGCCAGGATCGAACAGAAATGTCTCGATGCGCGCGATCTTCACGTCCGTATCCTCCAGCCCTTGCTTGCGACCGAGTGTATGCGTCAGATCGCTTGGCGAGCAACCGGATGGAGGAAACCATGGCATTCGAACTGATCACCTATGAGGTGAAGGGCACCACCGCGATCGTCACCCTGAACCGGCCGGAGCGGCGCAACGCCCTATCCGGCGCGTTGCTGCGCGAACTCAACGCGGCGCTGCTGGAGGCGGACGAATACAACCAAGTCCATTGCGTGGTGCTGAAGGGCGCCGGCCCGCATTTCTGCGCCGGGGCCGATCTGAACGAGTATTCCTCCGGCCGAGGCCCGGAGTATCGCGGGCGGGTGGAAATCGACGACGACATCTGGCGGTTGGAGCAAGGTCAGCGCCTGCGCATCCAGTTATTCGACATGCACAAGCCGGTGATCGCGCAGGTGCACGGGACGTGTATCGGGATCGGCACGGAACTGGCGTGGTTCTGCGACATGATCATCGTGGCGGACGACGCCCGGATCGGATTTCCGCCGGTGCGCGACCTGGGGACTCCGCCGGGGTCGATGTGGCTGTATCATTGCGGCCCGCAATGGGCGAAGCGGCTGCTGCTGACGGGCGACAGCCTGACCGGGAAGGATTGCGCGGAAATCGGACTGGCGTTGAAGTCATACCCGATCGCGGAATTGGAAACCGAGGTAATGCGTCTGGCCGACCGCATGGGTCTGGTCGATCCGCATTTGCTGTCGGCGAACAAGCGGATGGTTAATCTGGGGCTGGAACTGATGGGCGCGCGCACCCTGCAACGCATCGGCGCCGAGATCGACGCCCGCGGCCATCTGGCGCCCAAGGCCGTCGCGTTCCGGCAAACGATGCGCGAGCACGGGGTCAAGCACGCGTTTCAGGCGCGCGATGCGGCGTTCGGTTCCGGTTATGCCTCGGTGCGTGGGCGCGATCCGGACTGACTCGCCGCCCGGGTGCCGATCGTCCGCCACACGATCGGCTCCGGGGCCTTTGACCCGCCGCGCCTGCCCTTCCATGATCGCTCCAGTGAACCGCGGTCCCAACCGCTGACAGAGAGTCCCGTGAAAATTGCCACCTGGAACGTCAACTCCATCCGCCAGCGTGAAACCCATGTGCTGGGCTGGCTGGAACGCTGCCAGCCGGATGTCCTGGTCTTGCAGGAAATCAAATGCGAGGCGGCCGCCTTCCCCGCTTTGGCGTTCCAGGGCGCGGGCTACCAAGCGGAGATCGTCGGGCAGAAATCCTACAACGGCGTGGCCGTCCTGGCGCGCGTGCCATTCCGCGTGGTGCACCGCGCCTTGCCCGGCCTGCCTCAGGACGACACCCAGGCGCGCTATATCGAAATCGAGGCCGGGGGCATCACCATCATCGGTATCTATCTGCCAAACGGGAATTCCCGCGGCGACGAGGGCTTTGCCTACAAGCTGGCCTGGATGGATCTGCTGGCCGAACGCGCGCGGGTGCTGCTGGAAGCCGACACGCCCTGTGTGATCCTGGGCGATTTCAATGTGGCTCCCACGGATGAGGACTACGCCCCGGGCGCCCTGTCGCCCACGGACGCGCTGGTGCGGCCGGAAAGCCGAGCGCGGTTGCGGAAAATGGTGTGGCTGGGGCTGACGGATGCGGTGCGGGCACTGCATCCGCATGGCCCGATCTACACGTTCTGGGACTATCAGGCCGGCGCCTGGCAGCGGGATTCGGGACTGAGGATCGACCACGCGTTGCTGTCTCCGACCCTGGCCGAACGGCTGGTTTCGGCGGAACCGGACCGGATGGAGCGGGATCAGCCGCAGCCGTCCGATCATGTGCCGGTGATGGTGGAGGTGTCCTGATGGGCGGGGTACGCCACGGCGACAGACGACTCACCAAAATCAAACGGGAAAGAAACTTCTAAATGAACCAAACCCATGACCCTGATGCAAATGCCCGCGCCGCTCTGCGCATGATCGGTCCCGATCCCGCCAACTGGGTGCCGGATCGGCCAGGCATCGATCACAACGTTGCGATCATCGGCGGCGGCCAGACCGGCTCCGCGCTCTCGTTCGCGCTGCGGCGGGCGGGGATCGGGAGGGTCACGATCCTGGAAGCCGCACCCAACGAGGACCGCGCCGGCATCTGGTTGAATGCCGCTCGCATGCAGATGCTGCGCACGCCCAAGACCCTGCCGGGGCCGGAACAGGGCATCACTGCCTTGAGCTTCCAGGCATGGTACGAAGCGCGCCACGGGCAGGCCGCCTATGACGCCATCGAGCGCATTGCCCGGACCGATTGGGCCGCCTATCTAAGCTGGTACAAGAGCTTCCTGGGCATCGCCCCGCGCTACAGCACCCAAGTGACGCGGATCGAGCCGGCGGGCGATCATTTCCGCCTGCATCTGGAAACCCCGAACGGTTCCGCCACCGAAACCGCGCGGAAGATCATCCTCGCCACCGGGTTTCGCGGCGGCGGCGACAAATACGTTCCGGATGTGCTGACCCGCAACCTGCCCGCCGCCCGCTATGCGCATACCGAGGACGTGATCGACTTCACCTCCCTGCGCGGCAAGACGGTCGGCGTTATCGGTGCCGCCGCTTCGGCGTTCGACGCCGCCGGCGTGGCGCTGGAACATGGCGCCGCCGCGGTTCATCTGTTCTGCCGTCGCGATGCGGTGGCGGCGACGCCGGTCATCGGGGCTCGTTTCTTCCCCGGTGCCATCGACAATTTCCCGAGCCTGCCGGACGCGACCCGATGGCTGCATGCGGTCCGTTTTTTCCGTGCCGGGTCGATGCCCACCACGGATGCGATCGAGCGGGCGGTGAAGCACCCGAACTTTCACCTGCATCTGGGCGCGCCTTGGTCCAACGCGGCCGAGCGCGACGGACAGGTGGAGACGACGGTCAACGGCACGACCTACAGGCTCGACTTCGTCATTGCTGGCACGGGGTATTCTGGCGACGTCGCGGCGCGCCCGGAACTGCGCGATTTCGATGGCCGGATCATGCGTTGGCGCGACCGTTACACGCCGCCGGGCGACCAGCAGGACGAGACGCTGGCCGCTTACCCCTATCTGGGCGTGGGCCATGAGTTCATCGCGAAAACCTCTGGCACCGCGCCACTGCTGCGGAATATCCATGTGCAAAACCCGTCCGGCTTCGTCAGCCTTGGGCTGCCGATCGGCGATGTTCCCTGCATGAAACGGGATATTCCGGTGCTGACGAGTCGTATTAGCGCGGATCTGTTCGCGGCCGATCTGGAGGCGCTCAGTAAGCGCATGGTCAGCGACGTGCCACCCGGTTTTTCGGCCGAGATTTACCGGTCCGCGGTCAGGTAGGCGGTCGGGGGAAGACGTCCAATGATCAACGGCGCGACCGCCGCACGTGAGGTGGTCGCGCCAGAATGCCGGGTAACCCGATAAAGGGCCGCACTATTTCTGCGACCACTGCCCCGCTTCGGACAGAAACCAAGTTTTCGGTGGGGCGGAATTCATGATTTCCGCCGCGTAAATCTTGCCAACCGCCTCGACGGATATCTTGTCGGTCGCCGCCCGCGCGGCATAAACCGCGCGTCGTTCGCCGTTTACCTGCGAAACAAGCTGGGCAATCTCCGCCGGTGCCTGACCATGCACGGCCGCGAACCCATCGAAGCGCTCGCCCACCGTTCCGGCCATGCGTGGCGCGTCGAGCAGCCGCGACTGTCCCATCGCGCCCGTGAACGGCATCAGCACAAGCAGAAAGATGCCCGCCGAAACCATGCGAGAAAAACGCCGCCTGGTCGGGGAATGAGCCAATCGCGCACTCATCTGATCAGAAAATTGGCTTTGTGCCGACATCGCGTTTTGCCTGCTCTTCGACGCGGAGGCGCACATCGGCGTCGAGCTTGATGTTGAGATTGATGGTGATCGGCTCCTGCGGAAGCTGTACCTGCACGGTCGGCGCGCAGGAAACCGCAAGTCCGGCCAACACGGACAGGATCAAAGCCATGGGAAATATCCGAGAAGTCATCGTCGCGCACTCCCTGTGGTTCGACGCAACAATGCTTGCGCGGCTTCCATGCTTCTCACCGCGATATCGATCAACCGATCGAAATTGCTCTGCAGGCTGATATTGATATGGAAAGGCCGTCCATCAAGGAGGGCCGGGTTCTTACCCTCCAGTTTCAGCAGAATGGTGCCGTCGCCGGCAGCCTCTCCGTTCAGGTCGATGCTCAGACTCTCATAGTGAAAATCCGCCAGCGCCTGCAGCATCAGGGTCACCGATTCCCCCGCATCGGTGAGCTGTTTCGGCAGCGCGAAACTGTCCAACCGGATCACGCCCGGCCCGCTGGATGCGAGGTGCCCTTTGCGAATGGCGGCGGCATCCGGTGTCACCTTCATCGGGATCGTCCCATCAAGGCGCCCCGACCCATCGATCGCGTTGACACCGACGAGCTTGAAGAACTCCGCCAGATCGATCTGATGGAACGCGATCACGGTGTCGATGGCCGGTCGGGCCGGATCGATCGTGAAGGGCGAGGTCGAGATTTGTCCGCCGACAAAATCCATCCGGATGGCTTCGACGCGCAACGCAGGTTTTGCCAGCAGTTGAAAGGCCAGGGTCGTCTTGATCGGCGGCAGCCCGCCGGCCTCGACCAGCCCGGTCAGCACCTGGTTCGGGCGCGTCAACACGGGCCACAGCCCGGAGATGGCGATATCGCCGTGCATCTGGCTGAGCCGCACGCTGTCCGGCTCATAGGTGACATCGGCCAGCCGCAGGACGAGATCTGGCGAAATGGTACCTTGGCGCCAGGCGACGGACCCCGACAGCGCCGCCGAACCGGAGACGATACGCAGAGTGGGCCCCACGGTGGGAAAGAGATCGCCGGGCTGCGTGCCACTGACCTTGAAGACGATCGGTGCGACCTCGACGCTGGATCGACCCGTATCCGCCAGCCGGTCATGCGACCCGGTCATATCGAGCTGAATCTTGCCCGCACCGGACGCCGCCGCGGCGAGGGCGTGCAGGGCGAAGTCGATCCGCGATCCGGCCATCGTCGCTTCCCCGGTCGCTTGGATTGGCACAATGACGGAGGGGGTCTCGGTGCTGGTCACCTGGCTGGATGTGAGCCTGGCCGTCACCCGGTCCGATTGCCAGACGATCTCGCCTGCGATGTCGGCCGCATTCCAGGGCAGGTCGAGCGGCTGGATGGCGACATGGGAAAACCGGAGTCTCAGCCCGCCAACCGCCGGTGTCAGCGCAAGCGTGGGGGCGACAATGCGCACGGCGCGCGGCGCCCCGTCCAACGGTATCACGATGTCCACGGCCAGCGCGGTGCCGCTGGTATCCGCACCGGAGAAGGTGAGTTCGGTGGAGAATTTGGCTTCGAGCTGCCCGGTGGGGGTTTCGATCGTGACCTGGGCGTCGTCGATCCGGATCGCACCGATCCGGAACACACCCAAGGGCGATGCGCCGTCCACGGATCCGGAGAGGCTGTATGGCGCTCCGCCAACCATCAAACCGTCATCCGTCATCCCGACCGTGACCCGTGCTCGCGTGATCGTCGCCTGGTCGATGCCGCCGCCGATCAACCGGAACGGATCATAGGCGAGGGTCAGTTCCTCAACCCGTATGGCGCCGCCGAACAGGCTGATGTCACGCGCGCGCAGACCGGCAAGGCCGACGGAATCGACGGTCAGGTTCGCCGGCCCCAATCCCCAACCGTCGAGCAGTCGGGTTGCGGACAGCCGCAACAGGTCCAGACGACCGATCCAAACAACCAGGACGGCCATAACAAGCACGCCAAGAACCGATGCCCCGACGATCTTCCAGGTCAGCCAACCACGGCGGTTCGAGGGACGGTCAGGGCCGATTGCTGCGTGTCCTTCCTACCCCGAGGTTCCCGGGCGGCTCGTTCGATATGGGGCGGGCGCCATCGATTGTCACGGTCGATAATCCCATCCAGGCCGACACCGACCGCTCGGCCGGCCCGCGGGTCTGGCCATTGAAGCCACTGCTTGCGGTTCGCCGGCCGGACGGATAGCTCTATCCATGAACTCATTCATCGTCAGCGTTCTCGTGGCCGCCTGCGTCTTTTTGGGAAGTCTCGCGGGGCTGTTTCTACACCGTATTCTTCGTCCGGCCCATCTTGCCAAGGAATCGCAGGAAGCCGTGCGGTTGGGGGTCGGCATGCTCTCGGTGCTGGCGTCGCTGGTCCTCGGCCTGCTGATCGCGACCGCGAAAGGGTCTTACGACACCTCCGACCAGGCGGTCCGCCGCTACGCCGCGGAACTGGCCCTGCTGAACGAGACATTGCGCGATTACGGTGCCGATGCGTCCGTGCCCCGGGATCTGCTGCGCCAATACACGACAACCTTGCTGCATGACGTCTGGCCGGAGAGCGGGCCTCCGCCCCATCTTTCAGACGAGCCATCCTGGCGGATCATGGAGAAGGTGCGAGAGGCGGTCCGCGCGTTGACCCCCAGCGACGACGGCCAGAAATGGTTGCGCGATCAGGCGTTGACGATCAACATCGAACTGCTGCGGCAGCGATGGCTGCTGGTCGGCGAGCAGGGCGCAACCGTTTCCCCCGTCGTCCTGATGGTCCTGGTGTCCTGGATCACCGTCATATTCGTCAGCTTCGGTCTGAACGCACCGCGCAATGCCCTGGTGATCTCCGCGTTTTTCGTCTGTGGGTTGGCGATCGGCGGCTCGATCTTCCTGATCTTGGAAATGGACCGACCGCTTGAAGGCGTCATGCAGATCCCCAGTTGGCCGCTGCGGAATGTCTTGAAGCAAATGGATTGGTAGCGGGAATCGTCGCTGCCAATGCCGCGGCCCATTTACGCGACGCCCCCTGTCACGCCGCGATTCACCCGCATCGATCGTCCGTTCGGCGCGGTTGGCGGCCGCGGTCGGGAATTGGGTCGGTCATCTGATACCAACCGATCTGACCGATGAGCCATGGGCGTCCCCACGCTGATAGGGATAGGGAAGGAGACCAACGTCCCCTCCCTCCGAACCGCCCTGGCGGCTCCCCCCCACACGGCCGTCGCCGATCGACCCCGCGACCAGTGCCATCAGCCTGTCGGACTTGGTAATTTCGATCAATCGTGACGGCTATTCCGAAGCGCCGCCTCGGGCACAAGGCCTGCGGCGTTGCTTCGATCACGTCCCGACTAGGGTCATAGCGGCCCGGAGGTGCCATGCTGGCCGGTCAGCCTCGGGGTTTGGCAAAAAAAATCTCGGGCCAGTCGCGGGACCGGCGCGAACAGCGCCTCTATCCCCTGAAGGAAGCGGCGTCGGAATGCGGCGATGGTATCGTGGTCTGGATGGTCGTTCGCCGCCATGAAGCGGAATGCCACCGAATCGTAAGTGGCCCGCTCCGGTTTCCGGCTGGAAAAGACGCCGGTGGCGTAGCCATAGACCAAAAGCCCCAGAAGATACGGCCGGGTGATAGGACGCCGAACCCGCGCCGCGGTAACGTTTGCTCATCGCGGCCAGGTCCAGATCGTCGACCACCTCCACCACGAAGCGGGCAAGATGCTTTTGCAGAAGCCACTCATCGACCGAGGGCGGCATCAAAAGCCTGTCAGGCGGTCGGTAGGAAGGAAATTGCTCATCAGCGGCATCCATGGAGGGTGCGAATCGACGTTACGATTCGATCATGAACCCCTGATGGCCATAAGCTCGACAGGCTGCCGGTGGACCGTGTCGTTCAGAATGCGGGGCTTGGATTGCCGGTCTCTCCACGTCATGGTGGGCCCGCGCCCACCGTGATGTGGAGAGAGAGCCGTGCCACGATCCCCGCAAAATTAACGACACGGACCACTCGGCCGGGCAGGGTGGATTGGGTTTGCGACGACCTACAGCGATCAGCGCTGACGCGATCAACGTTGACGCGATCAAAGCGCGGGGTGGTTTCTCGCTGTGGACGGGAGGGGCGGTTTCCAGGCCGGATGAACAGGCGCCGCGTTGTGTCACCGGCGATTGGCTTGCCGACGCTTGGCCGATGGGCTAGCAACACGTCGCCTTCCGGGCCGCCCTATTTCGGTGTCACATTTCCTGGCACCCTGCCCGGTGGGCCTCTTTCGTATCAGACCGGCGCCATAGCGTGCGCCTCGGAAGGACTTCGGCTCATGGCCCGCAATAAGATCGCCCTCATCGGCGCTGGCAATATCGGTGGCACGCTCGCCCACCTGATCGGTCTCAAGGAACTGGGCGATGTCGTCCTGTTCGACGTGTTCGGCGGTGTCGCCGCCGGCAAGGCGCTGGACATCATGCAGTCCGGGCCTGTCGACGGCTTCGATTCCAACATGTCGGGCGGCTCCGACTACAGCGCCATCGCCGGGTCCGACGTGGTGATCGTCACCGCCGGCTTCCCGCGCACCCCCGGAATGTCGCGCGACGACCTGATCGGCAAGAATGCCGGCGTGATTGCGCAGGTGGCCGAGGGCATCAAGACCCATTGCCCCGATGCGTTCGTCATCTGCATCACCAACCCGCTGGACGCGATGGTGTGGGTGATGAAGGAGAAGTCCGGTCTGCCCGCCAATCGCGTCGTCGGCATGGCCGGCGTGCTCGACAGCTCCCGCTTCCAGCTTTTCTTGGCGCAGGAATTCGGCGTTTCGGTGGAAGACGTGACCGCCTTCGTGCTCGGTGGGCATGGCGACACGATGGTGCCGCTGACCCGCTATTCGACGGTTGCCGGCATTCCGGTGCCCGACCTGATCGAGATGGGCTGGACCACCCAGGCCAAGATCGACGCGATCGTCGATCGCACGGCCAATGGCGGCGGCGAAATCGTCAAGCTGCTGGAGCGTGGGTCCGCCTTCTATGCGCCTGCCGCAGCCGCCATCGCCATGGCGGAAGCCTTCCTGAAGGACAAGAAGCGGGTCCTCCCTTGCGCGGCCCTGCTCACCGGCCAATACGGCATCAACGACCTGTATGTCGGGGTTCCGGTCGTGATCGGCGCCGGTGGCGTCGAACGGATCGTCGAGATCAAAATGAACGCCACCGAGAAGGCGGCTTTCGACAAATCCTGCGCCGCGGTGCGCGAACTGGTGGAAGCGGCCAAGAAACTGGTCGGCTGACGCATCGTCGACCCGACATCCCCCCGATCCGAGGCCGTACGGCCCCCGGATCGGGGCCAAACCTAACGAAACTGGGGGTCGTAACTCCAGGTTAACTTATTTGGGGTGGTATGCCGTCCGCCAACCAAGCGCGCGTGCGCTGGCAGGGAGTCCCGACATGGTTTCGTCCCCAACCCACGTAAGTCCGCCTGGCCCACTCGCATGAACATTCACGAATACCAGGCAAAGGACCTGCTGAAACGCTATGGCGTGGCGGTCCTGGACGGCCATATCGCCTGGACGCCGGATGAGGCGGAAGCCGCCGCGGCGAAACTCCCCGGCCCCATCTACGTGGTCAAATCGCAGATCCATGCCGGCGGGCGCGGCGCCGGCCGCTTTGCCGACGATCCCGGCGGCCGCGGCGGCGTGCGCATCGCCCGTTCCCCGGCCGAAGTCAAACAGGCCGCCGATGCCATGATCGGGCATGTCCTGGTCACCAAGCAGACCGGGCCGGCGGGCAAGACGGTTCACCGGGTCTATATCGAGGCCGGCTGCGACATCGCCCGCGAGCTGTATCTGTCCCTGCTGGTGGACCGCTCGACCGGCTGCGTGACCCTGGTCGCCTCGACCGAGGGCGGCATGGACATCGAGACCGTCGCCGCCAGCAATCCGGAGAAGATCCTGCGTGTGTCGGTCGATCCGGCGACGGGCATTTCCGGCTTCCATGGCCGCCGCCTCGCCGCCGGTCTGGGCCTGACCGGGCGCCAGGCGGCGTCGTTCGGCAAGTTCGTCCTGGCGATGTACACCGCCTTCGTCGGGCTGGACTGCTCGGTCGTGGAAATCAATCCCATGGTCGTGACCGGCGCCGGCGATGTCGTCGCGTTGGACGCCAAGATCGCGTTCGATGACAACGCGTTGTTCCGCCACACTGACCTGGAGAAGCTCCGCGACGAGGCCGAGGAAGACCCCAAGGAACTGGAAGCGGAAAAGCACAGCCTGAACTACGTGGCCCTGGACGGGAATATCGGCTGCATGGTCAACGGCGCCGGCCTGGCCATGGCAACGATGGACATCATCAAGCTGTTCGGCATGGCACCGGCGAATTTCCTCGATGTTGGCGGCGGGGCGACCAAGGAGCGGGTGACGGCGGCGTTCAAGATCATCCTCTCGGACCCGAATGTCGAAGGCATCCTGGTCAATATCTTCGGCGGCATCATGCGCTGCGACGTGATCGCCGAGGGCGTGGTCTCCGCGGCGCGGGAGGTGCAGTTGTCGGTCCCGCTCGTCGTGCGACTGGAGGGGACGAATGTCGATCTGGGCAAGGCGATCCTGGCCCGGTCCAACCTGCCTATCATCGCCGCCGACAATCTGGCGGATGCGGCGGAAAAGATCGTAACAGCGGTGCGGGAGGCCGCCTGACATGGCCATCCTCGTTGACGCGAACACCCAGGTCATCACCCAGGGCTTCACGGGCTCTCAGGGCACGTTCCACACCGAACAGGCCATCGCCTACGGCACCAAGGTCGTGGGCGGCGTGACGCCTGGAAAGGGCGGCGCGACCCATCTGGACCTCCCTGTGTACGACACGGTCTGGGAGGCCTGTCAGGCGCATCGGGTAGATGCGACCGGCATCTATGTGCCGCCGCCGTTTGCCGCCGATGCGATCCTGGAGGCAATCGATGCCGGCATTCCGCTCATCGTCTGTATCACCGACGGCATCCCGGTGCTGGACATGGTGCGGGTCAAGCGCGCGCTTGCCGGGTCCCGATCCCGCCTGATCGGGCCGAACTGCCCGGGGGTTATCACGCCCGATGCCTGCAAGATCGGTATCATGCCAGGGCATATCCATCGGTTGGGCTCGGTCGGCATCGTCTCGCGCTCCGGCACGTTGACCTATGAGGCGGTGGCGCAAACCACCGCGGTCGGACTGGGACAGAGCAGTTGCGTGGGCATCGGCGGCGATCCGGTGAAGGGTACCGATTTCATCGAAATTCTGGAGATGCTGCTGGCCGATCCGCTGACCAAACAGATCGTCATGATCGGGGAGATCGGCGGCCAGAGCGAGATCGAAGCGGCGGACTTCCTGGCTCGCAACCCGGTCAAAAAGCCGACGGTCGGCTTCATTGCCGGGGCGACGGCACCGCCCGGTCGACGAATGGGCCATGCCGGCGCGGTGATCAGTGGGGGCAAGGATACCGCCGCCGCGAAAATGGACGCGCTACGGTCGGCGGGTGTCCATGTCGCCGAAAGCCCGGCCGCTTTGGGCAGCACGATGATCGAGGTGTTGCGGGGGTAATCGCCCGGGGTGGCCAAGGGGCGAGACAAGCGGGCGAAGATCGCGTCCCATCCGCCTGCCGACGCAACGCGGGTTGGGGGTTCAAGTCCGGCAACGACGAGCGAGGCAGGGGGGGGACGCGTCAGCGGGATCGCTTGTCCCTCTGGTCCTGACCGCGCCGTGATGTAAAACCTGTTCACATGACATGGACACGCAACCCGGAGCCGCCTGGCGGCGAGCGCCGCGGCTACCACCACGGCAACCTGCGGGAGGCGCTGCTCGCCGCCGCGCTCAGTCTGATTGCCGAAAAAGGTCCGGCCGGGTTCACCATCGCGGAGGCCGCCCGCCTTGCCGGTGTCAGCCCCGCCGCACCCTATCGGCATTTCCGCGACGCCGAAGCCCTGCTGGCCGAAGTTGCCTTGCGCGGCTTCGAGCGATTCGAACTGGCGCTGTCCCGCGCCTGGAACAACGGCGCCGCCGATCCGGTTCGCGCCTTTGAGGCGCTCGGTCGCGCCTATCTGACCTTTGCGCGCCAGGAGCCGGCCTATTATGCGGCGATGTTCGAGGCCAGGATCGACCGCGCCGGCTACTCGGCCCTGGAAGCCGCGGGCGACCGGGCGTTCGGCGTGCTGCGAGAGGCGTCGGAGCGCCTGGCTTCGAGTCTGCCTCGGGAGAGGCGGCCGCCGTCGCTGATGGTTGCCCTGCATGTCTGGGCCCTCGCGCACGGGATCGCCACCTTGTTCGTTCGGCCCGATCCGTCCCGACGCAAGCTCCCGATGTCCGCCGAGGATCTGTTGGAGGCCGGGGTCCTGGTCTACCTCCAAAGTCTCGGATTGGCCGGCGGTTCGGCGTTTGGACCACCTCCGAGGGCAACCTAAATTTTCCGCCACGGTCGGGGAAAATTCTTGACCGCTGCCCGCCGCCGCCGATATGTAAATGTATCGTAACTGCCCAGCTACCCCGCCGCATCTCCCACCAATCGTAATCGGCCGATCAGGCTGAACGGATCGGTCATCAGGGTCTCGAGCAAGCTCCACCCCTGCTTCCTGGCGGTGGAGAGGACGGATCGGATCGTGGCGAAATCCTTC
>CALQHT020000098.1 GCA_943330455.2 Nitrosovibrio sp. Nv4 | reverse complement strand
GATGGGTCGGCCGTGACGCCACCTCCGGGCCGATATGAAGCCAGTCAGGACGTGATCGGGGCGCCGCCGGCGGTCTGATGACCGCGCCGGCGCAGCCGAACAGCCGTCGTTATTGATCGAAAATCCCGAGTCCGACAGGCTGCTAGGCAGACCCGGCGACATAGGCCTTCAGACTGTCGACCTCCATATCCTGCTGCATGATGCGCGCCTTGACCACGTCGCCGATGCTGATCAGGCCCACCAGCCGGTCCCCGTCCACGACCGGAAGATGCCGGAAGCGGCCGGCGGTCATCATCCGCATGGCTTCCGCGACCGTGGTCTCCGGATGCGCGATTTGCAGCGCGCGAGTCATCAACTGGCCGGCGGTCATTTCGAGGGTGCGTGCCCCATTGGCGGCCAGGGAACGCATGATGTCGCGCTCACTGACGATCCCCAGAAGCTGATCGGCGCGGTCGATCACCAGTACGGCGCCGATCCCGTGGGTAGACAGCGATTCCGCGACCTCGGCGATGGTAGCCGTGGGGGCGACCGAGGTCACCCGATACCCCTTGTGCTTCAGAATGGCCGTGACCGTCATTGTCCGTGCTCCCTTCGGTGCATGGCGGGGTCACGATCCTTCGCGGACGAGGCAGGCAAGACGAGAGGGGCCGGATCGCGCGCCCGCACTGGTTGCAAATCCAGCCTGCGCTTCTCGGCCCGTTCAATGCAAGCATTTCCCGCCATCTTGGGTGCAATTCGGGTCTGTGGGGAGGAATACCAGCGGTCCGAACCGTTGAAGTATCGGCCCTCATGGCCGAGCTCGACCCCATAGGCGCAATCTTACGGCCACAGCGGCGGGTACTTTCCCATTATGATGCGCGGGCGTGGCCCGATCATGATGGTGCACGGGGCAATATTTAGGGCGGTGGCCACCGATCGCACAACTTTGGTCTGCACCCGGCCTTGTTGCCATCATCATGCGCCGTTTACAGTCACTCGACCAATGGCACGTCATGCGATCGTCGTGGCGATCACACCGGGTCATCCATCGACCGTCCTGACCCGGCCAAGCCTACAATCGACGCGCCTTCGCCAAAGTAAACGTCCCCATATAAGACTGCACCGGATACCCAATATCCAGCGTCTTCCCACTATGCATCCAATTCCCCGCCGGGCTCGGCATTGGAATGGACGGCACCTGCCGCATGATCTCGATCTGCACCTGCTTCAACAGCGCAATCCGTTTCGCATTGTCCACTTCCTGGTTCGCCTGGTCCATCAACGCATCGGAATTGCCCGCCAGATCCCCGTAATAGCTGAAGTTCATATTCCGAGTCGGCTTCCCAACGATCGCCGCCGAACTGTAGAACGCGTTCAACACCGCCTGCGTCAGAGGCGCCTGCCCGGACCCATACATGATCATCGAGTTCAGATCGCGGCGAATGTCGTTGTGGTAGCTCGTGTGTTCCACCACGCGCATGTTGATCTGGATGCCGACCTTGCGAAGCTGTTCCTGCACGATCAGGACATTGCTCTTGTACTCCTCCCGTTCCGTCACGAACATGTCGATGGAAAAACCGTTCGGCAACCCGGCATCGGCCAGCAGCTTCCGGCTTTTCTCGGGATTGTAGACATAAGGCCAGTCGTCCGCCGGCACATCGTCCTTGTCCATTGAGCCGTAGAAGCCCACCGGAGACAATCCATAGATCGGACGGATGAAATCTCCATAGGCCGCGACCCACGCCGACTGGTCGATCGCATGCGCGATGGCCTTGCGCACCCGCAGATCGTCGAGCGGCTTGCGGGTCATGTTCAAATGAAACGCCCAGGTGCCGCCAGGACGCCCGGCATCGAACACGGTATCGGGCTTCTGGCGTTTCAGGCTGGGATGCCAACCGGGGACGGTGGCGCCCTCGATCATGTCGATATCGCCTTTCACGAAACCGATGGTGCGGGACGCCGTCTCCGGCAGGAACAGCACCTCCATGGTGTCGATTTTCGGCTTGCCATCCCAGTAGGATTCATTGGCGCGCAAAACGACCTTCTGCTTCGGCTCGTAGCTCGCGAAGGTGAAGGCGCCGCTGCCGACCGGGTTGTGGCGGAATGCGTCGCCCAATTCCTCGACGGCCTTGCGAGGTTGGATATAGCCGCCGAACCGCGGCATCAGCGCGAAGGCATAAAAAAACGGATTGGGTTTGGTCAGCAGAATGGTGATTGTGTAACGATCCGGCACCTCCACACTTTCGACTTCGCGATAGTTGGAGCCGTACGCCGAACCGGTCTTCGGATCCCGCATGCGGGCGATGGTGAACGCCACGTCGTCGGAGGTGACCTCTCCATAGCCGCGGTGCCACTGCACGCCCTTGCGCAAATGGAACGTGAAGCTACGGGCGTCGGGCGCCATTTCCCAGGTTTCCGCCAGTTCCCCCTGCAACTGGTCCAGCAACAGGTTGGATGTGCCGTCCTTCGGCCCGACCAAAACGTTGAACACCTGGCGGATGGGGAATTCGTCGCCATTGCCAATGCCGAAAGCCGGGTCCATCGCACCGAGATCGCGCTGAGACACACCGACCTTCACGACGGCTTGAGCCACCGCCACGCCGACGGTCGAAAACGAAGATAGCAAGACGCCGGCCAGGCACACGCGTATGAAGCGCTTCATGCTTGTCCTCCCGCATGGGGTCCTGTTTGGCCCCTTATTGCGATCAGCCTAGGCAGGCCGGAGAGACCCCGTCAACGGGATCTCATTCGCCCCGCGGTTCGCGTTCACCTTCGCTTAACCAGCCATGGCCTATGCTGCCCTGCGAAAACCGGAACCAAGCTCGATGCGGACACGCGAATGGGTCAGCCTGATTGTCGTCGCCTGGCTTGCGATGATCCCGGCTGCCCGGGCCCAATGGCAGGGCGATCCATTCTACGATCGACCGGGCCGCTACCACGACCACCCCCGGCGAGGCTGTTGCGCCGAACCGGGCCCCTATTACGCGCCGCCGGTCGTCGCCCCCTATCCCGCCTATCCGCCGCCAGTGGTAGTCATCCCGCGCAGCCCAGGGGTGACGTACAGTGTGCCCCCGGCACAATTCTGGTATTGGTGCGATAACCCAAGCGGGTATTATCCGAACGTCACCACGTGCCATGGGCAGTGGCGGGAGGTTGCCGCCACCAAGCCCCGATAAGGAACCATTCCATGCGACGTATCCAAGCGCCGGCCGCGATTTTCGGGGCAGCCCTTCTCCTGACCGCCTGTGCCCAGACTCCGATGGGACCCACGGTCGCGGTCATGCCGGCGCCGAACAAGCCCTTCGACGTGTTCCAGGGCGACCAGTTGCAGTGCAAGCAATATGCTGAAACCCAGGTCGCCGGCCAGGCCGAAAACGCCAACATGCGCGCTGTCGGCGGCGCCGTTCTGACCACCGCGCTCGGCGCCGGCCTCGGGGCCGCGATCGGCGGCGGCCGAGGTGCGGGGATCGGTGCGGCTTCTGGCGCGCTGGGTGGCGCCGGTCTGGGAGGCATGGGATCGGAAAACGCGAACATGACCATCCAGCAGCGCTACGACGTGGCGTTCTCTCAGTGCATGTATTCGCGCGGGAACCAGGTTCCTGGCTTCCAGCCGGTCGGCGGCGGCATGCCCTATGGCGGCATGCAATCGGGCGGAATGATGCCGCCCCCCGGCAGCAGCTACCAGCAACTCGGCCGCTGATCGGAGGAACGGCGGCGAGTTCGATCGGGCCGGCGTTCCGCCAGGTGAGCGTTCAGCCGAACGGCTAATAACCGCGGGCTTTGTTGCGAGGTAATACGAACCGACCCAACCGATGACCCAAAGGCGTCCGCCACCGTCATTGCCGGACTTGATCCGGCAACCCGCCCCTTGCCGTTGAAGCGTGGGTTACCGGGTCAAGCCCGGCAATGACGAGAGGGGCTGTCAATCGATCAAAGGTTAGGTCCGTCCGGAGCGTTCGTCACGAACGAACGCCCCGCGTTACGATCAGCAACCGATCAGCGAGCGTTCAGGAACTCTGTCACACGCAGGACAATGAACTCGTTGTCGTCGGCCCGCGTCAGATGGCGGCCGGCGCTGAACGGCAGGTTGTTGTCATTGGCAACGATGATGTGATCGGCATCGATCATCGCCACGTCCTCGATGGTGAAGAACGGGAAGTTGAAGCGTTGCTTCTTCGCACCCTCGCCGAGATCGCCGAGCTGACGGGCGACGCCTTGAGGGTCTTGGATGTTCATGAGGTCGATATGGCCGACCTTGCGGACGAAGCCGTCCGCATCCATCGCGCCCATATCCACCAGATAGATGCGCTTGAAGCGGGCCGGTAGTGGGAAACAGGCCGGCGGCTGCTGGCCGGGCGCGCAGGCCAGGGATGGATCGCCCTCGCCGTTGTCGCGTTCGATGATCAGGGCCCGCCGTTCGTCTATGAAGTTGAAGTCGCCGATCGCGGTGGCGCCTTCCTCCAGCTTGTATTTTACGGAACGACCGGTCCAATCGGCCTTGACGGCGTCGAATTCCAGCACGCGCAGGAACTGACCTTCCGGCTTGTTGGTGCCTGCCGCGAACAAGGGCTGTTCCAGCAGCGCCCACAATGTCTTGCCGTCCGGCATCAGCGCCATGCCCTCATACCCGCCCGAGCGGCGGGCGCTGAACGCGACCGGCGCGGTCGGGTCGGCCGGGATGGACAGCCCCGGGTTGTCGGGCGACATCACGACCTTGCCATCCAGCTTCGTTTCAACCAGCCGCAGCAGGCGGCCGTCCGCGTCGACCTGGAGCAGATAGGGGCCGAATTCGTCCCCCAGCCAGAACGAGCCATCATCCATCGGCTGGATCGACTCGAGATCGAAATCCGAGCCGGTCAGCATCCGCGCGGCCGAGGCGTCGGTCGCGATCGGGAACGGCGCGACCTTGTTGGGATCGGACAGGAAGATCGTGCGTTCCACCGCCACACCGCCAGTTTTGAAGTCGGGACGGACCTTGTGGAACATCAGCAGCGCGTCGGAGCTGTTGCGCTTGGTGCCGAAGCCGTTATCGGTCAGCACCCAATAGGCGCCGGCCTCGCCCTTGACCGGCTTGATGCCGGAAAACCCCTGTATCGGCTGGCCCTGGAACGGAAACGAAATGCCGGTCGGGCGGCGGCCGTGCATCGCGCCGGTATCGCCTTGGATCGATCCCACCTGGTCGACGCGCCGATTGCCCGGACCCGCGAACTTGCCGGACACAGCGAAGCCCGGTCCAGCCGCTTCGGGCGCGGCAACGTAGGTTGCGGCCGGCAGGATGGCATGACCGACCAGGACGGCTTCGAAGGTCTGATCGGCGTGAACCGCGGACATTGTCGCCAGGCCGAAGACGGCCGCGAGCAGGGCTGAGCGCATGGAGAATCTTTCCCAATACCAAGGTCGAGGCGCCACCCTATCGGCTCGGCGTGGCATCAGTTTTACGGTTGCATGACAGCGCGGCGTCATTATCGGGCGGCCGGACGTTAGGCGATGCGCGATAACAGCCGCTCCATCTGGCGCGCGGTCCGCCCACATCGTCATGGCATGCGCAAGCAGGCGATCTCCCGTCACTACGATCCCGCTCTGCAACTCCGCAGCGGAGACCGTCAGCCTCTGCACGGCGGTGCGGGGCCGTGGATTCGCCCCTCGACGGTCGAAAAATCCCGCTGCGTTTCGGCAGAGCAGAGCCTCCATCAGTCATGGAGCACACCAAACCGGCCCGGTTCGATCCCGACAGGTGCACAAATGTCGGCAGCCGGTCGTTCCAACCGATGGGTATCGGCCCCCTGGGTTTGCGGCGTCCGCGAAATCGGCTACGTCCCGAGCAAGCCTCCGGCCCAGCGCCTCAGCCGCCCCTCGGCAAAACCTCAAGACAGGAATAGGATCTCCGATGCGCTTCACCATCGACCGCATCGACCATTTCGTTCTGAACGTGAAGGACGTGGAGATCACCGCGGCCTGGTATCAGCGCGTCCTGGGCATGGAACGGGAGGAATTCGGTCCAAAAAACCGCACCGCCCTGAAATTCGGCGGCCAGAAGATCAATGTCCGTCCGTCCGGGGAAGACCAGAGTTCCTGGCCAACCGGTGTCGACGACACGCCCGGCACCGCCGATCTGTGCTTCATTACGGCGGTCCCGCCGGATGAAGTCGTCGCCCATCTCCACGATTGCGGCATCCAGATCGTCATGGGCCCCGGGGAGCGGGCGGGCGCTCTGGGCCCCATCCAGTCGGTGTATTGCCGCGATCCGGACGGTAATCTGATCGAAATCTCCTCTTATCAGGCACGATGATGACACGGCAGAGCATTGGTTGGGCGGCCTTCGCTTTTTTCCTGGCCTCGATCCCGTTGGCCAACTGGATGATCGGCAATATCGGCACGGTGTGCGTGCCGAACGGCCCGTGCCTGGTGCCGGTGGCCCCCGGCCTGATGGCGCCGTCCGGCGTGCTGACGGTGGGCGCCGCCCTGGTGCTGCGCGATGTCGTGCAGCGTTGTCTGGGATTGCATTTCGGCCTGCTCGCGATTCTGGGCGGCACCGCGCTGTCCGCGATGGTGGCACCGGCCCCGTTGGTCGTGGCATCAGGGGTTGCCTTTGCGCTCAGTGAGTTGGCGGATTTCGCGGTCTACACCCCCTTGCAGCGGCGTCGTCTGATGCTGGCGGTGGTGGCATCGTCGGTGATCGGGTTGGTCGTGGACTCAGTCGTCTTCTTGCTGCTGGCGTTTGGCAGCCTGGGCTATCTGCCCGGTCAGGTGGTCGGCAAGATGTGGGCCGTGCTGATCGCGGTGCCGCTGGTGCGACTGTTGCGGCGCGCGGTGCCGACGCCGGCGTGATGGACGCAGCGGGGACCCGGACGGAGCCGAACGGGATCGCCGCCTTCGACTTCGCCCTGCCGCCCGATCGTATCGCGCACCATCCCGCTCGGCCGCGCGATTCCGCCCGTCTGCTGCATGTCACGTCGGCCGGCCATGTCGATCGCTCGGTCATGGACCTGCCAGATCTCCTGCGCCCCGGCGACCTGCTCGTCGCCAACGACACCCGCGTCATCCCGGCGCAACTAACCGCTCGGCGTGGTCTGGCCCGGATCGGCATCACCCTGGATCAGCCGACCTCCACCGGAGCCTGGCACACGTTGGCCCGCAATGCCCGTCGGGTCCATGCGGGGGACGTCCTGACCTTCGACGGCGCCGAGGACCTGACCGCCACGGTGCTACGCCGAGACGACGATGGCGGCGTGATCCTGCAATTCAATCAACAGGATGCCGCCTTCATCGACGCCCTGAACCGAGCCGGCGCTCTCGCCTTGCCGCCCTATATTCCGCGTCCCGAGGGTCCCCTGGCGTCCGACGCGGACGACTACCAGACCGTGTTCGCGCGTCATGACGGGGCCGTCGCCGCCCCGACCGCCGGCCTGCATTTCACCCCGCGTTTGCTGGCCGCGATGGAGCAAGTGGGGATCGGCCGCGTGACGATCACATTGCATGTCGGCGCCGGCACCTTCCTGCCGGTCCGCGGCGACGATGTGACCGCACACCGCATGCACGCCGAACGCGGCACGATCTCCGCCGACGCGGCGGACCGGATCAACGCGGCCAAACGCGCCGGAGGACGGATCGTCGCGGTCGGCACCACCAGCCTGCGCCTGCTGGAAAGCGCGGTTCAGCCGGATGGCACCGTCGCGCCCTTCGCCGGGGAGACCGCTTTGTTTATCCTGCCCGGCTACCGGTTCCGGGCGGTGGACCGGCTGATCACCAATTTCCATCTGCCACGCTCGACCCTGTTCATGCTGGTCTGCGCCTTTGCCGGGACCGAGCGGATGCGGGCTGCCTACACGCATGCGATTGAGACCGGCTACCGGTTCTACTCCTACGGCGATGCCTGTCTGTTGGAACGCGATGTCTGATCCGGGCACCCGCTATGAAGTCCTGGCCACCGACGGAGCCGCCCGTGCCGGTTTGCTGCACACGGCGCATGGCTCGGTCGAAACGCCAGTGTTCATGCCGGTCGGCACCGCCGGCACGGTGAAGGCGATGACGGCGGACGCGGTGCGCTCCACCGGCGCGCGGATCGTGCTGGGCAACACCTATCATCTTATGTTGCGTCCCGGCGCCGAACGAGTGGCCAAGCTGGGCGGACTGCACCGGTTCATGGACTGGCCCGGCCCGATCCTGACCGATTCCGGCGGCTATCAGGTCATGTCCCTGGCGCAGTTGCGCAAAATGGACGCGGACGGCGTGACCTTCCAGTCGCATATCGACGGCTCCAAGCACCGCCTGACCCCGGCGCGGTCCATCGAAATCCAGCATCTACTCGACGCCACCATCACCATGGCGCTGGACGAGTGCACCCCGTTCCCCGCCACCCCGGAGCAGGCACGCCAGTCGATGGAACTGTCGATGCGCTGGGCGTTGCGGTCGCGGGAGGCCTTCGTCGCCCGCCCCGGCTACGCGCTGTTCGGCATCGTGCAAGGCAGCGTCTACCCGGACCTGCGCGCCGAGTCCGCCGCCGCGCTGAAAGGGATCGGCTTCGACGGCTATGCCATCGGCGGCCTGGCGGTCGGCGAGGGCCAGGCCATGATGTACGACGTGCTGGACGTGACCGTGCCGCATCTGCCGCATGACCGGCCTCGGTATCTGATGGGCGTCGGCACGCCGGACGATCTGATCGGCGCGGTGCAGCGCGGCGTCGATATGTTTGACTGCGTGATCCCCACCCGATCCGGCCGCACGGCGCGCGCCTATACCTCCGCGGGCGTGTTCAATATCCGCAACGCCAGGTTCGCTGAGGACAATACGCCGCTCGACCCGCTCTGCCCCTGTCCGGCTTGCACGAGACACGGGTGCGCCTATCTGCACCACCTGTTCAAGGCCGAGGAGATGCTGGGGCCGATGCTGCTGACCTGGCACAATATCACCTATTACCAGACCCTGATGGCCGGACTGCGCGCCGCCATCCGCGACGGCCGCCTGACCGAACACGCCGCCGCGGTGCGGGCCGGCTGGACCGCCGAACAGGAGCCCGCATGACGACCGAGGCCCCCTATGCCGGCCTGACCCAACTCGGCCACCATGTGAGCCAGCCGGCCTCCCCGGATCAGGCGGTGCTGGAACGGGTGGCCAATCCGGCGACTGGCAAGAACTACGTCATCCGCTTCACCTGCCCGGAGTTCACGTCGCTGTGTCCGCTGACCGGGCAGCCGGATTTCGCGCATCTGGTGATCGACACCATCCCGCGCGATTGGATCGTGGAGAGCAAGTCGCTGAAGCTGTTTTTCACGTCTTTCCGCAACCACGGGGCCTTCCATGAGGCCTGTACCATGATGATCGCGGACCGGCTGGTCACCCTGCTGGACCCGATCTGGCTGCGGATCGGCGGCTATTGGTATCCACGCGGTGGCATGCCGATCGACATCTTCTGGCAGACCTGCAGCCCGCCGGAGGGGGCGTGGATCCCGCCCCAGGACGTCGCGCCCTATCGTGGGCGAGGCTGAGGTCAACGGCGGTGAGCCAGTCGGGCGCGCCCACCCAGGCATCTCGATCATCCGACACTGACCCGCTGCCTCCACGCGATCCCCGACCCGCAATCCGCGACCGCGCTTTGGCGCTCGGCTTTGACGCTATCGGCTTCTGTTCCGCCGATCTGGGTCCGGAGGCTCGCGCGCGCCTGACCGATTTCCTGGCGGCGGGCCAGCATGGCGACATGGGATGGCTGGCGGATCGGGCGGACCAACGGTCGCATCCGCGCGCGCTATGGCCGGAGGCGCGGAGTGTCATCGCGCTGGGCCTGTCCTATGCGCCGGAGGACGATCCGCTGGCGTCCCTGGCCTTGCGGGATCGCGGCACGATCTCGGTCTATGCCCGCAACCGGGATTACCACGATATCGTGAAGGGCAAGCTGAAGCACTTGGCGCAATTCGTCGTGTCTCGGTTCGGGCCGGCGGTGAAGGTCTTCGTCGATACCGCCCCGGTGATGGAAAAGCCACTGGCCGAACGCGCCGGCCTGGGATGGCAGGGCAAGCACACCAACTTGGTGTCCCGCGCGCATGGATCGTGGCTGTTCCTGGGGGAGATCTATACGACCCTTGAATTGACGCCAGACGAGCCGCACGCCGATCGGTGCGGCACGTGCGCACGCTGCATGGCGGCTTGCCCGACCGATGCGTTTCCGGCCCCCTATCGGCTGGATGCGACCCGCTGCATCTCCTATCTGACGATCGAGCACCGCGGGCCGATCCCGCTGGAATTGCGGCCTCTGATGGGCAATCGTATCTATGGGTGCGACGATTGCCTGGCGGTCTGTCCCTGGAACCGTTTCGCGCAAGCCGGAGCCCACCCAGGGCTAACAGCGCGCCCGGAGCTGACCGCGCCCACTCTGACCAGTCTGGCGGCGCTGGACGATGCGGGATTTCGCACGATGTTCACCGGCTCCCCGATCAAGCGCATCGGGCGCGACCGGTTCGTGCGCAATGTGCTGATCGCGATCGGCAATTCCGCCGATCCGAGGCTGCGCGCGGTGGCGGCCTCCCTGACCCAGGATGCCAACCCGGTGGTGGCCGAGGCCGCGCGGTGGGCCGAGCAATGTTTGGGGGGCTGAGCGGGTTGGTTTTGATGGGGTTCGATGCGGGACTCCCCATGGGGCTGCCTCCAGCACTGCCTGCGACGTTCGGCGGCTCGGTCCGACACGCGACTCTATCAGAGAGGTACGGGGGCACCGTGGGGGAGAAGGCGGAACAGGTCGGAAGCAAAACGGCCCGCCGATCGGGCCATGACGGGTCCGCGACGCGGGGGTATGCTGGTGCGTCGGTGCCGCCGAGTCGACCATTCGCAGGTCGGGTACGTTGAACGGGCTGATCAAACGCAGTTTTTCCCTGGCCGGGCACCGCACAAGTGTGGCGCTGGAGGTGGAATTCTGGGACGCGCTGACCCTCATCGCTACGGCGCGGGGTCAGACCCTGTCGGGGTTGATCGCGACGACCGATGCGGCCCGCGAACCGGGACGGCCTCTGGCTTCGGCGCTGCGGGTTCTGGCGTTGTGCGAAGCGAGGAGAACCGATGGAGAATAAGGCTTCTGTTGCGATATCGGTTGGGGTGGGCTGTTCTCCAAAGCCCGACCGCCATCATCGGCTTACGGGGACAGTGCCGCCGCTCCCTTCCTTCTTCGTGACCTTCGTGACCTTCGTGACCTTCGTGACCTTCGGGCCTTCGTGGTGGAAAATCGCGGACGCAACCAAAGCCACCTTGCCTGTCCTGGAGGACTCCTTGGATAGGCCGTTGCCGATCGCGGATTTGCAATTCTCCACCACGAAGGCACGAAGATCACGAAGAAGAGGTTGGGGGACCCGCGCCGGCGGCGGACGCCGTCTCGCCGTCAGCGGAAGCCGGCTGCGTCCAACGGTTGACGCGATAACAGCCAAAAATAAATCTCGAATCGGTCCTGGATTAACCTTCGGTCAAGACAAGCGATGCAGACTTCGGTTGTTGGCTAAAACCGCCGTTCTAAGGAAAAACCATGTCTCACCTTGACAAATCCATGGCTCGTACTCCCGACCCGGTCAGTCCGCTGATGCTGTCGGACCGGTTGATCGCGCTGGCACAGGCCGCCGATGGTGCCGGATACACGCATGCGGCGGAAATGCTGGTGACGCTTGCCTATTCGGTCCTCGACGAGGCGCCGATAACCCAGCATTGACGCAATTCAGGTGAATGGCGAGTTGTCGGGCCGAACGGATTGCACGCGCGCCCGTCTCAGCGCGGTCGGAAGATCCGCCAGATCCCGTCCGCCGCGACAACGTCCCGATCCCCCACCGCGATGAGGCCGCGGACGAACACCAACGAACCGGTCGCGCGTGTCACTTCTCCGCGCAGTTCGACGAATGACCCGGGGTCGACCGCGGAGAGGAAATGGGTGTTCAATTGGATGGTGACGTTGGGCGCACCATTCGCGGCGGCTTCGACATAGCATCCGAGCGTATGATCGGCGAAGGCCACCAGAATCCCGCCATGCACCGCTCCGGCTGGGTTGGCATGGTCTGGCCGGGTCTGAAGCCCATAATGCCAGGTGTCCGCATGGCGTTTGCGCCATGGCATGCCGATGCTGGCGGGCATCATGTCGTTGTCCATAGGGGACCATCCGGCTGTCGCCGGGTCAAAACTGCTCATGGCAGCCGCACTCGGGCGCTGGCATGGTTAACCGTGAAAAGTAGATCCGTCATGGCCCCAAAATGCGGGATACCGGGCGGCATCGCAATCGCCATTAGGTCCAATGGGCTGACGGCCGCGTCCGAAGACGCCGCTCCGGGCCGATTGTCGGCGGACATCGACGTCGGGAGGTCCGGGTTCGGCAACGAGCGGCGTCTCAACAGGGTTCAACGTGCCGAGGGCGACGCCGGGTAACGGGTCCATGCCGGCAGGACGGGGGCGTCAGGCGCGTTCCGGGGTCTTGCCGCACTCCGGCGTGACGGAACCGGCGCTGGTCCCGATTTAAACGCCGTGCGCTTTCGAGCGTCGGACCCGCATGATTTCATGACTTTCCGGCGTGCCGTCGTGCCAACTGCCGAACCACTTGTCGAGCGGCACGGTGCCGTCGCCGCCGTAGTTGCACTCGAAATAACGGTGATGCAGAAAGTGGAAATACCGCTGACCGATCGAGTAAACGTTGTCGTTCTTCGTCAACAGCTTGTGGAACCCTACATGGCCGAGGGCCGGCGCCAGGCCGGTTTGCTGCAGGTGGAAGATCGCATGCAGCGGATGGGACAGCAAAACCCAGTGCAGCAGCACGCCGCTGAAATAGAGCACATGTTCGACCGGGTGCATCGACATGCCCGACCAGGGGCCGATATCGACGTTCTTGTGGTGCAGCGCGTGCACCGACTTGTAAAGGGCGCGCGTGTGCAGCAGGCGATGCACGAAGTAGAAATGCGCGTCACGGATCATCGGAATGGCGCAGAACAGCAGCACGAAGTAGATTGGATGCGCCTCCCAGTTCAGCATTGGGATGTATCCGTTGGCGAAAGCCCAGAGTGTCACGACCTCATAAGCGCTCCAGATGCCGACGCCGCTGACCGCGGTCCAGAACATGTTCTCGCGGACCTGGTTGGCGAACAGGAAGTGGCGTTGTCTGGATGTGGGCTCCCGCCGGTTCAGCATGTAGCGGGCGCCTTGCGCCTTGCGGGTGTAGAAACGCAGATGCAGTCCGCCATAGACCAGGAACGTCAGACCGAGATTGCGGCCGTAGACGATGGCGATCCAGTCCCACTGGAACGTCGCCATGCGCGCGAGGTCCGGCGTCAGCGCGAACCAGGTCAGGACGGCGAGGCCCATGTAAATGATGTTCAACGGCAGGAAATAGCCTGGCATCGAGAACAGGAATCTCAACAATGCGATCGGCTGCGGCGGCCAGACAAACACCGGTGGCGCCATGATCGGTGTCGCGGGAGGCGCATCGCCTCGGCTGAAATCAACGCCTGCAATGGTGTCAGCCATTTTCGCGCATCCTCGTGTTCGGCGTTTGTCGCTTGTTTTCCCCAGATTACGATACTCACTCGGCCTTTCGCTGGCAATCACACGATCTGGCGCACGATCTGGCCTGGATCGGCCTGGGTGCGACCGGGATGTTGGACGCGTATGGGACGGCTTTGTGCGTCGTCCGATCAGGGGCGCGGCGGAGCGTATCGGCGGGCCGATCCTGGACCGACAGGCCCTGGTCGTTTCCCAGATCCAGGCAGGGTCGCCCGTTCCGGCCTTCGGCCCGATCTCCTGACCGGGTGCAAGATCACTTGAGGCACCGGCAGGTGTCGATCCTGACCCGATGTCAGAACCGTTCTTCCCCCTGCGAACGAACCGGATCGGGAAAGTCCCTGTACAAAGCAAACACCGTGTTCTGAACCAAAGAATTGACGCCGAAATGGAACCCCTCCACCGGTTCCTTGCGCCCTGCCACGCGCTGGAACGCGGCATCCAATTGGGCCAGGTCGCGCACCTCGATCGTCAGATGGAACTCGCCCAGGGTCGCGGGGCCGAGGCCCAGCTTGCGGCGAGTCAGGCGCCAGTTTTCGATCAGGCCCTGATCTTTGAGGTGGCCCAGATACCTGGCCACACCCTCGGTAAATGTCAGGTCTCGAATACCGGGCCTGAGGTCGCACCAGACATGGTAGAGATCCATGGCCTCACTCCTGGAGCGCGGATGCCGCCGGGTTGCCGTGGCAGGCAACCGCGTTGACACCCATGCTCAGTAGGTCCGGAACATCCGCATGATTTCCTCGGGATCGCTGGTGCGGGTCAGGGCCAGGGACAGCAGCAACCTGGCCTTTTGCGGGTTGAGATTGTCCGCGATCAGGAACCCGGCCTGGCGGATACGCGTGGTGCGGAAAGTGCGGCCGGAGCCGGCGCGGGTCGATTGCACGACGACGATGCCCTTGTCGGCGGCTTCTTTCAGGGCGTCGGCTTCGTCGGGGGAGGTGAAGCCGGGCGCGAACCCGGCGGAGACGATCCCCCGCGCGCCGGCCGCGACGAAGGCACGCACCGCGGCGCCGTCGCCGCCGGCATAGGCGTAGGCGATGTCGACCCGCGGCAGCGAGTCCAGGCCGGCGATGTCGAACTCGGTATCCGGGGCGTGGCGGCGGATGGGGCGGCGGTAGAATTCCACCGCGTCCCCGTCGGCATGGCCCAGCACGCCGAAATCGGGGGAGCGGAAGGTTTGCAGGCGCATGGTGGCGGTCTTGGTGACCTCGCGCGCTGCCTGGACCTCGTCGTTCAGCACCACAAGCACGCCCATCCCCCGCGCTTCCGGGCTGGCGGCGGTGCGGATGGCGTTGACCAGGTTCATGCCGGCATCCGACGACAGCGCGCTGGACGGGCGCTGGGAACCGACGAGCACCACCGGGATCGGCACTTTCACCGTCAGGTTCAGGAAATAGGCGGTTTCCTCCAAGGTGGCGGTGCCGTGGCCGATGACGATGCCGGCCAGGTCGGGCACGTCTCGCACCAGGGTCACGCACAGGGCGGCGAGGGCCTTCCAGTCGGCAAATCCGATCGCGGTGCTGGGGATGTTGCGATAGCCGACCGGGATCACATTGGCGACCAGAGCGGTATCCGGCCATTTGGCCAGGATTTCCGCCGCATGCAGCATGTTGCCGGCCGCACCGTAGTCCTGGATGTCGAGCGGCCCCTTGCCCAGGGACGAAATCGTGCCGCCGGTGCCGATAAAGGCAACTTTCGGGAGGGTCATGCGCTGGCTCCGGTCTTTGTCAGGATGGGGGGAAGGCGGCGATGCCAGTCGGTGTCGCGCTGGAAGGCGTCGGCGGCTTTCAGGATGCGGGCCTCGGCGAAGGGGCGGCCGGCGATGTGCAGCCCGATCGGGCAACCGTTCGGGTCCAAGCCGCAGGGCGCGCTGACCGCGGGCAGGCCGAGATAATTGAACGGGCGGCAATTCGCCGACACCGCCATGAAGCGCTTCTCGGTGCCGGGCGGGCCGTGGTCGATATCGGTTTCGTCCAGGGTGGGCAGGTTGGTCTTGATGGTGGGGGTGACCAGGACATCGACCTGGGCGAACACCTCGGCGGCGAAAGCCTTCAGGATCGGGCCGCGGCGGCTGAGCGATTCCACGTAGTAGGGGGCGGGGATCGCGTAGCCCGGATACATGCGCCCGCTGATATGCTGGCCATAGGCTTGCGGATCGTCGCGCATCCATTGGGCGTGGATGGTGGCGGCCTCGACTCGGGATACGATGGAGCCGTAGGCCGCGACTTCGGCCATGACGGGCAGCTTCAGGCGGATGATTGTGGCGCCGCGGGCTTGCAGGACGGCGAGCGCCTGGTCGATGGCGGCGATGACGGGTTGGTCGGCGCCGTCGAAGAACACGTTGGTGGGCACGCCGATGCGCAAGCCGCGCAGGTCTCCATCGAGGGCGGCTTCGTAGTCGGGCACCGGTTCGGCGGAACTGGTCGGGTCCATCGGGTCGTGGCCGGCGATCACCGCCATGATCCGCGCGCAGTCGCGGGCGGAGCGGGCGAGGGGGCCGACATTGTCGTGGCTGAACGACAGCGGCATCACGCCGTAGCGCGACACGCGGGTCTGGGTGCCCTTGATTCCCGTCACGCCACAGGCCGAGGCGGGCAGGCGGATCGACCCACCCGTGTCGGACCCCAGTGCCATGTAGTTGAACCGCGCCGCGACCGACGCGCCCGACCCGGACGAGGACCCACCCGTGATGTAGGGCAGGTTCCACGGATTGTGGCAGTCCCCAAAGGTCTTGTTGTGGCCGGTGGGGTTTTGCGCGAATTCCGCCATGTTCAGGGCGCCGAAGACATAGGCGCCTTCTTTGGCCATGCGCTCGATCACGGTTGCGGTGTAGTTTGGCCGCCAGTCCTTGCGCAGCGCGGAACCGCAGGTGCTGAGCTTGCCGGCCTGATAATACATGTCCTTGTGCGCCATCGGCACGCCATGCAGCCGGCCGAGGGGCTTCTTGTCGCGGACGGCCCGGTCGGCGGCGCGGGCAGAGGCTTCGGCACCTTCCCGGTCCAGCCAGGTCATCGCGTTCACCCGGCCGTTGGTGGTGTCCAGGTTGGCCAGGCAGGCGTTCAGCAGGTCCATCGAGGTGGCCTGGCCGGTGCGGACGGCATCCGCGGCCTCGGTCAGGGTGAGGGCGGCAAGGTCGCTCATGCCGTGGGCTCCTTCGTGGCCTGGAGGGCGGCTTCGAAGCTGGAGGGTTCGTCCTCGAACGCCATGGTGCCGCGCAGGGCCTCAAAGGCGCGGATCGTGTCGGCGAGTTCGGCGGCGAGGCGCCGGCCGGGTTCGTTGGGGGCGGTGACGCCGAACCAACGGGTGATGGATTTCTCCGTATCGGGCAGGAACGCGTCCATGTGGGCCTCCACCGGGTTTGTGCGGTGCAGTATGACAGGAAGTTGGGGGCGGCTGGCAATGGTGGGGGCGGTCGGAAGTCAGCGGCTCAGATCATCCGCAAGGCTTTCTGCACCTCCGCGGGGGCCCGCTCGATAACCAGAAGATAGGCCCGGGTTGGTCCTTTCGGCTGGCGGGTGCCTTGTTCCCAGTGGCGCAGCGTGTTGACGCTGAATCCGAACCGACCGGCGAATTCCTCCTGCGTCAGGTCGAGGCGGGTCCGGATCGCCTTCACGTCGATCTTCTCCGGGATGTGGACACGGTAGGTGCCTTCCGGGGCCTTCCCCTCCGCATAGGCCACCGCTTCCTGCAGGCCGCGTCGGATACTGTCGGCAATGGAGTTCATGGCTTTGTCCTCTTGAAAGCGTCGATCAGCATCGTGGTCAACTGACGGAAGTCGTTCCGATCCTGCTGCGTCAGATCGGCGCGTTCATTCTTGGCATAGGCGGTCAGCGCGAAGAGCGGCATGCCGGGGTCGTGAAAGAAATAGATCACCCGAGCACCGCCGCGTTTGCCGCGTCCTTCCAAACCCCAGCGCAGTTTTCTCACGCCGCCGGTTCCCGGGATCAGATCACGCGATGTTGGGTTGAACGCGAGAAAATTGCTCAGTAGCGTCCGCTCTGCCTCGGTCATGAGTTTGCGGGTTGCGGAGAGGAACTTCGGGGTCTCGACGATGCTGAGTGTGGCGGGCCGAACCATGATGGATACTAATCCAGCGGGTCAGTCGGGGCAAACTGGAATATGACCCATTGGATTACCGAACAACCCGGCGGCTGACAGTGTCGGCGGACGTTCCTAACGTCGCGCCTCCCGCAAGGCCGGCTTGTCGGTCAGGTATCCTGGTTGATCCGCTGGCGACCGGGGGCTGCCCGCATCCTGCATACCCAGTTCAATCGCGTCGGCCGCGCCCCTGACGCGCCACGCCCGATAGCATCCCGCCCCATCCTTCTCTATATCTTTCCCATGCGCGTTCCGTTCCTCAAGATGCATGGCTGCGGCAACGATTTCGTCGTGTTCGACGAACGCGCCCGTTCGTTCGGCTTCACGCCCACCCGCGCCGCCGCCATCGCCGATCGCCGCACCGGCATCGGCTGCGACCAGTTCATCACCATCGAACCACCCCCGCCCGGTGCCGACGCCTTCATGCGCATCCGCAACCCGGGCGGCGCCGAGGCCGACGCCTGCGGCAACGCGACACGCTGTGTGGTCTGGTTGCTTTCCCAGGAATCCGGCCAAACCGATCAGACCATTCGCACCGTCGCGGGCGATCTGCGGTCCCAGGTGCTGCCGGATGGGCGGGTGCGCGTCGATATGGGGCCGGCTCGCCTGGATTGGGCGGATGTCCCGCTGGCCCGCCCGATGGACACGTTGCATTTGGACCTGGCCCGCGACGGTGTTGCCGATCCGGCCGCCGCCAGCATGGGCAACCCGCATGCGACCTTCTTCGTGCCGGACCTCGCCGCGCTCGATATCCCGACCATTGGTCCAACCCTGGAAACCGATCCGATCTTTCCCGATCATGCCAATATCGGTTTCGTCCAGGTTCTGGCCCCAGACCGCATCCGCCTGCGTGTGTGGGAACGCGGCGCCGGCCTGACCCTGGCCTGCGGCTCTGGTGCCTGTGCCGCCCTGGTCAATACCGCTCGACGCGGCCTGACCGGACGGCGCGCCGCGGTCGTGGTCGATGGCGGGGAACTGGAAATCGAGTGGCGCGACGACGGCCATGTCCTGATGACCGGCCCCGTCGCCACCGCATTCACCGGCGAGATCGACCTGGACTCCTTTCCGCCATGACGGTGGAAATCCTCACCTTTGGCTGCCGCCTGAACGCCTATGAAAGCGAGGTCATGCGCGGCCACGCGACCGCCTTGACCGACACCGTGATCGTCAACACCTGTGCCGTGACGGCCGAGGCCGAACGCCAGGCCCGCCAGGCGATCCGCAAGGCGACGCGGGAAAACCCGAATGCCCGCATCGTCGTCACCGGCTGTGCCGCGCAGATCGATCCCGCCGCCTGGGCCGCCCTGCCTGGGGTCACCCGCGTCCTGGGCAACGACGACAAACTGCGCCCGGAAAGCTGGCTGCCGGGTGCGGGCTCCGCCGTGTCCGACATCATGCAGGCCCGCGAAACCGCCGCCCATCTGGTGACCGAGTTCGCCGGCAGAGCGCGGGCGTTCGTGCAGGTGCAGCAGGGATGCGACCATCGGTGCACTTTCTGCGTCATTCCGTTCGGGCGAGGCCCCAACCGCTCGGTGCCGATCGGCGTCGTCGTCCAACAGGTGCGCGCACTGGTGGACGCCGGTTTTCAGGAGGTCGTGCTGACCGGCGTCGACATCGCCTCCTACGGGCCGGACCTGCCGGGCGCCCCCAGCCTCGGCCAGATGGCGCGTCGCCTGCTGGCGCTGGTGCCGGACCTGCCGCGGCTGCGGTTGTCCTCGATCGATCCCGCCGCGATCGACGCGGACCTGTGGCGCCTGATCGCCGAGGAACCCAGGCTGATGCCGCATCTGCATCTGTCGTTGCAGGCCGGCAGCGACCTGATCCTGAAGCGCATGCGCCGCCGGCATTTGCGCGCCGATGCGCTCGCGGTGATCGAACGGGCGCGGTCCCTGCGCCCTGGTATCGCCATCGGGGCCGACCTGATCGCCGGTTTCCCGACCGAGACCGATGCTCTGTTCGCGGAAACGCTCGATTTCGTCCAGCAAGCCGATCTGCCCTACATCCACGTGTTCCCCTACAGCGAGCGTCCGGGTACCCCGGCCGCTCGCATGCCGGCGGTGCCGAAATCCGACCGCCGCGACCGCGCGGCTCGGTTGCGGGAAGCCGGGGGACAGGCCGCGCGCCGGTTTTTCGATGCTCAGCATGGGCGGGTGGTGGCCTTGCTGACGGAAACCGGCGACCGCGGCCATTCGGAGCATTTCGCGCCGGTGCGGCTGGCCTCGCCCGCCGAACCGGGGCGGCTGATGGCGGCACGCATCACCGGTGCCACGAACGAATTCCTGCTGGCGGAGGCGGCCTGATGGCACTTGGCGGTTTCTTCTCTCGCCTGAAGGAAGGTCTTTCGCGCAGCACGCAGAAGATCACCGAAAGCATCACCGCGGTCTTCAAGAAACGACGCCTGGACAATGAGGCGCTGGAGGAACTGGAAGAACTGCT
>CALQHT020000097.1 GCA_943330455.2 Nitrosovibrio sp. Nv4 | reverse complement strand
GCCAGGATGGCCTCCCAGTCGGAGTCGCCAGGGGATGTTGCATTATACATCTGCCCTACGAATCGTACTCCGCCGCGTCGCTCCAAATGGTTTTTTCGCAATGTGAGAGATTTTTTCTCCCCGTTGTCGCTATCCTAACGCCAATGGGACGCAGCCCAGGCCTGACCGCCCGCCCAATCAGTACATCACATCCCCACCATTCGGCGACAAAGTCGCACCGACATAAAACCCACCATCCGGCCCCGCCAAAAGCACGGCGGTCGCGGCGATTTCCTCCGGCCGGCCGAACCGCCCGACAGGCAGTGCGCTGATGAAAGCCTGCCGGTCCGCGTCATCCATCGTCGCGGTCAGATCCGTCACGACCGGGCCGGGCGCGATGGCATTGACCCGCACGCCTTTCGGCGCCGCTTCCCAGGACAAAGCCCGAGTGAACCCCATGATCGCCGCCTTGGCCGCGGAATAGGGCGCCGAGTTCACCGCACCCTTCAACCCACGCTGGGATGCCACGTTGATGATGCAGCCTTTGCCGCGCGCCACCATCGCCGGATAGATGGCCTGTGCCATGAAGAACATGCCCTTCAGATGCACGCCCAGGATCAGGTCGAACTCGGCCTCGGTATAGGCCTCGAACGGCTTGCGAATGTTCATGCCGGCGTTGTTGAACAGGATGTCGATCGGACCGAACCCGCTCGCCACGTCCTGCGCAAACGCCTTGCTGGCGGCGATGTCGCGCACATCGACCGATCGGTGCATCGCGCGCCGTCCCAGCGCCACGATCTCCGCCGCGGTTTCATCTGCCTTGGCATCGTCGTTCAGGTGGCAGAACGCGATATCCGCGCCCTCCGCCGCGAAGGCGAGCGCCGTCGCCCGCCCGATCCCGCGTGAACCGCCTGTCACCAATGCGATCTGTCCCGCCAATTTCATGACCACTCTCCTGTTTGCGATGCTGTTCCGACAGGAAGGCATGTTGCCCCTTCGCGCCGCTTGCACCAAGTTTGCCCTATGCAAGTCGCCCGCACGCTTTCCGACCTTCGCTCCGCCTGCGCTGTCCTGCGCTTGGAAAACCGCCCGCTCGCCCTGGTTCCTACCATGGGGGCGTTGCATGAGGGGCACAAAACCCTGGTCCGGCGCGCGGTCGAATCCGGCGCGGCGACGGTGGCATCGATTTTCGTCAATCCGCTGCAGTTTAGCCCCACCGAGGACCTGTCGCGTTATCCTCGCGACGAACCCGGCGATCTGGCCGCGCTGCAGGCATCCGGGTGCGCTCTGGCATGGCTGCCCGATGTCACCACGATGTACCCGCCGGAGGAGGCGACGACCATCAGCCTGATCGGACCGGCCGAACGCTGGGAAGGCGATGCCCGCCCGGGCCATTTCCGCGGCGTGGCGACGGTCTGCGCGAAGCTGTTCGGCCAGGTCCGCCCGGACCGCGCCTATTTCGGCGAAAAGGACTGGCAGCAATTGCAGGTCATCCGCCGCATGGTGACGGACCTGCTGCTGCCCCTGGACATCGTCGGCATCGAAACCGTCCGCGAGCCCGACGGCCTGGCCATGTCGTCGCGCAACCGCTTCCTGACGCCGAGCGAGCGTGCTCTGGCGCCAATGGTGGCACGCACCTTGACCGGCCTCGCCCAGGATCTGGTTGGCGGAGCCGCGGCGGCTCCCTTGCTCGCCGCCGCGACAGACGCGTTGAACAAAGCCGGTTTCGCTGTCGATTATCTGGCGTTGGTGGACGGCCCGAGCCTGTCGCCGATCGATGTCGCCGTCCCCAACGCGCGTCTCATCGTTGCGGCTCGCCTGGGATCTGTGCGGCTGTTGGACAACATGGCCGGCGGTTGACGGGAAGCCCGATCGGCCCGCAACATACGGTGGAATGCAACGAATTCCTGGTGTTTTTCGCCAATTCGTTGTATTGAGTCTGTGCACTACAACCGTGGAACCCGTCATGCGTGCAACATTCCTGGCTACCATCGCCCTGTCCAATATTCTGCCTGCGACCATGGCCTTCGCCGGCGATCAGGACTTCACCCTGCTAAACAAGACCGGATACGAGATCGAGAAGGTCTATGTCAGCGCCGTCAACGCGAAGTCGTGGGAGGAGGATATCCTCGGCAAGGAAACGCTGGATGACGGCCAATCCGTCAATATCAGCTTCAAGCGCAACGAGAGTGCCTGTCGCTGGGATCTGATGGTCGTCTATACGGATGGCGACAAGGCCACCTGGACCAATTTGAACCTGTGCCGCATCAGCAAGGTGACCTTGTTCTGGGACCGCAAGAACGAAGTCACCCGCGCCACCCTGGAGTAGAGCGCGATCACGCGCAGGAGAACGCAATAGCCGCCGGCTTGACCATGGACAGACGTACCGCCCCCATCACCGTCATTGCCGGACTTGATCCGACAACCTGCCCCCTGCCGTTGAAGCGCGGGTTGCCTGATCAAGTCCGGCAATGACGGTGAGGTGACGCCTATGGGTCATTGTCTCGGCCGGTTGGTATCGGTTGGCCAGGTTGTCCCACCGGCTCAGTGCGGTTCCAGCCAGTCGATCCAGGCGCCGTGCGGGTCGGTCCAGGCCACTGGATGACCGTTGACCGCCAGCAGGAAACTGCCGGCGGGCCCGGGGCGAGCGGCACGGGCGGCGATCTCGGGGAACACGCTCGGGACCTCATGACAGATCCAGACGGCAGCGTGATCGAAGACCGTGCGGGCAAACTCCTCCCGCTTGGCCGGGTCGGTCACGTAGCCCAGCACGGCCGAGTGAAACACCACGATCGTCGGCCCCACCGGGGCTTCCGCCAGCAGGGCCGGCAGATCGGTTGTCAGATCGCCAGCCCTCACCCGTGCCGGCGTCACGCGCGCCACCTCCATCGCCAACCGCAGCCGCTCCAGCCGCTCGGCCTGATCCGGCCAAACCAGGGCTTCCAACCAGGCAACGTCGCTCGCGTCCCGCAGGTCGAGCGGGTTCAGATCCATCCCTGCCCGCCAGGCGATCTCCGGCACCCGATCGGGGATCGGCGTGCCCGGTTCGGCATGGCAGGGAAACACAGGGGCGGGGCTCTCGCGGCCGACATGAACCCCGTCGTAGTCGTAGCCATAGCGGTCGAGTTGCAGGCACAGCCCGGCCGAGGACCCGACCTCGATCAACGCCAAGGGCTGGTGCAGGCAACGCAAGACGGGCAGCAGGACGGCGCAGCGCCCGGGCTCGTTGGTCTGAGTGACCCGCGTTCCGATGATCGCGATAATGTCATTGGTATGGGCCAGGAATTTCTTGCGGAAATCGGGCCAGTCGCGCGGCATGCCACACGCGACGCGCAGCGCGGCGAACAGAAGATTCGGCTGCTGTTTGCGCCCCGGCAGTTCGGCCAGGATGCGCAACAGCCTAGCGTCATCGGCAACGCCGAACGCGCACGCCTCGTAAAGGGGCGAGCGGCCACGGGCTTCCTGTTCGGCAAAGCGCCGATAGCGCGCCGCCAACCGGTCAGTCATGTCTGCGAACCATCATGACGCGAGGTGGAACGCCTTCCCGGCAAAAAGGGCAAGAGCTTGTGTCTGAAAAAGGCGCCGCTATCGCGTTATGCCAACCGACCTGACCATGGACCGACGCACCGTCGCTCACCCACCGTCATTGTCGGACTTGATCCGGCAACCGGCCCCCTGCCGATGAAGCGCGGGTTACCGAAGCAAGCCCGGCAATGACGATGAGGGGGGCGGTCTCAACGGATAGCGCAAGACGGACCCCGAAAAGCGCCACGATCGGCATCGAACCGAGCGAACAACCGCCGAAGTCAGCATCGCTTCGGATCGCCCGCGGCTAGAGCCAGATCGGCCTTCTCAGCCGCAGTCGTCCCCAAGGCTTTCTTGGCCACCCCAGCCAGGAAGCCGGCCGCTGCCGGCAGGATCGCGTCGTTGAAATCGAAGTTCGAGTTGTGCAACTCGCAGCCGCCCGCGGTCGGACCGTTGCCGATCCACACGAATGCGCCAGGGCGATGATCCAGGTACCAGGCGAAATCCTCGCCCGTCATCGCCGGGGCCATGTCGCGACGCAGCGGCAACCCGGCATCCGTCACCGCCAGAGCTGCCAGGTCCCGTTCGGCCGGCGTGTTGGTGGTGACTGGATTGCCGCGCGGGATCTGCACGTCGATTTCCACCGCGAAAGTATGAGCCACACCGGCGGCGATGCGGTGCACGGCCTCCTCCACCTGGTCTCGCACTGCGTTGCGCAGGGTCCGCATGGTGCCGCGCATCACCGCCTCGCCCGGGATCTGGTTGGCGGCGGAACCGGCCTGCATGGTGGCGATGGTGATCACGGCGCTGTCCAGCGGATCGACGTTCCGGGACACGATGGATTGCAGCGCCAGCAGCAGATGCGCCGATGCCACCATCGGGTCGCGAGTCATATGGGGCAGGGCGGCGTGGCCTGAATGGCCCTTGACCGTCAGATACAGCCGGTTGCCGGACGCCATCACCGCGCTGTCATGCACGGCGACGGTGCCGGCATCGAGGCCGGGCCAGTTGTGGTAGCCGAAGATGCGCTCCATCGGAAACCGATCGAACAATCCGTCGGCGATCATGCTTTTGGCGCCGCCTCCGCCTTCCTCGGCGGGTTGGAACACCAGTTGCACCGTGCCGCTCCAGGACGGGTCCCGCGACAGCAGCGCCGCCGCCCCCAGCAGGGACGTAGTATGGCCGTCATGCCCGCACGCATGCATCACACCGGGATTGGTGGAGGCGTGCGTCACGCCGCTGGTTTCCGTGATCGGCAGCGCGTCCATATCGGCCCGCAGCCCGACCGAGCGATTGGACTGGCCCCGCGTGATCGTCGCCACCACGCCATGCCCGCCTACTCCCGCCACGAACTTCACGCCCAGTTCCGTCAGCCGTGCCTGGACGAAAGCGGAGGTCTCCTTTTCGTGCAGGGTGAGTTCGGGATGGGCGTGCAGATGGCGGCGCCACTCGGTCAGAGTGGCGTGGAGGGCTTTGTCCATATCAGCCGTTCACCTGGCGCATGATCGCGACCCATTGGTCCAGGATCGGCAGGATCTTGTCCGCCTTTTCCGACGGCAGGCTGGTGGACACGCGGGTCACGTTCAGGTCGTTGTACTGCTTGATCAGGTCGGCGTCCGGCGCCTGCCCGCCGATGGAGATGTCCATGGCATCCGGATCGCGTCCGGCCTCGGCCGTCAACTGGCGGAAGCGCGGGATCAACTCGGTCAGCGGCGTCGGGTTGCCTTCGGTGACCTGCGGCATCCAGCCGTCGCCGTAGCGGATGGCACGACGGGCCGAATAGGGGAAGGCGCCGCCGATCAGGATGGGGGGATGGGGTCTCTGGACCGGCTTCGGCCAGGTCATCATCGGGTCGAAATTGACGAACTCCCCGTGATATTCGGCCTTGGTCTGGGTCCAGATGGCCTTCATTGCCTCGATATTCTCCCGCGCGCGCTTGTGGCGGGAGGTGAATTCGGTGCCGTGATTCTCCATTTCGTCCTGGTTCCAGCCATTGCCGACGCCGAACACGAAGCGGCCGCCGGAAATCTGGTCGATCGAGGCCACCAATTTCGCGGTCTGGATCGGATCACGCTGGGCGATCAGGCACACGCCGGTGCCGATCTTGATGGTCTTGGTCGCCATCGCCGCCGCGGTCAGGGTCACGAACGGGTCCATGACGTCGTAGTAGCGCTTGGGCAGGTCTCCCCCCAGCACAAATTGGGTCTTGCGAGAGACCGGGATGTGGGAGTGTTCTGGCGCCCAGACGATGTCGAAACCCCGTTCCTCGGCCGCGATGGCGAGCTCCGCGGGGCCCATGGAATAGTCGGTGAAGAACATCGATGCGCCGAATTTCATGCCTGTCGCTCCCGGTGATGGCGGTGGTGCGAAAGGTGGGGCGGTTTGGCTGGCGACGCAACCGGGTTGTTGCGGGTGCTCAGAGCCGGTCCCGCGATTGGCCGGGGCCGAACACCCGCAACACCTGAACATCACCGGCGGTCTCGTCGCGGCCAGTGTCGGGTTGGACATCAAACATTACCCGGTATCCACCGTCGCAGGGCAATTCTCGTACCCCCGGATGGTCTCCCACCGGGTGGAGGCAGGGATGCTGCCGGAGCTGCCCAATTGCCGCGACGATGGCCTTCAATCTCCGCCTCGCGGCCGGTCCGGATCCCGGTTGAGTTTGCCAGAGGCGGATCGCGTCGAGGTCGGCGAGCGCACTACGGGTGTAGATCAGCTTTCGCGTCACACCAGCGCCGGATCAACCGATGGGAAAAGGGGGAGACAGTTCGCCTTCGGTGCCGATGCTGTCGATCCAGGCGTTGACCGCGGCCTCGTCGACGACCATGCCGGCGGCGATATCGGCGCGGGCTTCGGCCAGGAGCCGGGCTTCCCGCGCTATTCGGCGGTGCCGTAAGGCCGTAGCTTCGTCATGTTCAGCGAGCGGAGCTTGGTCGGGCATGGTCTGTCTATAACACACTGCGGCCTGTCCCGGACAGCACGCGATGGGGCCAATCGCAAACCCGAGATGGCCAAGATCGACAACCTTCTGGACTTTGGGGTCAACGACATCCGTGTTCCCAACGCCAATAGGTTATCGTTTCGCGCTGCTCGCCCGGTCCGACATGTCCCGGTCCAGATAATTCGCGGTACAGATCTGCCGAGTTAGGACATGATCAAATCGCCAGTCCCCTTAACGGCCTTGATTGTAGGTTCGGTCCTCCAGGACCTCCGCACATCGGTCCTTGTCCGGGCGTTCCACTCGCTCGGAGTGAATGCAATGCCGCAGCACCCAGTCGAGGCGGCGTCGTTGTATCTCGGCCATACACAATGTTGGTGCACCACTCAGGTAGACCGGCACCAGCCTGTCTTCGGGCGAATCCTCAGAACCGGTATGGCTCGGCGGCTCACCCGCCCGGGTCCAGACGGTGGACGCAGGTACGCCACGACGGACAAGGGCACCCCGCAGTGCTTCCGCCCTCGTGTTATTCAGTTCCTCTGAGCCGGTTCGACTGAGTTCGACACGTTCGGCACGTCCAACAATGAAAATGAACCCCCCAACCATGCGCCAACGGTCGAATATGCGATCCAATGCCCTATCGACAGCAGGAGACAGGACCGCGTCGAATCGTTCGAATGGGATCAGCACAGGTGTGAGAGTGCAGGCATCGATCCCGCCGATCGGGACTGGATCGTCTCGTAGCTGCGGTGGAGCTTCGGCGCGCACCGACGCTGTGCCGCATACGCAAGGACCCGAACACAAGCCCAAAGCGAAGATCAACGATTTCAATTTGATCACCGTATGAAATTCCAGTGGATGATCCGCCCACAAACTCAGAAGATCCGGAAAAGGCGGAGACTGTTGTCGGACGGGCACCACGACATCAATGCAACGGCACAGACCTACGCCACATCGTACTTGGCTACAGACGCGGCACGATCTTGAACCTTGGATACCGAAATGAACAGCCGCATGGGCTGTGTCACGCGGAATCTTGGGGCATGCACGCCATTCGCGATCATGCGCTCGGCTCCGAATCCCAGAGGCAATCCGCTCAAACCGCCGGCCCGTCTCCCACCCGCTTGCGCAGATGTGCGGCGATCGATGCCAGCGCCGCCGGGGTCATGCCCTGGATCCGGGCCGCCGCGCCCAGCGACCCGGGGCGGACCCGTTGCAGCTTGTCACGCAACTCGTTGGACAACCCGCCGATCCGATCGAAGGCCACGTCATCGAGAGAAACCGCGTCTTCCCGCCTTGTGATGCGGATATCGGCTTCCTGGCGCTGCAGATACCCGGCGTACCGGGCCTCGGTGCGAAGCTGTGTCGCGGCGGCAGGCGGGATGTCGCGCAGCCAGGGGAACAGGCCGGCCAAAGCATTCCATTCCACCCCATCATGCCCCAGCAGGTCCAGGACCGAGCGCCGACGCCCATCGGCACGGATATGGATGCCGTGAGCCGCCAGCTCCGTAGCCCTGGCGCCGTCCTGGCGCGCCCGTGCAAGCGCCGCCTCCACATGCGCCCGATGCGCTTTGAACACCGCGGCACGAGCGGACCCGACGCAGCCCCATTCCATGCCCTTCGCGGTCAGTCGCAGATCGGCGTTGTCCGCCCGCAAGGACAGGCGAAACTCCGCCCGAGAGGTGAACATCCGGTACGGCTCGCTGACACCCTGGGTCGTCAGGTCGTCCACCAGCACACCCAGATAGGCCTCGGAGCGTCCCAATCCCATCGACACCCCACCGCCGGCCTTCCGAGCGGCGTTCACCCCGGCCAGCAAGCCTTGCGCGGCAGCTTCCTCATATCCGGTGGTGCCGTTGATCTGCCCGGCCAGAAACAATCCGGGCAACGCGTGCAGTTCCAGCCCGGTGTCTAACGCCCGGGGATCGACGTAATCGTATTCCACCGCGTAACCCGGCCGGATCATCCGCGCGCGTTCCAGGCCCGGGATCGTCGCCAGGAGGGCCTGCTGCACCTCCACCGGCAGGCTGGTGGAAATGCCGTTCGGGTAGATGGTCTCGTCGTCCAACCCCTCGGGTTCCAGAAAGATGTTGTGGCTTTCCCGCGCGCTGAACCGCTCGACCTTGTCCTCGATCGAGGGGCAGTAGCGGGGCCCGACCCCGGTGATGTTGCCGGCATGGATGGCCGAACGGTGGAGGTTCTCGCGGATGATGGCGTGGGTGGCCGGCGTCGTGGCGGTCATCCGGCACTCGACCTGCCGATTCAGCACCCGGTGCGTCATGGTGCTGAACGGTTCGGGGTCGGCATCGCCGGGATCGGCGCGCAATCCCGCCCAGTCGATCGTACGCCGGTCCAGGCGCGCCGGGGTGCCGGTCTTGAGACGGCCAAGCGGCAGGGCAAGGCGGGCGAGGGTGTCGGCGAGACCGATGGACGGTGCCTCGCCAACCCGACCGGACGCGGTTTGCTGGTCGCCGATATGGATGACGCCACGCAGAAATGTGCCGGTGGTCAGCACCGCGGCGGCGCAGGCGATCCGGCTGCCATCGCCGCAGATCACCGCGGCCAGGCGTCCGTCGGGACCGATTTCCAGATCTTCGACCGCGCCGGCGCGCAAGGTCAGGTTCGGGGTGTCGTCCAGCAGGCGCCGCATGGCACGCCGGTAGAGTGACCGATCGGCCTGCGCGCGAGGTCCGCGCACCGCCGGTCCCTTGCCTCGGTTCAGCAGCTTGAAATGGATCCCGGCGGCATCCGCCGCGCGTCCCATCACCCCATCCAGGGCGTCGATTTCCCGCACCAGATGGCCCTTGCCGATGCCCCCGATCGAGGGGTTGCACGACATTTCCCCGATCGTTTCCAGCCGGTGCGTCAGCAGGACGGTGCGCGCACCCATTCGCGCCGATGCGGCTGCTGCCTCGCACCCGGCATGCCCGCCGCCCACCACCACTACGTCGAAAATCTGATCCATGGCCGCGATATAGCGGCATTCTGGGGAGGCAGCCACCGAACTTGTCGCGTACCGCCGCCACAATCAGACCCGGGTCAGCCGCAAATACCCCATCTCATCCACCACGGCCCGCCACCCCGGCGGCAGGACGGTCGTCGAATCCAATGCCTCGATGATCGCCGGCCCCACCAGCTCCGTTCCCGGTGTCAGCCCATTGCGCCAATGCACCGTCGTGCTGACGAAACCGACATCGGGAAACCACACATCCCGTTGCCGCACCCGCGCCGAGGCCGGGTCCGCGTGCTGCGCCAGTTTCAGGTCCGGCAGTCGCCCCAACGCCGTCAGCCGCAAATTCACCAACTGCACCGGTTCGGCCGTGTTGGCATGGCCGTAAGTCTGCTCATGACGCGTATGAAACAGAGCTGCCAAGGCATCCAGGGTGTCCCGCGTGATCGCGCCGGCTTCCATGGGAATCGTCAACTCATAGGCCTGCCGCCGATACCGCACATCGGCCTGCCGCAGCAGCGCCCGTCGGGCGTCGGGCACCTGAGACGCTTCCAGCATCGCCGTCCCCGCTGTCTCCATCGCGGCGAAGGCATCCGCCACCCGTTCGGCCGCCACGGTTGCCAGATCCGCATACAGAGTCCGCGAGTAGTCCCGCTTCAGATCCGTCGCGACCAGGCCGAGGGCGGAAAAGGCGCCGGGGGCAGGGGGGATGATGACCTCGGGGATCATCAGTTCCTCGGCCAGGGCCACCGCATGCACGGGACCGGCGCCGCCAAACGCGATCAGGCTGAATTCACGCGGATCGTGACCGCGCTCGACCGAGACGATCCGCAGCGCCTGCGCCATGTTGCTGTTGACGACCTGCACGATACGCGCGGCGGCGTCCGCGATCGTCAGTCCGAACGGGTCCGCCACATCCTGCTTGATGGCGCGTTCGGCGGCGGCCAGATCGATGGGCAGCCCGCCGCCCAGCAGCGATTCCCGGTCGAGCAGACCCAGGATGACATTGGCATCGGTCACGGTCGGACGTGTGCCGCCGCCGCCATAGCACGCGGGTCCGGGATCGGCGCCGGCGCTGTGCGGTCCGACTTTCAGCGATCCGCCCGGGTCCATCCAGGCGATCGAGCCGCCCCCGGCGCTGACCTCGGCCAGATCGATGACGGGGACCCGGATCGGGTGGCCGGTGCCGTGCATCCAGCGCTTGGCGTTGGCGGCGCCGCCAACCTCGTATTCCGCGGTAACCGCGACCTCGTGGTTGACGATCACGCTGGCTTTGGCGGTGGTGCCGCCCATGTCGAAGGAGATCAGATCCGGCCGGCCCAACTGCCGCCCGGCCAATGCCGCCGCGATCACCCCGGCCGCGGGGCCGGATTCGACCGCCATGGCGGGCATCCGCAAGCCCTCGGCTATGTCGAACACACCGCCAGACGAGCCCATGACATACAGGGTCGGCAAACCAAGTGCCGTGGTGGCCTGCGACAACCGCTGGAGGTAGCCTGCCAGCAGCGGCCCGACATAGGCGCAAACCGCCGTGGTGCTGGCGCGCTCGAATTCGCGGATTTCGGGCAGGACCTCGCAGGACAGGAACACCGTGACGCCGGGCAAAGCCGCACGCAGGGCTGCTCCGACCTTGCGTTCATGCGCGTCATTCAGGAACGAGAACAGGAACGAGACCGCGATGGTCTGCAATCCGGCGGCCCGAATGGCGTCGATCAACGCCGGGATTTCATCCTCCGCGAGCGGGGTCACGACCTCCCCCTGCGCGTCGATCCGTTCGGTGATTTCGAATCGGTGGCGGCGCGGGATCAGGACGCCGGGGCCGTCCTGGAACAGGTCATACAGGTCGGGACGGGACGAACGGCGCAGTTCCAGAATGTCGCGGAAGCCTCGGGTGGCTATGAACCCGGCTCGCGCGCCCTTCTTTTCCAGCAGGGCATTGGTGACGACGGTCGTGGCATGCGACAGCAGTGAAACATCGGACGCCGCAATGGCGTTTTGTTGCAGGCCTTTGGTGATGCCCTCGATCACGCCCTGGCCGAAGTCGCGCGGTGTGGTCAGCACCTTGGCGATGCCAATCCGGCCGGTTTCTTCCTGAACCAGAGCGACATCCGTGAATGTGCCGCCGATATCGATACCGATTCGCCAGGTCATGCCGTCCTCTTGCGTTGTCCCGCGCATCGTCGCGCGGCAGAGGCAAGAGAGCAATCGGGGATCGGTCGAAGAGTCGCACTACAGCCTGCGATTCAGCGCGGGCTTCCCGAATCAGGCGACCGACGTGGTGGCGTTCAACAATTGCCGCAACCGCGCACCACCAGCCGGACCCTTGACGGCTTCCCGCCAACTGGCTTCCGCGACGCGCTGATGCGCGGCAATAGCCTCATCGGCGCCGGTGATCATCGCGACGCCGGTATGGGCGCTGGGATGAGTGTCCGGACGGAACGGATTGATCGCCAGGCTGACCCGATCCCGCGCCCGCAGGATCTTGAAGGCCGAACTCGGCGCGGCGCCAACCAGGAGACCGAATTGCAGCCCCATGGGCTCGGTTTCCATCAAGGTCGCCATGTTTTCGATTTCGGTAACGGCCACATCGCGGCACATGCGACGGATCCGGTCCGACACGTTCATGCCACCCGCGACGCCGGTTTCCAGCAGCCGCTGCACCGCGGGCAGGGAGACCATGGCGATAATGCCGGGGCGACGCATCGCATACATACGTTTGCGGGCGGAGAGAATCCCCAGCACCTGCTCCGCCATGCTGCGCATTGCCATCCGTTCGGCGCCGGCCTGATCGGCGGACTCGTCGAACGCTTCGGCCAGCACGGCATCGTAGGAATCCGACGTGGTCAGATAACAGATCGGCCCGAACAGTTGCAGGATCTGGTCGGCCGTCTCCTCAACCTGGCGGATCCGCTCGAAATAGCCGATCGGCCGATTATAGTACTCCACCCCGATGCCCAACAAGGACAATGGAGAAATCTTCAGCAGCTCCGCCAGGCGCTTGATCGTATCAAGTTTGATGACCTCGCCCTTTTCATAGCGATAGAGCGCTGCGCGTGAGACACCCAGACGTGCCGCGATCTCCTCCGCCCGCAGACCGGATTCAAGCCGATAGGCTCGCAATTGCTGGCCGATTTCGGTGAAGCGCATCGACATGTCCGGCTATCTCCCCAGCCCTGGCCGTTGCCGACCAGTTTAGATGATCACTCCGAGTCTGATGCACGGATACGATTCTCAGAATCGGAGCGGACTCCAGCTTATGGCAGGAATCCGCTCAATTTCAAGCCCGATTGCTCGCCTGTGAGCCTCTCAAACAGTCACACGGCGGTTTATTTCTTATTGCGAACAGTAATGTCCCCCATCCGTTCGATCGCCAGAACCATCGCGGAGTGGTCCAGATCGCCGCCGCCCTGCGACGACACGATGGAAAACATCTGCTGGGCAATGGCGGTGTTGGGCAGCGACAGATTCAATTCCTTCGCGGCCGACAGCGCCAGATTGAGGTCCTTCTGATGCAGACGGACGCGGAATCCGGGGTTGAACGTGCCATTCAGCATCCGTTCGGCATGCACTTCCAGGATGCGGGACGACGCGAAACCACCCATCAGCGCCTGGCGGACCTTCGCCGGGTCGGCGCCGGCCTTGGCCGCGAACACCAACGCCTCCGACACCGCCTGAATGTTCAGCGCGACGATGATCTGGTTCGCGACCTTGCAGGTCTGCCCGGCGCCGTTTTCCGATCCGACATGGGTGATGTTCTTGCCCATCACCTCGAACAGCGGCGTGGCGCGCGCGAAAGCGGCATCCGGGCCACCGACCATGATGGTCAAGGTCGCCTGCTTGGCCCCGACTTCACCACCCGACACCGGCGCATCCAGATAGTCGCAGCCCTTTTCGGCGATCCGGCGCGCGAAGTCCTTCGTCGCGATCGGGCTGATCGAGGACATGTCGATGACCAGGGAGCCCTTGTTCAACCCCTCCGCCACGCCGCCGGCGCCAAACAGCACGGCTTCGACATCGGGGGTGTCGGGCACCATCACGATGACGACCTCGGATTTCGCGGCGACCGTCTTGGCATCAGCGACGACTTCGGCCGCGGCGCGGATTTCGTCCGTCAGGCTGGAGCGTTCCGGCACGATGATGTCATGGCCTGCGGCCTTGAGGTTGAGCGCCATCGGGCGCCCCATGATACCAAGGCCGATAAATCCGATTTTCATGGTCCGGTCTCCCTGTTCGATCGTGGCGCGGGTCTGTCGCCCACGGTTGGTGTGGCGTGAAGAGTGTGCCCGTTGGCCGCGAGGCCAGCCGGTCGATGGTCGGACGGGCGCGCGATCAGTCGGTGAAGCGCTGGCGCCAGCCCAGACCGGTGACCGTCTCCCCGGCGGGGCGATATTCGCAGCCGACCCAGCCCTGGTAGCCGAGCTCATCCATCCGGCGGAAGACGTAGGACCAGCCGATTTCGCCGGTGCCGGGCTCATTGCGAGCGGGCACGTCGGCAATCTGGATATGGGCGATCACCGGCATGAACGTCTCCAGCCGCTTGGTGATGTCCCCTTCGGTGATCTGCACGTGATAGACGTCGAATTGCAGCCCCAGCCGGTCCCGGCCGATGGCTTCGATCACCGCGGCGCCCTGGGCCTGAGTATTCAGGAAATAGCCGGGCATGTCGCGATGGTTGATCGGCTCGATCACCAGCTTCACGCCGGCCGGCTTGGCCTGCTCGGTTGCCCAGGCCAGGTTGGTGGCATAGGTCGCCGCGGCGGTGACCGGAGACACATCCGCCGGCACGATTCCCGCCATGCAGTGGACATGCCGGCAATCGAGCGTATTCGCATAGTCCAGCGCCCGTTTGACGCCCTCCCGGAACTCCGACTGCCGGCCGGGCAGGCTGGCCAACCCACGCTCTCCATTCGCCCAATCGCCGGGCGGCATGTTGAACAGAGCCTGGGACAGTCCCTCGCCGGCGAGGCGAGACCGCAGTTCCGCGGCGGGATATTCATAGGGGAAGAGAAACTCTACCCCTTCGAAACCGGCCTGGCGCGCGGCGGCGAAGCGATCGAGGAACGGCACCTCATTGAACATCATAGACAGATTTGCGGCAAAACGCGGCATGGCGAGTCCTCCCCTATGCTCGGCGGAAGCTACAAGCGGGTGTCCGGGTTGACCAGAGTGGTCGTGCCACCATCGTTCGATACTCGAACTGGGGCGATACCTGGACCGGGTGCGATTCAACATGGCGGGGAGTGATGGCGACGACGCTAACCATCGCCCGATAGACTCGCCTCAGTGTCATTGCCGAACTTGATCCGGCAACCAGCACTTCCGTGGCATGGGGGCGGATCAAGCGCGACAATGATGGTAAGGCGTGGACTCGATCGCACAATTTTGGTTCGCACCCACCTGGACCAGGGCGGTTCCGGTCGGACCGGAACCGCTCTAGTGTGACGTCCGACGGTCCACGGCCTGCGTCCGGGTTGGCCGGTACACCGTGAGGGGAACGACCACGCCATGATGGCTGAACGCTTGCTGCTGCTGCTGCTGGTCGGGGGCGTTGCCGTCGGCTGCATCATGGTGCTGTCCCCGTTCATTTCCGCGATCCTCTGGGCTGCCATTCTGGTCTTCACCACCTGGCCGCTGGCCGAGTGGTTGCGCACCAACCTGCATCTCCGCCGCGGTGGGGTCGCGGCGCTGATGGTCGTGCTGACCGCGGTCGTACTTGTGCTGCCGATCGCCCTCGCCACACCGGGCGGCGTCGACGAAATCTCCGCGCTGCGCCGGGTGGTGGAAGATGCGTTGCGCGCCGGATTGCCGAGCGCACCGTTGTGGATCGCCGATGTGCCGGTCGTCGGGCAGAAGATCACCGAGTTATGGGATCGCTGGGCCGCCGATGTCAGCCAATTGTTGGATGTGCTGCGCCCCTATTTCGGGACGGTCGTGGAAGGCGGCCTTAGCCTGCTTCTGGGCATCGCGAATGGCATTCTGATGGTGCTGATCGCGCTGTTCATCGCGTTCTTCTTCTATATCTATGGAGAACCGCTGTCCGAGCGACTGAACCTGATCATGCACCGAATCGGCGGTGTGCAGGCCGACCGATTGATGCATGTCGCGGGCGCGACCGTGCGCGGCGTGGTTTATGGGGTGGTCGGCACCTCGATCGTGCAGGGAGTCCTGACGGTCATCGGATTATGGGTATCGGGCGTGCCACGCGCCGCGATGCTGGGGATCATCGCAGGACTGCTCTCGGTCCTACCGATTGGAGCCCCGGTCATCTGGATTCCGGCTTCGATATGGCTGTTGACCACCGGCAACCTCGGCTGGGGTATTTTTCTGGCAATCTGGGGTGCGGTGGCGATTTCCGGCTCGGATAACGTCATCCGCCCCTGGTTCATCTCCCGTGGCGCACAGCTTCCGTTCCTGGTGACGGTGCTTGGCGTGCTGGGAGGCGCGCTGGCGTTCGGGTTGCTGGGGATATTCCTGGGGCCGGTGCTACTGGGCCTCGGCTACACCCTGGTCAATGAATGGGTGAGATCGGCCGATCCGGCACCGACCGAGGATGCCGGCATCGGGTAGGGCTAGGCAGCGGAGAAATTTCTCCCCCTCCCTTTGCGGGAGGGGGTTGGGGGGAGGGGTTTCACGCAATATTTGTGCGGTTTCACCCCGCCCCCTCCCGCAAGGGGAGGGGGAGGGTTTTCTCCATCTGGCGCGATCAGGCCCGACCCGGATCCTCCAGCCCGATCGCGCGGAGGCGGGCGTTTTCCTCGTCCCAGCCGCTGCGCTGCTTCACGTTCAGGAACAGATGGATCGGCCGGTCCAACAGGCCGGCGAGGTCCTGGCGCGCGCGGGCACCGATCGCCTTGATGCGGGCGCCGTGCTCGCCGATCAGGATGCCCTTGTGGCCGGCGCGGGTGACATAGATCGTCGCCTCGATGCGCACCGAGCCGTCCGGCCGCTCCTTGAACGACTCGGTCTCGACGGTCGCGGCATAGGGCACTTCTTCATGCGTCTGCATGAAAATCTGCTCTCGCACGATCTCGGCGGCCAACAAGCGGTCGGGCAGATCGGTAAGGTCGTCATCTGGGTACAGATGCGGGCCTTCCGGCACCGCCGCGGCCAGGGCATCCGACAGAGCGTTCACCCCGTCGCCGGTTGTCGCACTGACCATGAACGTCTCTTCGAAGGTGGCGATCCCGGTCAGGGAGGCAATCAACGGCAGCAGGTTGGCGGGAGGCACCAGGTCGGTCTTGTTCAGCACCAGCCAGCAGCGGCGCCCGGAGCCGGCGAGCCGCGTCGCGATCTGGCGAACATCCTCGGTCGCGCCGGCCTTGGAATCGACCATCAGCATCGCGAGGTCGGCATCCGCGGCGCCGGTCCAGGCGGCGGCGACCATGGCACGGTCCAGCTTGCGCTTGGGCCGGAAAATCCCGGGCGTATCGACCAGCAGGATCTGGCTTGGGCCGCGCATCAGGATGCCGAGCACCCGGAACCGCGTCGTCTGCGCCTTGGGGGACACGATCGACACTTTCGCGCCGGTCATCCGGTTCAGCAGCGTGGATTTCCCCGCGTTCGGCGCCCCAAGGATCGCCACGAAGCCGCATCGCGGACGCGAACGCGCGGCCGACGCTGCCTGACCGGAGCCTTCGGGGGTGGCAGCCTCGTCCGGATCGGACGACGGGAGGTCTGGATCGCTCATGCGAGAATACTCATGCGGATATCGTGCCCAGCAGCGACTCGGCGGCCAATTGTTCGGCGGCGCGCTTGCTGCCGGCGGTTCCGATGCCAGTCAGCTCGCCTACCGTCACCGTCACCACAAAGACCGGGGCGTGAGGCGGACCGGATCGCTCCGTCACCGCGTAGTCGGGCAGATCCTTGCCGCGCTTCTGGGCCCATTCCTGCAATGTGGTCTTTGGATCCTTCGGTGGGTCGGCCTGGATGACCATGGCGCTGTCCCAGGCACGCCGGACGAATCGACGCGCCACGTCCAGCCCGCCATCGAGGTAAAGCGCGCCCAAGGACGCCTCCAGCGCATCGGCCAGCACGGTGGCGCGACGTTTGACGCCGGCCTTCGCCTCTCCATCCGACACCGACAGGCTCACGGCGAGGCCAATCGTTTCCGCGACACCGGCCAGCACCGGCTGCGACACCAGGAAGGCCAGGCGGCGCCCCAGCTCCCCCTCATGCTCGCGCGGGAAGCGTTCGGCGAGCCATTCGGCCATGATCAGCCCCAGCACGCGATCACCGATGAACTCCAGACGTTCGTTGGAACCGTGCCGCCGGCCGCGCCCGGGCAGGGCGGACCGATGGGTCAATGCCTCCCGCAGCAGTTCCGGGCGGGCGAACCGGTGATCGAGGATGTCCTCGAACGAGAGTGTCAACGCGCGGACCTGATGAAGCTCGCCATCACCGGACCGGCTTCAGCAGGCGGTTCCAGCGAATGTCGAACGGCCATTCCCAGATCTGCCACCAGGGATGTTCGGCATCGACCGAGAAGAACAGGATCTCCGCCTTGCCCACCAGATTCTCGATCGGCACGAAGCCGACCCCGCTCATGAACCGACTGTCGGCGGAATTGTCGCGGTTATCGCCCATGGCGAAGACATGGCCGGGCGGCACCGCATATTCCGGCGTGTTGTTCGGGTCGAATTCGCGGGTCGGGTCGAAGCCCGGTCGCCGAGATGCTTCGATGCCGTCGGTCGCTTTCAGGATTTCGTGCTTCACGCCGGGTTTGCCGTCGGCGCCGGGCAAGGTTTCCTGGAACTTGGCCAGCGCCATGCGGATGCCGCTGTCCTTCGCCTCGAACGTGCCTTGCGGCTGGCGCGGGCAGAGCTGGCCGTTAATATAGAGCTGGCCCTGGCGCATCTGCACCCGATCGCCCGGCAGGCCCACGATGCGCTTGATATAGTCGGTCGAATTGTCCCGCGGATATTTGAATACGGCCACATCGCCGCGTTCCGGCAGGCTGCCGAAGATGCGCCCGTTGAACAAAGGCGGCGAGAACGGCAGGGAGAACCGCGAATACCCGTAGCTGTATTTCGACACGAACAGGTAATCGCCGACCAGCAGGGTGGGGATCATGCTGCCGGACGGGATATTGAACGGCTCGAACGCGACCGTACGGATCAGCACGGCGATGAGGCCGGCATACACGATCGTTTTGACATTTTCGACCAAGGCGCTGGGCGGGCGCTTGGACTTGGCCTTGGTGGTCGCCATGCGAGGGTGAGGCTTTCTCGTGGAAAATCAGGCGGATCAAGCCCACCGACCCATGCCGTGTCAAGCAATGGCTCGGTGGGGGCCGGGCCGAGCGGGTTCCGGAAGGTCGAGAAATGGGTGCCGACTTGCCCGCGTGCGACAGGCCGGCGCCGGATATCAGCTATTGACCAGCACGTTTTCCGGACGGGCGGGGATTTCCCCACGCTCGACGCGCAGAACCTGACGGGTCAGCATTTCATGGGTGGGCGCGCGGACGCCGACGCGGGCGCCTTCGCTGGCGATGAAGCCGTTCATGAACTCGATTTCGGTCCGCCGCTGCTTTTCCATGTCCTGCGCCATCGATGGGCGCTGATAGTCGCTGCGTTCGGCCTGACCGGCGCCGCCGCTGACCAGCAGCTTCTCCATCTCGGCATAGGCGGCGCGATCGCCTTCCATCGCCTTCGCCAGCGTCTCCGGCGGCAGAGCACCGACCTTGCCCAGCTTGTAGCCCAACGCCTGCCCGACCCGGACCGACTCGCCGCCGAGTTGGATGCAAATCCGCCGCACCGCGTCATGCTGGTCGCGGGCGTTGCCGCCCATGCCCGTCGCGGCCGACACGCCGTTGCGCATGCCGTTGACGCACAGCTTGGTCCAGCGTTCGCCCCACAAATTATCGGTGGCCTTGGAGGCATCGACGCAGCTCATGATGTCGGCGATCTCTTCCGAGCGTTTGGTGATCTTGCCGGACGGCTCCCCGATATAGAAAGAGGTGATGTCGGCCCGCTTGGCATAGCCGCGGCGGATATGCCCGGGTTCGTAAAGGTCGACGCCGACGCCGCCGGTGACGATGCAGCCCAGGGTGCGGCCCCAGCCGACGACTCCGGCGACCCGTTCCTCGTTGATGCAGTTCTGCATGGAGACGACGCAGCCCGAGGCGGACAAATACTGGCGGATCATCATCGTGGCCCAGACGGTATCGTAGGACTTCACCGAGATGAACGCGATGTCGATCGGCTTCTGCTTGGCGAGGTTCTGCACCTCGGTCAGGTGCATGGCGTTGACCTTCACGGTCATGCGCTCTTCCGGCGTCATGCCGAAGATTTCCATGCCGTGCGACTTCAGGCGGTCCACATGCGCGGGCCAGGGATCGATCAGGGTGACGTCATGTCCCCCGGCGGCGAGATGCGTTCCCACATAGCCGCCGACGGCCCCGGCTCCGACGACAGCGATACGTTTGGACATTGTGGTTTCCTCTTGCGATCTTCGTGGTGCGGCGGCCGATGGGTTCGGGCGCGGCGGTAGGGTTGGCGCAGTTTAACGGGATCGGTCCGGCGGGCAAATCTGGGGTGGCGTGGTTCCGCGAGGCTAGTGGTCGTGCGATTCACGCATCCCGGACCTGGAGAAAATTCTCCCCCTCCCCTTGCGGGAGGGGGTTGGGGGGAGGGGTGATCTGCTACGG
>CALQHT020000096.1 GCA_943330455.2 Nitrosovibrio sp. Nv4 | reverse complement strand
CTCGGATGGCGCCGGACCTTGGAAGCGATGGGTCAGACCGCGAGTTCGGCCGCCATGATCCTCGGAGCCATCGGTCTGGGGCCATACCAACAGAAAACGCTATAAGAGCCTTACTTTAAGTTTGCCGCTTTTGATAATCCGTTCCGATCAGGCGCGGATAAAGCGGGCTTTCGTTACGAGACAATGCGGGACTCGGGGGGTATTGTTCCGGTTCCATGCGGTTAACCCTGTCGTTCATGATTGCATGCGGATTGGGCAGATGGTTGCTTTCGAGGCGGCTCGGACGAATCCGTGTTGGGCGGCCAGGGCGTGACAGCTAGGGGCCTTCATGAGAGTCACGGGCCAACGACCCTGGACGATTCCGCCGGTTCTGCCGCAGACTGCGCCCATGAGCATCATCCTGCACGACCTCGCCGGCGAGGATCCCGACCTTCGGTTCAGCCCCTATTGCTGGCGCACCCGCTTCGCCCTGGCGCATAAGGGGTTGCCGGTGGAAACCCTGCCGTGGCGCTTCACCGAGAAGGCGGATATCGCGTTTTCCGGCCAGGATCGGGTGCCGGTGATCCGCGACGAGGATCGCGTTGTCGCCGACAGTTGGGCCATCGCGGGCTATCTGGAAGACACCTACCCAGCCCCGACCCTGTTCGGCAGCCCGACCGGGCGCGCCCATGCTCGCTTTATCAACGCCTGGGCGGACTCGGTGCTGCTGGGTGCCATCGCGCGCCTGATCGTGCGGGACCTGCTGGATGTGGTCGATCCCAAGGATCGGGATTACTTCCGCTCCAGTCGCGAAGCCCGCTTCGGCATGACCTTGGAAGCCGTCCAGGATGGGCGGGAGGCGCGGGTCGGTGCGTTTCGGGAGTTGCTGACCCCGGTGCGGCTGGTCCTGCGGTCTCAGGATTGGCTGGGCGGCGCGGCGCCGAGTTACGCCGATCACATCCTGGGGGGGACTTTGATGTGGCCGCGGTGCACCAGCCGGTTCGAGCTGCTGGCTGCCGATGATCCGGTCGCGGCGTGGCGGGAAAGGTTGCTGGACCTGTATGGCGGCTTGGGGCGGCGGGCGAAGACGGTGGCGAACGCGTAGGAGCGCAACCGACGGATTGCATCGCTCGCGGCGACGAGGCTTGCAAACCGCGTTGGCAGTGATGGCTTGATACGGAGCAGCGATTGCCTGAAGCCGGTGCCCCGGGCCATGGTCTTGCGTGATGAGCGCGCAACTACCGAATGCTGACCGGGCGATCCTCGATATCCGGAAGCTTGAGGACTATTGCCTCAGCCCGTCACACCCTCGCGGCCGCCACAAGGCCCGGGTGTTTCGAGATGCGCTTGGCCTCGATCGGGACGATGCAGCCTGGCTGCGCTCCGCCTTGCTTGCCGCAGCGGCCACTGGAGAGGCAGTACCGCTTACCACCGACGCATGGGGGACGTACTGGCAGCTCGACGTCGTCATCAGGCGACATCGGAAGCGCGCGGTGGTAAGGACATTGTGGATTGTGCGGACTGGAGAAGACCTGTCGCGTCTCGTGACATGCTGGGTGGTGTGATGAAGATGAGGCGAAGAACACGGAATGAATCGCCATCGCTGCTCGATGTGGTGGCATTGCTGAAGGACTTGCCGGCGCAGGGCCTGGCCCGCGGTCAGGTAGGCACCGCCGTTGAGCAACTCGACGACCAGACATGGCTCGTCGAGTTCAATGACGATGAGGGACGTGCCTATGCTGTCGCACAATGCCAGGAAGCCGACCTGCTGATCCTGCACTATGTTCCGGAGGCAGCCTGACGCCGCCAGGGTTGAACAATATTTGTAAAACAGGCGTCGCTACGGGGTACGCAAACCCTGTCTTTGGACAAAGGTGTCCTGAACGATCCTGCACTGAATGGCTGCATCACCGCCGGCGCCTGCTAACGCAACATATCGCTGACCCATGATGCAATTTGGTCGGAGCGGCGGGATTCGAACCCACGACCCCCAGTCCCCCAGACTGATGCGCTACCAGACTGCGCTACGCTCCGACCGGGGCGCGGGTGTCCTTTAGCAACACACCCGCCTCTCCGCAATGTCTGTCGGATCGTCCGAGCGGTCAGGCCCCGCCCTTGACCCATCCCATCCCCCGTCCCCAACTGCCAACCATGGACGCAGTCGCCACCCACCCCGCCCCCGAAACCGTAGACCTCGCCATCGGCGGCATGACCTGCGCGTCCTGCGTCAGCCGCGTGGAAAAAACCCTCTCCAGGGTCCCCGGCGTCACCGAAGTCAGCGTCAACCTGGCGACCGAGCGGGCCCATATTGGCCTGACCACCCATCCCGACATCGCCGCCCTGATCGCGGCCGTGCAAAAAGCCGGCTACGAGGCAACCCAAGTCGTCCAGGACGCCCCGCTGCCCGACAACACCGCGCCCGAGTGGCAGGAGCGTGTGCATCTGCTGGTCGCCATGGCGCTGTCCCTGCCCTTGGTGGCCGGCATGATCGTGCCCGCCCTGATGCTGCCGGCCTGGGCGCAGTTTGCCCTGGCAACGGCGGTGCAGTTCTGGCTGGGATGGCGCTTCTACGTTGCCGGCTGGAACGCCGCCCGCGCCCTCGCCGGCAACATGGACCTCCTCGTCGCGCTCGGCACATCCGCCGCCTGGGGGCTGTCCACCTGGGTGTGGTTGGTCACCGGCCAGGCCCATGCGCTCTATTATGAGTCCTCGGCCCTGCTGATCACCTTCATCCTGTTCGGCAAATGGCTGGAAGGACGCGCCCGCCGCCAGACCGCCTCCGCCATCCGCGCGTTGATGAAACTGCGCCCCGACACCGCTCGGCTGTTGCGCGACGGCACCGAAGTCGATGTCGCCATCGACACCGTCCGCCGCGGCGACCTGGTGATCGTCCGCCCGGGCGAGCGCATCCCCGTGGATGGCTCCATCACCGAGGGCAATGCCGCCATCGATGCGTCCATGTTGACCGGCGAGAGCCTGCCGCTGGATGCCGGCCCGGGCACGCGGGTCGCCGCCGGCTCGATCAACACCGACGGACGCCTGACCATCCGCACCGAGGCGATCGGTGCGGAAACCATGCTGGCCCGCATCGTCCGGCTGGTGGAGGGCGCCCAGGCCTCGAAAGCCCCCATCCAGCGCCTGGCGGATCGGGTGAGCGCGGTGTTCGTGCCCGTCGTGCTGGGAATCGCGCTGGTCACCTTGGTGGTGTGGCTGGTGGTGGCCGCCGATCCGGCGCAGGCGCTGCTGAATGCGGTGGCGGTGCTGGTGATTGCCTGCCCGTGTGCCCTCGGTCTGGCGACCCCCACCGCGATCATGGTGGGGACCGGCGTCGCCGCTCGCCGCGGCATCCTGATCCGCGACGCCGCCGCGTTGGAGCAGGCCCATGCGGTGACGATCGTCGCCTTCGACAAGACCGGCACCTTGACCGAGGGCAAACCTCGCGTGACCGATCTGGTGGCCGTCGATGGAGATCAGACCGGGTTGCTGGCCCTGGCCGCGTCGCTGCAGGCCGGCAGCGAGCACAGCCTGGCCGGCGCGGTGCGCGGGCGGGCGGTCGAACTGGGGCTGGTTGTGGCCCCGGCCGGCTCGTTCCACGCGCTGGCCGGACGCGGCGTGTTGGGCAAGGTCGAGGGACAAGACCTGGCGTTCGGCAATCGTCGCCTGATGCGGGATCATGCCATCGCGACCGATGCGCTGGACCAACAGGCCGCCGCCTTGGAACAATCCGGCCACACCGTATCCTGGATGGCCCAAACCGCCCCAACCCCCGCCTTGCTCGGCCTGATTGCCTTCGGAGACACGGTGAAGCCGACCGCCCAAGCCGCGATCGCGCGCTTGCACCAGGCCGGTCTGCGCACCGTAATGTTGACCGGTGACAGCCGAGGCGCCGCCGAAGCCATCGCGTCCAAGCTCGGCATTGAGTCGATCCAGGCAGAAATCCTGCCGGCCGACAAGGCGGCAGCCGTCGCGGCGCTGCGCCAGGATGGCGCTATCGTCGCCATGGTCGGCGATGGGATCAATGACGCGCCCGCCTTGGCCGCCGCGGATATCGGCATCGCGATGGCCACCGGCACCGATGTCGCGATGGAAACCGCGGGGATCACCCTGATGCGTGGCGATCCCGCTTTGGTCGCCGACGCGATTGAGATTTCGCGTCGGACCACCGCCAAGATCCGGCAGGGGCTGTTCTGGGCATTTGCGTACAACGTGCTGGGCATTCCCTTGGCGGCGATGGGCTATCTGAGCCCGGTGATCGCGGGGGCGGCGATGGCGCTGTCGTCGGTCAGTGTGGTGGCGAATGCGTTGCTGTTGCGGCGGTGGCGGTAGGCTTCCCCAGGAATCCGGCCCCGCGATTGATCGAGGCTTGAGCCTATGCCCGTACCCGGCGGCGTATCCGCTGGCGTTGTTGTCTCGGCCGTGGGCGTATGATCCGCCGAACGTGACGGGGCGTGCGGGGTGGAACCCAATCCGAATCCGACCGCGTTTCCCCCCTCGCCAATCGGCCGGCAATGCCCCATGTCGGTCCCGACGGAGAGACCTCACATGACCGACATTCTCATCGCCCGCGGCGACGACCCTTGCCTGCTCCACCTTCCCACCGCCAACCGCCACGGCCTCATCGCGGGGGCTACAGGCACCGGCAAGACGGTAACCCTCCAGGTCATGGCCGAGGCTTTCTCGGCCGCCGGAGTTCCCGTCTTCTGCGCCGACATCAAGGGCGACCTCTCGGGCCTGGCCATGCCCGGCAAGCCCAATCCCAAGCTCGAAGCCCGCGCCGCCAGCCTCGGCATCAAGGACTACACCTACCGCGGCGCCCCCGCCGTCTATTGGGACGTGTTCGGCGTCCAGGGCCACCCGATCCGTGCCACGGTCGCTGAAATGGGTCCCCTGCTGCTCGCCCGCATGCTCGACCTTTCCGAGGCGCAGGAGGGCGTGCTGAACATCGCCTTCGCTCTTGCCGACAATGACGGGCTTCTGCTGCTGGATTTCAAGGACCTCCGCGCTGTCCTCGCCCATGTCGCCGAACGTGCCGCCGAACTGGGCACGGAGTATGGCAACGTCTCCAAGGCCACCGTCGGGACCATCCAGCGCAAGCTGCTGATGCTCGATCAGCAGGGGGGCGAGGCTTTCTTCGGCGAACCCGCTCTGGAACTCTCCGACCTCATGCTGCTGGCGCCCGACGGCCGTGGCGCCATCAACATCCTCGCCGCCGACAAGCTGATCCATTCCCCCCGCCTCTACGCCACCTTCCTGCTGTGGCTCCTGTCCGAACTGTTCGAGGAACTGCCCGAGGTCGGTGACCTCGAAAAACCGAAGCTCGTCTTCTTCTTCGACGAGGCCCATCTGTTGTTCCGCGACTCGCCGAAAGCGCTGGTCGAGAAGGTCGAGCAGGTCGTCCGCCTGATTCGTTCCAAGGGCGTTGGCGTGTATTTCGTGACGCAGAACCCACTCGATCTTCCGCAGACCGTCCTCGCCCAGCTTGGCAACCGCGTGCAGCACGCGCTCCGCGCCTTTACGCCCGCCGACCAGAAGGCTGTCCGCGCCGCGGCCGAGACATTTCGACCCAACCCGTGCGTCAATGTCAGCAGAGCCATCACGGAACTTGAAGTGGGGGAGGCGCTGGTCTCGCTGCTGGAAGCGAAGGGCATTCCTGGCATCGTCCAGCGCGCCAAGATCGCTCCGCCCAGCGGACGCATCGGACCCGTTACGCCAGAGGAACGCGCCGACCTGCTTAAGCGTTCGCCGCTGGCGGGGCGCTATGACGCCCCGCTCGACCGCGAATCAGCCTACGAGCAGCTTAACGGCCGAGCGCATGCTGTTGCGGAGATCGGTCCCCAGGCGGTTCATACGGATGCGGCCAATCCCTGGGGCGATGCGGCATACAGCCCGGCCGATGATCGATCGCATAATCCGTGGGGCCAGGCCGCCATGGCCCCGCCGCCGTCCCGTGGCGGCTATGCTCGTCCGCCACGCGCGCGCGGTGCGGCCCAGGCACCGGAGGACCCGCTGATGGCGATATTGCTGGGCAACGGCCGGCGGGAGGGCGTTGCCGAAGCCTTCGGGAAATCCGTCGCTCGCAGCCTTGGTGGTTCGATCGTGCGTGGCTTGTTGGGCTCTATTCTGAAGCGATAGCGGCGGTAACCCTAACGGCGGACCCTATGGCGTTCACGGATCCGGAGCTGAGGTGTCAGAGAGAGAAAGTTCTCCCCCTCCCCTTGCGGGAGGGGGAGAACTTTCTCCATCGGCGAATCTCGTGATTGCACTTGACCAGGTTCCACGGCGGAACCCGGCCCGCATACGAGCGCCCGGTTAGGGCCCGAGCCTACCCCCCCTTCGCCAACTCCGCCGCGATCGCCGCCGACAGCTTCGGCCCATCCGGATCGTCCCCAGACCCGAACGTTCCCGCCACGCGACCATCCCGCCCGATCAGCACCTTGTTGAAATTCCACGAAGGCTCCCACTTCCTGGTTTCCTTCACCCAGGCATAAAACGGCGCCGCCTGCGGGCCTTTTACATGAGCAAGACCGGTCAACGGAAAATCGATACCAAACCGAGTCTCGCAAAACGCCTTCACCGTCCCATTATCCGCCGACTCCTGATTAAAATCCCCGCTCGGCACACCAATCACCGTCAGTCCGGACGCGGCCTTCGCCGTATGCAGTTTTTCCAGACCTTCGTATTGATTGGTGTAGCCGCAGAAGCTCGCGGTGTTGGTCACCAGCAACACCCGTCCCTTGAATTTCGACAGCTCCAGCCGCCCGCCTTCGATCGCATCGAAGTCGAACGCCCAGGCCAGTTTTTCCTCATTCGCCGCCATCACCAATCCCCCCATCATTGCGCCCATCACCGCTCGCCGAGTCGTTTCAACCATAACGTTCCTCCAGCCACGGATCGCCGTTGTTGTGATAGCCGCGCACTTCCCAGAACCCCGGATGATCGCTGATGGTGAACTGAATCCGCCGCAACCATTTCGCCGACTTCCACAGATACAACCGCGGCACCAGCATCCGCACCGGCCCGCCATGCGCGCGGGTGATCGGCTTGCCCTCCCACTGATGCACCAGGAACACGTCCGGCTGGTCGAACTGGTCCAGCCTTATATTCGTCGTGTACCCATCATAGGCGTGGAAAATCACGAACCGAGCATCCGCCTTCGGCTGCACGATCTCCAGCAGCGCCTTCGCCGACACACCCTTCCAGTTGTTGTCGTACCGAGACCACTGGGTCACGCAATGCATGTCCGACACGCTTTCGGACTGTGGCAGCGCCATGAATGCGTCCAACCGCAGGCTGAGTTTGTTCTCCACCACGCCATCGACATCCAGGCGGAATTTCTCCGGCGTGACATCGGGTTCGGCGCCAAGGTCCAGCACCGGCCAGTCCTTCACCAGACGCTGGCCCGGCGGCAAACGATCCTTCTCCGGATCCGCCGTCTCCCCGGTCAGCAGGCGGCCGTCACGCGCCCATTCCTGCTTCTTCTCGACCAGCTTGTCGCGAATCCCGCCGGAAATCGTCACCTCGTCGTCGTCAGCCATGCAACACCCCTCTCACCACGCGGTCTTGTAGCCCTGGAAAGGAGTGGGCACGCGTTTGATATCCTGCAACACGTCCGGCGGAATTTCCGCGCCTGAGACCGGGGAATCCGCCCGCAAACTGATCGCGTCGGCCAGCCCGCGGAACCGAGCCTCTATCCGCTGCGCGATCTCCCGATGCGTGCCGACGGCGGTGAACAGATGCACGACATCGTCCGGCACGCGCCCGGCCAGTTCTTCCCATTTGCCCTGCTTGGACATCTGGTTCAGCTCCCGGCCGAGATCGCCGAGCCCGTGCATTTCGAAGACGGGCCAGTAGCTGGGGGTGGTGCCGTAGAAGCCGATGCGCCCACGCACCCATTCGAACTGCTGGGCGGTGGCTGCCTCGTCCTTGCCGGTTGCGATGAAGCCGCCGCCGGTGATCTCGAAATGCGCCCGCTCCCGCCCGGTGCGCGCCATGCCTTCCTTCAGGCGCGGCAGGATGGCTTCCTCCGTGTATTGCCTGGTGCAGAACGGGTGCAGCCGCACGCCGTCGCCCACTTCCCCCGCCATCCGCAAGGAATGCTCGCCCACCGCCGCCAAAGTAATCGGCACCATCTTCTGCCCCGTCGAGGCCGGCATGAAATACGGCGGCATCAACGTGAAATTATAGTGCTTGCCGCGGAAGTCGAGCTTTTCCCCGGTTTCCCAGTTGGTCCAGATCGCCCGCAACGCCTGCACATACTCCCGCATCCGCGGCGCCGGAGCGGTCCAGGGCGTGCTGAACCGGCGTTCGTTGTGCGGGCGGATTTGCGGTCCCAGCCCCAGCACGAACCGCCCGCCCGAGGCGTTTTGCAAGTCCCAGCACAGATTGGCCACCACCATCGGGCTGCGCGGAAAGGCGATCGCGACATTGGTCCCAAGTCCGATCCGGTCCGTGCTGACGGCGGCGATGGCGTGCGCCAGGAACGGATCGTGCTTGTTCTCCATCGTCAGCAAGGTGTCGTAGCCCGCGGCCTCGGACGCCTTGGCGGAGGAAGCCGTCTGCCGCAGATCGGCCTGCGGCAGGGTGTTCAGAACGCGCATGGACTGGCCTTTCCGCGGTCACACTATCTCAGGGGACGCCCTTGCGTTCGCCGTCATGGATCGCGAACGCAAGGGGTAACACTTACCGACCGGTGAACACCGGCTTGCGCTTTTCCTTGAACGCGGCGACCGCTTCCAGGTGATCCTGGGTCTGCGAGCAACGCGCCTGGTTGAACGCCTCCATGTCCAGCACGGTCGCGAAACTCTCGGTTTCAGCGGCGAACAGGTTGCGCTTGTTGGCGGCCATCGCGATCTGCGGCATGTCGGCGATGCGGCGCGCCATTTCCATCGTGGCGGAGCGCAGATCGGCGTCTTCGACCACGCGGTTGACCAGGCCGATCGACAGCGCTTCGTCGGCCCCGATGATGTCGGGCATGAAATAGAGTTCGCGGGCCTTGGCCGTGCCCACCAGCCGGGTCAGGGTCCAACTGCCGCCCCAGTCGCCGGACAGGCCGATCTTCAGGAACGCCGTGGTGAAGCGGGCGGATTTGCCGGCCACGCGCAGGTCGGTGGCCAGGGCCATGCTCAATCCCGCCCCGGCGGCAACGCCGTTGATCATGCCGATGATGACCTTGGGGTGCTTGCGCATCGCCATCGGGATCGAGTTGGAGAACTGAATCCCCCGCGCCCGCGATTCAAACCCGCGCGCCGCTCGGTCCCCCATGCCCTTCACGTCGCCGCCCGAGCTGAATCCGCGCCCCGCCCCGGTGATCACGATGCAGCGGATCGCATCGTCCTCGGCATAGCGTTGCAGGGCATCCAGCAGCCCGTTGCGGATGTCCATCGACAGCGCGTTCAGCGCTTCGGGCCGGTTCAGGGTCAGGACGGCGACGCCGTCTTCGATCGATTCCAATAGGTGCGCCATCGGTTCCTCCATGGGTTTGGTTGCCAGGGTTTGGCTTGGAGGCGAGATTGGCGGGGGGCGCGGTTGGCCGCAAGGGTGGCGTTCCACAGAGAGCACGTGCCGGATCAACATCGCCTGCTGCCAACCGCCGAATCATTGACCGATGGCATACTCTCACCGTCATTTCGGGACTTGATCTGCCAGTCCGCCCATGCCGTTGAAGCGCGGGTTGCCTTGGGTCAAGCTCGGCGATGACGAGAGGGGCTGTGTATGGGTCAATGGGCAGGTCGGTCGGTATAAATGCCGATCAATGCTCGCGGCCGGAAGTGCCGATCGACACGGCCAGCCCTCTCCTGCCAACCGGCGCGAAAAGCGAATCCTGCCAACACATCCGCCATCCGGGACGACATCATGGTCGCCTTGGATCGGCCGTAGTACAATTCCGCGGCCATCACGGTCACCGCCGAGGGCGGCAAAGTGACGCTGACCGGGAAAGTCAACTCCCGGCACCAGCGCGTTAAGGCAAGCGATTCCGCGTGGGCCGCGCCGGGCGCGACGTCTGTCGAGAACGACCGCTCAGTTGGCTGAACCGATTGGCCCCCGCCAACCTATCGAACTGGGTTGGCGGCGACCAGGGCAGGGGCGCCCTGAAGCGCTAAACCTGCCGCTCCAGGATCAATTGCTTGATCGAGCCAATCGCCTTCGCCGGATTCAGCCCCTTCGGGCAGGTATCCGTGCAGTTCATGATCGTATGGCAGCGATACAGCTTGAACGGGTCTTCCAGCGCATCCAATCGCTCCCCGGTCCGTTCGTCGCGGCTGTCGGCGATCCAGCGATAGGCCTGCAGCAGGACTGCTGGCCCCAGATAGCGGTCGCCATTCCACCAATAGCTCGGGCACGCGGTCGAGCAGCAGAAGCACAGAATGCATTCCCACAGCCCATCCAGCTTGGCGCGTTCTTCCTTGCTTTGCAGCCGTTCCCCGTCGGGCGGGGCCGGGCTGTCGGCCTGCAACCACGGCTCGATGGAACGCAATTGCGCGTAGACCTGCGACAAATCGGGCACCAGGTCCTTCACCACCGGCATATGCGGCAGTGGGTTGATGCGGACGGCGCCGCCTACTTCCTCGATCGGCTTTAGGCAGGCCAAGGTGTTGCCGCCGTCAATGTTCATGGCGCAGGAGCCGCAAATGCCCTCCCGGCAGGACCGGCGGAAGGTCAGGGTCGGATCGACCTCATTCTTGATTTTGATCAGCGCGTCCAGGACCATCGGGCCGCAGGCGTCCAGATCGATCTCATAGGTGTCCATCTGCGGGTTCTTCCCGTCATCAGGATTCCACCGATAGATCTTGAACTCGCGGACATTCTTCGCCCCGGCGGGAGCCTTGAACGTCTTGCCCTGACCGATACGGCTGTTGGCGGGGAGGTTGAAAGCGACCATGGCTTGCTTCTTCCGATCGATCAGTAAACGCGCTTCTTCGGCGGGAACACGGACACTTCATTCGTCAGCGTCTGCATCTTCACCGGGCGGTAATCCAGCCGCGTGGTGCCGTCATCCTCGCACCAGGCCAGCGTGTGCTTCATCCATTCCTCGTCATGCCGATCGGGGAAATCGTCATGCGCGTGGGCGCCGCGGCTTTCCTTGCGGGCCTCCGCGCCGACCATCGTGGTCATCGCGTTGCCCATCAGGTTGTGCAGTTCCAGCGCCTCCATCAGGTCGCTGTTCCAGATCAGACTGCGGTCGGAGACGGACATGTCTGTCATGCCGCTCCAAATCTTTTTCATCTTGTCCACGCCCTCGGTCAGGCTGGTGGAGGTACGGAACACCGCCGCATGCCCCTGCATGGCGCGCTGCATGCTGTCGCGCAGTTCGGCCACCTTGGTGCCGCCCTTGGCATGACGCGCGCGGTCCATGCGGTCCAGCGAGGCCTCACCCGCCTTTGCCGGCAGCGGCGCCTGACGCGCCCCCGGCTTCACCAGTTCCACCGCCCGGTGCGCCGCGGCGCGCCCGAACACCACCAGATCCAGCAGCGAGTTCGTGCCCAGACGATTGGCGCCGTGCACGGACACACAGGCCGCCTCTCCCACCGCCATCAGGCCGGGAACGGTCGCGTCCGGATTGTCCTTGGTCGGGCGCAGGACCTCCGTATGCACATTCGTGGGGATGCCGCCCATGTTGTAGTGCACGGTCGGCAGCACCGGGATCGGTCCCTTCGTCACTTCGACACCGGCGAACACTTTCGCGGTTTCGGAAATGCCGGGCAGCCGCTCGTTCAGCAGATCGGCGCCGAGATGCTCCAGATGCAGCATGATGTGGTCCTTGTTCGGACCGCAGCCGCGCCCTTCATTGATCTCCAAAGTCATAGACCGCGACACGACATCGCGCGACGCCAGGTCCTTCGCGGACGGGGCATAGCGCTCCATGAAGCGCTCACCCTCGGAGTTGGTGAGGTAGCCGCCTTCGCCGCGTGCGCCCTCGGTGATCAGACAGCCGGCCGGGAAAATGCCGGTCGGGTGGAACTGCACGAATTCCATATCCTGGCACGGTAAGCCGGCGCGCAGCACCATGCCGCCGCCGTCGCCGGTGCAGGTATGAGCCGATGTGCAGGACAGATACGTGCGGCCGTAGCCACCGGTCGCCAATACAACCGTCTGGGCACGAAACCGGTGGATGGAGCCGTCTTCCAGGTTCCATGCCATCACGCCGCGGCAGGCGCCTTCCTCATCCATGATCAGGTCGAGCGCGAAATACTCGATGAAGAACTCCGCGTCGTGCTTCAGGCTTTGCTGATACAAGGTGTGCAGGATGGCATGGCCGGTGCGGTCGGCTGCGGCGCAGGCGCGCATCGCCGGGGCACCATCGCCGTAGCCGGTCATGTGACCGCCGAACGGGCGCTGGTAGATTTTGCCTTCCTCGGTCCGGCTGAACGGGACGCCGAAATGTTCCAGCTCGTAGACGGCTGGGATGGCCTCACGGCACATGTATTCGATCGCGTCCTGGTCACCCAGCCAATCCGACCCCTTTACGGTGTCGAACATGTGCCAGCGCCAGTCGTCCTCTCCCATATTCCCCAAAGCGGCGCCAATCCCGCCCTGAGCCGCCACGGTGTGGCTGCGTGTGGGGAACACCTTGGTGATGCAGGCGGTTTTCAGCCCGGCGGCACCCATCCCGAAGGTGGCGCGCAGGCCGGACCCGCCGGCGCCGACCACCACCACGTCGTATGTATGATCGACGATGTTGTAGGCGCGCGAGGAAGGCAACGTAATCGCGTTCATGGACAGACTCCGTCGCGTCCTACAGGCCGAGCCGCAGGACGGAGATGATGCAGGCAAGGGCGAGAAGGATGCAGGCGGCTTTCATCGCCAGCACCGCGGTCAGCCTCGTCGATTCCTTATGAACATAGTCCTCGATCACGATCTGCAACCCCAGTTGCAGGTGATGGAACGTGCCGATCACAAGGGCCAGCATGAGTGTCAGGGTCAACGGCGACGACAGCCAGTCCGCGACCTCGGCGCGCGAGGCACCGGTCATGCGAATGGCGCCGCAGATGAACCACAGGGTCAGCGGCACCAGCGCGATGGCGGTCAGGCGTTGCGCCCACCAGTGATGCGAACCGGCCCTGGCCGACCCGAGCCCGCGTGCCCGCCCGAGCGGGGAGCGCAACATGTCGACATGGGGCGCTTTATGGGAATCCGACATGGGTCGACCTCACCAAGCCATGAGGCCGACGGCCCAGACCACCACCGTGACCACCACGGTGGCGATCACGACCGCCCAGCCAGATGTGTTGTAATCGGGCGCATCGAAGCCGTAGCCCGCGTCCCAGACCAGATGGCGGATGCCGCTGAACAGATGGAAGATCAGCGCGGCGGACCAACCGAACAGCAGAAGAATGCCGATCGCGCTGCCCATGAAGGACTGCACGGTGGCGAAGGCCGCGTCGGATGTCGCGGCGGCCACCAGCCACCAGGTCAACAACAACGTGCCAACGCCGAGGCCCACACCGGAAATGCGGTGGGCGATCGACAGGGCCATGCTGATCGGCCAGCGATAGACCTGAATATGGGGGGACAACGGGCGGCGCACCAATTTGCCGTCCGTGTTGCGCGCCACCATCAGCGCGTCGCGTACGTCTCTCACGGATCGCTCCAATCTTGGCGGCACCGTGTTGGAATCCCTGGGTGGAATCCATTGAGGCGGGCCGCGCCGTTACGGTTGATTAGCCTTGCCCGGTCCCAGGGTCAACGCAAGGTCGCATCGCGGTTTTGCCCGACCGGTTCGGCTATCAAAAAACCCCGGATCGCGCGTCCAAAACCTTGCAACAATTTCATCTTCCGATACAAATCCTGGACCGACCACGCTTGGAGTCTCCCCGATGCGCCTTTCGCCCGCCGCCTTGCTGACCGCCGTGGCCGCATCCTGCTTCTTCCAACCCACCCCATCTCGCGCCGGCCTGCTCGGCACCACCGTCACCCTGAACTACAATTACCAGACCCCGGCCCGGACGACCGACAGCCTGCTGGTCACCGCCGGCGTGGAAGTGACCTGCACCGGCGGAGGGTCGGGCAACGCCAATGTCTGCGAGATGCTGACCGCGGCCAATCAGTATATCGACGTCGGCGATCTCTCGATCGGCTATTCCTATGTCGGATCCCAGCCCGGGGGCTTTAACGTGGAAGAGCCCAACGGCATGACGTTCCTGAATCTCGATCCCGGAGGCCCGATCACCGACGTGTCGCTTGCCACCGGCATCGCCGGGCTCGACATGTCGCGGGTCAGTTTTACGGGATCATCGGTCTCGATCGACATGCATGGGCTGAGCCTGGGATTCTCCAACAGCTTCACCCTGACCCTGACCGCGGCGCCGGAACCCGGGACACTGGCCATCCTGGCCACCGGGATTGCCGCGATGATTTCCTTTCGCCGCCGCCCAGCCTCGGTCTGAGACCAACTGGTCGAAAGATTGACCCACCCAGGACGAAAACCACCCTGTAGAGCGCGCCGAACCTCGTGCGCTGCAACGCTTTGTTCCTAGGGCACGACGTTCGCCGCCCAGTCGTAGCGGTACCCGACAATCCGCGGCGCTCGGTCGATCGCGGCCAGCAAGGTCGGGGACGCGAAGCCGCGAATATGGGCGAGCACCGCGGCAGAACCGCCAAAATCCTCCGCGAACCAGTTGTAGATGCTGGATAGGAGCAGGCCGTCCGGCGTGACCGTGACCCCACGCGGGTGGCCGATGTAATCGCGCGCGGCCCGATCCAGCATGGCCGCCGCCCCAGCCCCGGTAAACGCCACCGGACGCAGGTCCGGGCAACCGATCGAGGCGCAGTTCACCGCGTAATGGATCCGGGCGTCGCGCCAGATCGGGCGCAGGATGCGATGCTCGATGTCGTTCAAGGTCAGGTCCTGGCCTTCGACCGCGATGACCTTGGCGCCCCAGGGGCCGGTTTCGAACAGGCCGGACGACAGGGATATGTCGCGGATACTGACGACCGGCCAGGAGTCCAGCATGACCCGCATCGTCAGGGCGTTGTAAAGATTGATCCAATACGCCAACTGCTCCGGCCGGGACAGGCGAGAGACCGGTTCGTTCGCCAAGGCATCCAGATAACGGCGCAAAGCGGCTTTTGCCTCCTGGCTGACGGAACCATAGGCCACGCCCATGACGCCATCCGGGCGACGGCGCAGATTTTCCCGCAGGAACTGGTCCCAGGATGCGTGGTCCACGATCCGTGTCGAGGCCGGATCATGCGCCTCCCACCGCGGCCATGGACGGGCGGCGGGCGCAAACAACGCCTCGACAAAGGCCGGCGCCGCGATGGAGACGCTCGGTGCCGCCGCGAACGCCACACCCGCCATCGACCGTAGGGTCGCTCGACGAGACCAGTGGCGGATCGATGACAGGTCCATGGCGCGGTCCTTCACGGGCGAGACGGGATGAAGCGAGGCACTTCAACGTGCGAGAACGCGCAGCCGCCGCTGTCCTCGGTGTCTGCTGACAGAGCGATATGGGTCGGCGGCGGCGCATCCCGACCGAAGGCCTGGCGATAATCGGCGGCCGGATCGACGGTTTCCGTCAGCCAACGACCCAGCGGGGCTTCGGCGGCGCGCAGGACGATGATGGCGCCATCGTTGGGCAGATAGGGGTTTTCCAGACGAGACCCGGCCGGCAAAGTCCCGCCCCACGTATAGGTCAGGACGCGCCCGGCATAAGCATCATGCACCAGGGCGCCGCGCAGCCAACGCTGGACGCCCCCAAGGATGTCGTTGCTGTCGCCGACATCTCGATAGATCACCTGGATCGCCACCGGGCGGTCGTCGTGCCCTTTATCCGCGGGAGACGTCGGCGGTGGCGCCGCATCGACCCGCCACTGCCAAGTCACGCGATCGCGCGCGCCAGTGCCGATGGGAACCGGACGCAGCAGAAATCCCACCGCGGTATCGGCGGTGATGGCGATCGCGCCACCGGGACCAGCGACGAAACGGGCCGCGCGCCGGGTCGGCACAGTGACCAAGGTCCAGCCGGCGGGGTCGGCGCCGGTGGTTTGGTCTACCGGACACGCGGAGGTTTTCCCCGAAATAGCCAGTCCAATCAGCAAGGTCCGACGCGCGATCATCGCTCCCCGGTCCTGGCCCCAGTCCTGGCCCCAGTCCTGGCCCCGGTCCTGCCGCGTTCGGTTCGGCGCTCGGAATCATACGCCCGGGCCAAGCGGGTCGGAGCGACTCCCAGCAGATACCCCGCATGCAGCCAGACCCATCCCATTACGATCCGCCACGGCGGTCTGCCCGCGAACCGGCGGGAGGACGTTTCCAATGGCGGGTTGTCGATGCACAAGGTCTTACCGGCTCGCTCCATCCGGCGGACGAAGTCGAAATCCTCCATCAGAGCGATCGGACGCAGCCCACCCAGCGCGTCATAGGCGGCCCGCCTGACAAAAATACCGCTATCGCCGTAGTAGAAGCCACGCCGTCGCAGCCAGGCGTAGAAATCGGTCAGCCAGGCGGAAAACCCGTCGTGACCGTCGAATTCCAGGCGAAAATTGCCGCCAGGACTATCCGGATTGGCGGCGAGCACGCGGTCCAGTGCCACCAGTCCGCCCATCGGGAAGACCGTGTCAGCGTGCAGAAACAGCAGCACGTCGCCTTGCGCCGCCGCCGCGCCCGCGACCAGTTGCTGGCCTCGCCTGCGCATGGCCGTCAACCCGCGCGCCCAGCCGGACGCGCGGACAATGGCCAGGGTATCGTCCGTGCTGCCGCCATCGACGACGATCGCCTCGCACGCAACGGGTTCGGCGCGCAAACGGGCCAGCAGCGCACCGATGCGAGACGCCTCGTTCAAGGTTGGGATGATGATGGAGATCATGGTCGTGGCGAAGGGACTCGCCACGACCGATGCCATTACAGCTCGGCGATCCGTTGGCGTGCCGCCGCGTAGGCCTTTGCGGCGATGTCCGGCCCCCGCGTGACGCCCTCCAAAGTGATGAACGCGATATCGCGCAGGCCGATCGTGGCGAACACCGCGCGCAGATATTGGGTCAGGAAATCGGGTTGCGGCGGTGTCCCGGTCGGCGACGGGCCGCTGAACCAGCCTCCGGAGGCGACGACCACATGTACCGGTCTGTCGGTCAGCACCCCGATTTTGCCCTCTGGCGTGCTGCGAAAGCTGCGATGGATGCGCACGATCTGGTCGATCCAGGCCTTCAGCACGGCCGGGACCCCGTAGTTATGCATCGGCGTGGCGAGCACCAACGCGTCGCAGGATTCCAATTCCCGGATCAGGGTTTCCGACTCCTCCAGAGCGGGCGGCGGAGCGCTTTGCGGCCCCAGAATGGCGGCGCTGAACGCAGTGTCCACGAAGGATGGTGGATTGGCGGCGAGATCGCGGCGAATCATTTCGGCGCCGGGGTGACGGGACAGAAGTCGATCCACCAGCTCGTCCGCGATGATCCGGCTATGTGAAGCGGCCCCACGTGGACTGCAAGATATGTAGAGAATTGTCTTCATCGATCAGTCCAATTTCTTGACGAAGCGCAAAGCGCCGGGAAGCATGCCGTAGCGGAAGTAGAAACGCTGGCCCAGCGCGTTATCCATGGCGGTATCCAGGACCAGGGACGCGACGCCGCGCGCTTCCGTCGTGATACCAACCCCGCGCGCTTCGGTCGTGATACCAACCCCGCGCGCCTCCGCCGTGATACCAACCTCGCGCGCCTCCGTCGCGATACGAATCTCGCGCGCCTCCGCCGTGACCGCATCGAGCAACCGGGCCCCAAGGCCGAAGCGGCGATGGTCCGAGGCAACGACAAGGTCGTCGACATAGCAGAACGGGCCGCGGATGAGATTGGACTGAAACCGATACCCGGCCAGACCGATAACCGCCTCGCCATTCCAGGCCGCCAGAATGCGATAGCGCTCGGGCATCTGGGCCCGGACCCGTTCGACCAGGTCCTCGGCTGACGCGATATGCGGCCGCAAGATCCGCATCACCGGGAAGCAGGCGGCGATGTCCAGGTCGGTATCGGCGTGACGAAGGCTCTCGGTCATGTCCGCGCCGGTGGCTGCATGGCGGTGCCGATGGCAACGCGGTTCCACAGGTTGATCATCCCGGTCAGCACCGTCAGGTCGGCGATTTCCCGATCGGTGAAGTGGGTCCGCGAGGCATCGTATGCCGCGTCCGGCACGCCGTCGGTGCCGAGTCGGGTGAGGTGTTCGCACCAGTTGAGGGCAGAGCGCTCGCGATCGGAGTAAAGGTGGCTTTCCCGCCAGCCATTCAGGACATACAGGCGCTGCTCGGTTTCGCCGCCCTTGCGCGCGTCATGGCTGTGCATGTCCAGACAGAACAGGCAGCCGTTGATTTGGGATGCACGCAGCTTCACCAATTCGACCAAAGCCGGTTCCAGCGGGGACGACTTCAGATAGGTTTCCACACCGCGCAAAGCCGCGTAGGCGTCCGGGGCGGTACGGTGCAGGTTGATACGAGGTTCGGTCATGGCTGCCTCCCTGTTGCGGAACCCGGCAGATGCCAGTCCGCATGGCCTATACGTCAGGGCCAGGAATCGCTAAATCGACTGGGCCATGACCGCGCTGATCGCCCTCGACCCATCGGAAACCGAACCGCTCTACCTGCAGATCGCCCGCCGCCTGCGGGAAGCCGCGGCGTCCGGCACCTTGCCCGCCGGTTCGCGCCTGCCGTCGTCGCGCAATCTGGCCACCCAGTTGTCGGTTGCACGCGGCACGGTCGATGCCGCCTATGCGTTGCTTGCCGGCGAAGGGGCGATCGAGACGCGTGGGTCCGCCGGCACGATCATCTCCTCGCAGATCAAGGTGCCGGTCACCTCGCCCGGCCAACGCTCCCTGGCGTTGCGCGAAGAGCGGGTGGAGGCAGCGCCCATGCCCTTTCGCCTGGGCCTGCCGGCGCTGGACGCGTTCCCCCGCAAGCTTTGGTCGGGGCTGGCGGTCCGGGCGGCGCGCGGCATCGGGCCGGAGGAGCTTGCCTATCCCGATCCAGCCGGGTTCTTTCGCCTGCGCCAGGCGATTGCGGCCTATCTGGGTGTGTCGCGCGGGATTGTCTGCGCGCCGCGCCAGGTTCTGATCACCGGCGGATTTCAGGGCGCGCTGAGTCTGGTGCGGCAAGTGCTGCTGCGGGCCGGGGATACGGTCTGGGTCGAGGACCCGGGTCATCACCACACCCGCCAGGCTTTGGAGGCGGGTGGCGCGCGTCTGGTCCCGGTGCGCGTGGACCGGGAAGGTATGCGGGTCGCCGCCGGCACCGTCGCCGCACCGCGCGCCAAGCTCGCCGTCGTCACCCCCACCCACCAGTCGCCGCTGGGCGTGGCTTTGTCCCTGCCTCGTCGCCTGGCGCTGCTGGCCTGGGCGGCCGAGGCCGGTGCCTGGGTCCTGGAAGACGACTACGACAGCGAGTATCGCTACACGGGCCGGCCTTTGCCCGCCCTGAAAAGCCTGGACCGCGGCGAGCGCGTGCTGTTCGCCGGCAGTTTCTCCAAGGTGCTGTTTCCCGGTCTGCGGCTGGGCTACCTGATCGTGCCGGATGAGCTGGCCGCCGCCTTCCAGCGCGCCAGCCGCCTGCTGACCAACGGGCAATCGCTGCTGGAGCAGCAGGTTGTCGCGCATTTCATGGAACAGGGGCATTTTGCCCGCCATCTCCGCCGGATGCGCGAGCTTTATGCCGCCCGTCGTTCAGCCCTGGCGGCGGCGCTGACCGTGGCATTTGGCGATCGCGCGACGGTCGAGCTGGAGGCCGGGGGCATGCATCTGCTGCTGCGCTTCCCACCCGAGACCGCCGACGACATCTTGGCCCGCCAGGCCCGCGCGGCCGGTCTGGCGCCCACCGCTTTGTCCAGCCTGACGATGGCGCATGGTGCTGGGTCGGGCCTGCTGCTGGGGTTTACCAATATCCCGGAAGCCGAGGCGGACATGCTGGCCGGGCGGCTGCGTGCGGCGACGTCGGTGGAGGCTGCTCTCCCGGCCTGAAAGATTGTGCCGCGTTTAGCGATCGCGGCTCAGGAGAAAATTCTCCCCCTCCCCTTGCGGGAGGGGGTTGGGGGGAGGGGTTTCACGCAACTTCCGTGTGGTATCCCCCCTCCCCCCAACCCCCACCCGCAAGGGGAGGGGG
>CALQHT020000095.1 GCA_943330455.2 Nitrosovibrio sp. Nv4 | reverse complement strand
TGCGAAGGATTTCGCCACGATCCGATCCGTCCTCTCCACCGCCAGGAAGCAGGGGTGGAGCTTGCTCGAGACCCTGATGACCGATCCGTTCAGCCTGATCGGCCGATTACGATTGGTGGGAGATGCGGCGGGGTAGCTGGGCAGTTACCAAAATAGTTGCATCCGGGCAATCCAAATTGAGAGACGCTCCTTCGCGAACGCCCTGTTGGGGATCGCCGAGCATGGAATCCGCATGGCCGTGGCCGGGATGGCCGTCGCCATGCTAGCAGAGGCACGTGAACATCCTCTTTATCCACCAGAACATGCCCGGGCAGTTCCGGCACCTGATCCACCATATGGCCACGGGCGGACAACATCGCGTGGTCTGTGTTGGCCGGCGGCGGGACTTCGCGCCCCCTGGGGTCGGACGGGTGACATACCAACTGCCTGACAGCGCCCTACCGGCGGCGAACCCGTTCCTCACCCCGCTGGACACCGCCGTCCGGCACGGGTTGCAGGTGGCGCGAGCCTGTAACGCCTTGGTTGCAAATGGCTTCCGCCCCGACCTGATCGTGGCGCATCCGGGCTGGGGCGAGTCGCTGTATGTGAAGGAAGTCTTCCCCGACGTGCCGCTGCTGCATTACTGCGAATTCTACTACCGGACACACGGCGCCGACGTGAATTTCGACCCGGAGGACCAACAGGACCTCTCGGCCAACTGCGTGACCCGCACCCGCAATGCGCATCTGCTGCTGGCGCTGGAGAACTGCGACTGGGGCATCAGCCCAACCCCATGGCAGAAGCAGCAGCATCCCGCCGTGTACCAGGACAAGATTTCGGTCCGATTCGACGGCATCGACACCAACGCCGCCTGCCCCGATGCGGCGGCTCGGTTCGTTTTGCCCGATGGCCGGACCCTACAACCCGGCGATCCGGTGGTGACCTATGTCGCACGCGGCCTGGAACCGTATCGCGGCTTCCCGTCCTTCATGCGGTCCCTGCCCGAGATCCTGCGCCGGGTGCCGGATGCCCAGATCGTCGTGGTTGGCGGCGATGAGGTCAGCTACGGCAAGGCGCCGCGCGATGGCCGGACCTGGCGCGCGGTCATGTGCGAGGAGGTCTCGGTGGATCCGGCGCGCGTCCACTTCCTAGGCCGGGTCTCCTATACGGACTACCTCCGACTGCTGCAGGTCTCCGCCGCGCACGTGTATCTGACCGTACCCTTTGTCTTATCGTGGTCGATGCTGGAGGCGATGGCCGCCGGCTGCGTCGTGATCGGATCGGCCACCCCGCCAGTCCAGGAAGTGATCGAGGACGGCAAGAACGGCTTCCTGGTCGATTTCTTCTCCCCTTCCATGATCGCCGACCGGGTGGTGGAGGCCGTCGAAAAGCGCCTGCCGGTCGCCGATATCCGCCAGGCGGCGCGCTGGACCGCGCTCAGTCGCTATTCCCTGGACCGCTGCCTGCCACGCCAGATCGAGGTTCTGAACGCCGTGGCCGCCCGACGACGCCCGGAGCCGGATTGAGGCAACCCGGTGTCCGGCCCCGAACCAGGGATTTCCCCGCTGACACGAGCGGGTCTATCATTCCGCCTTGCCATGTGCGCGAGGAAACCATGACCGCGGCCCCATCGAACAAGTCGCACGACCAGATCCAACGGGCCCGCGACCTGGCGCCGCTGATCGCCGCCGAAGGCGCCGAGATCAACCGCCGTCGCGAACTCACCCAAGCCGTGTCCGACGCGCTGAAGGATGGCGGCTTCTTCCGCATGTTGCAGCCGTCCTTCCTGGGCGGGATGGAATTGCCGCCGGTGATTTTCTGCCAGGTGACGGAAGCCCTGGCCAGCAGCGATGCCTCGGTTGGCTGGGTCACCTGCCAGGGCAACGGATGTTCCATGTCCGCTTCCTATCTGGACCCGGATGTCGCACGCACCATGTTCGGCCCGCGCGACGGCATTCTGGCCTGGGGACCGGGATGGCCCGGGCCCAATCCCGTCTCGGCCCATCCGGTTGACGGCGGCTATCGCATCTCCGGCACCTGGCGCTTTGCCTCAGGCTCCCAGAACGCCTCCTGGCTCGGTGCGCATATCAATGTCACCGGCACGGGGGAGCTGCTGACCTTCCTGTTCCCGAAATCCAGCGCCGCGATGGAGGATATTTGGCACACGGTCGGGCTGCGCGGGACGGCCAGCAACCAATACGTGGTCGAAAACCTGTTCGTGCCGAACGCCTATGTCATGCACCGGGACAATCCCCGCTTCCGGCGCCAGGACGGGCTGCTTTACCGCTTTACCAGCGGCCAGCTCTATTCCGCCGGGTTCGCCGGCGTCGGGCTCGGCATTGCCCGCGGCCTGATCGACGCGTTCCTGGCCCTGCCGTCCAACAAGACCGCCCGCGGCGCCAGCCGGCCGATGCGGGAAAACAACGTCGTGCAGTCGCAACTGGCCCAGTCGGAAGCCCGCTGGCAATCGGCCCGCGCCTTCCTGCACAACACGTTGGAAGCCGCCTGGGCGCATGTCGAACAGCACGGTGAGATGACCCCAAACCACCGGATGACCATGCGCCTAGCCTCGACCTGGGCCATCCAGCAGGCACGAGAAGCGGTGAACACCCTCTATCACGCCGCCGGCTCCGTCGCCGTGTTCGAGGAGGGCCCGTTCGAGCGCCGCCTGCGCGACATGCACACGGTTGCGCAACAGGCCCAAGGGCGGCAACTTCACTTCGAAACCGTCGGTCAGATCATGCTCGGCCTGACCCCGGAAAACGCTTTCTGAAACGCCTTCTGAAGGGAGACCACACCATGCCAGCCCAGTCCCTGAACCACTACACGATCATGACCCGCGACCTGGAAGCGACCAAGAACTTCTACTGCGACGTGGTCGGCCTGACCGTGGGCGAGCGCCCGCCCTTGGGCTTCCCCGGCTACTGGCTGTATTGCGGCGGCATTCCGACCGTGCATCTGCTGGGCTACCGCGCCATCGACCCGGTCATTCCGGACGGCCCGTCCTACCCCGCCAAGACCGGGCGCCTGGACCATATCGCGTTCTCCTGCGTTGGCCTGAAGGACATGCGGGAGACTCTGAACAGCCGCGGCCTGAAATTCGACGAACGGGTTCTGCCGCGCATGAACATGACCCAGCTTTTCTATCTCGATCCCGACGGCGTCGCGGTGGAGTGCAACTTCCCGGCCGAGGAAACCGAAGCGCGTCCCGGCAGCGGCTACTAGGCCTCTCCCGTCCCCATCGCGCTGCTACTCGTTGGCCATGGATCGGCCCGTTATCCGGATGCGGCTAACGGGCTGATCGCCCATGCGGAGGCTCTGCGGTCGGATGGGCAGGTCGACCAGGTCGCGGTCGGCCTGCTGAATGGCGATCCCTCGGTCGAGGCCGCGCTCGCGACCCTGACGGCCAAGGTCGTCCATGTGGTCCCGTTCTTTATGGAGGACGGGTATTTCTCGCGTGTTGCCGTTCCCCGCGCGGTGAACGCGGTCTCGGCGGGGCGGACCTTGCGGTTCTGCCCGCCGGTCGGGGTGCATCCGGGAATCGGCGCGCTCATCGAACAACGCGTGCTGGCATGGTGCGAGGCAACCGGCCTTTATCCCAGATCCGTGTCGATGTTGCTGGTCGGCCATGGCTCCGCCCGGGCGCCCGGCCGCATCACAGCCACCCATACCCATGCGGCGTGGCTAAGGGGCCGAGACCGCTTCGCTGCCGTCCAGCACGCGTTCCTGGAAGAAGCCCCCTTCGTCGCGGATGCACTGGCCGGTTGGCGCAACCGCCCGGTCGCGGTGGTTGGGCTGTTCGCAGGCTCCGGTCGCCATGCGCGTGACGATCTGCCTGGAAGCCTCCTGGCTGAGAATACCTGGAGGGCAGAACCGGTGGAGACCGCGATTCTGATTGGGGATGACCCGGAGATGCGGCGGATCATCCTGGATCAGGCACACCGCGAAATAGTGGCTAGAGCATGATCACGCTGAGCGGAACGTAACAGCGTGTGAATCATGCGATAAAACAAAGAGCTATAGCAGTTTTCCATTTCCAGTCAGCGTGAAATCGCTCTAGAGCGGCTGGACCGAGGACTGACAAGCGGTGGAAGTCCGATAGACCCCGAATCTCCGAACGCAATCGCGTGTGGCGATGCGGGTTGTCGTGCCATGTCTGGCAGAGGCGATGTGATCGATCGCCTGGCCCAAGCACGGCGTAACACAAACCGCCCGAACCATTGACCCACAAGCGTCGCCCCTTCGATAGGGGTAGGGAAGGTAGCCAAACCGCCTTCGTAGCAGCGGGTTAAGATCAGCGATGATGCATCCGAGGCTGTCGCCTCGACTACGGCCCGTCTTGGCCCTCACCTTGTCCTTGAACCCATCCATGCTTTTCTGACGCACGAACCGGTGTCCAGCCTCGAACCGATAACCCAGGAAGTCGAACCCCTGGCCCGGTTGCAGGCAATCGCCGATCCGTGTCTTGTCCGGGTGCAGGGTCAGGCCGTTGGCAGCCACCCACACCGATACCTGGCGCAGTGCCGCCTCGGCCTCCGCCGCCGATGCACGCAGGATCACGAAGTCATCGGCCCCCGGATCAAGTCCAGGGACAGGCTCCACGCACCATCCGGTACCCGTCCTGCTCCATCAGGCGGTCGAGCGGATGCCGATAGCGATTCGCCAGCAGTGGCGACAGCACCGCCCCTTGCGGGGTCCCGGTGGTCGGCTGCCAGCGCGCCGCCTCGGTCATGATATCCTGGTGCAGGAAGCTTTCGATCAACGACAGCACGCGGCCATCGCTGATCGAACCCGCAACCAACGCCATCAGCCGGTCGTGCGGGATGGTGTCGACGCTTGTCCCGGGGCTTGATGGGGTGGCTGGCGCCCTCGCGGCATCACTGTGCCAAAGTCTGGTTGCTATCACCAAGCAACGGGACCCACCCCTGACAGAGATTATCAGGATCGGCCTGGACCTCCCCTCACCCGTTGCGACCAGACCGTCCCTGGTGTCATCTGCCGCCAGAGGGAGAATCGCGCATGACGAAAGTTGCCGTCATTGGGGCCGGACTGATCGGCAGGGCCTGGTCGATCGTATTTGCTCGCGCCGGGTTCGACGTGGCGCTGTGGGACAAGTTCCCGCAGCAGGCAAAGGCCGCCATGGAGTTCATCGCCGACCGCCTGCCGGAATTGCGCCAGGCCGGCCTGCTGGACGATGACCCGGACACGGTGCTGGCGCGAATCCGTCCGATGCAGTCGATGTGGGAAGCGGTGAAGGACGTCGAGCACGTCCAGGAAAACGGCCCCGAGCGCATCCCGGAGAAGCAAGCCCTGTTCGCGGAACTGGACCGCGCCACGAAACCCGATACCGTGCTGGCCAGTTCCACCAGCGGCATTCCGGCCAGCGCTTTCACCGAGAACCTGAAATTTCGCGGTCGATGCCTCGTCGCGCACCCGGTGAACCCGCCCTATCTGATCCCTCTGGTGGAATTGTGCCCCGCACCCTGGACCGATGACGCGGTGGTGGAGCGGACGCGCGCTTTGATGCACCGGGCCGGCCAGGTACCGGCGACGGTCAAGAAAGAAATGGACGGGTTCGCGCTGAACCGACTGCAAGGCGCGCTGCTGGCCGAGGCGTTCCGCCTGCTGGCAGACGACGTGATTTCTCCCACCGATCTGGACGCTCTGGTGAAGCACGGACTTGGCCTGCGCTGGAGCTTCATGGGACCGCTGGAAACGATCGACCTGAACGCACCCGGTGGATTGGCGGATTACTGCGAGCGATACGGGCCGCTTTACGCAACGATGCAGAAACAGATGACACCATTGGACTGGGACGCCGATCTGATCGGGCGGTTGCAGGCGGCGCGACGGGCGGAATTGCCGGCGAACTTGCAACCGGTGCGGCAAGAATGGCGGGACCGGCGGTTGATGGCATTGCTGGCGCATAAGAAGGGGCAGGTGGAGTAGCGCCCGCCGGTTCGGCCATGTTCCGCGCGGCGCGGGCGGCGCCATTGTCATAACCCGCCGGCCAATACATATCGCGCTATGCGGCGGTCGGTGAATACGGGGGAATTCGCACGATGGAACCTATCGACTTGGTGTTCGAACCGCTCCCGGGTGCCGATCTGGTTCGCCTGGTCGAAGAGAATGTCGTTAACCACACGATCAACGTGACCGGGGCCATCGAATGGTTTCCCACCAACGTCTTCCTGAGGTCGTCGAGCGGCGACTGGGTCGGCGGTTGCCTCGGCGTGACCTGGGCCGGCTGGCTGCATATCCGGTTCCTCTGGGTCACCGAGCGCATGAGGGGGCAAGGTCTTGGCACCCGCTTGATGGATGCCGCCAAGGGCCACGCGATGGAACTCGGGGCGTCGTCGGCGACGTTGGACACGCTTAACCCGGAGGCTTTGCGGTCCTACCGCGGCCGCGGATATCAGGTTTTCGGCACACTCGATGATTTCCCGCCCGGTCATGCCAGGTATTTTCTGCGCAAGGCCCTCGTTCCCCCGCTCGGCGAAACGCCGCTCTGATCGCGTGCCGTGCGTTTGACGTGGGCGGATGCCGAGCAGCCCGTACTATCAGGCCAACAACTGGAACCGACCGCGCCCGCCCGAATCGGGATGGGCAAGGGGCTTCCGGCGTTGGTTGCCGACACGGCCTTCCCCCTGCCCTCGACGGTCCAACGCTAATCCACCGGCTCGGCACGCAGGCCATGCCGACAATAAACAGAACTTAATGGTAACTATTTCGTTGCTTGGGAAAGCCACCGTTGCGCGCCTCCCGGCCAACCGCCACACAGGGGCACCCGCTGTCAGGCTCGCCCCTCTCACGGGTGCGATTCAACATTGTGCGGAGTGATATCGACAACTCTAACCATGGACCGATAGACTCGCCTCACCGTCATTGCCGGACTTGATCCGGTGAAGCGTGGGTTGCCGGGTCAAGCCCGGCAATGATGGTGAGACGTGTACTCGAACCCACAACTTTGGTTCGCACCCCCCCCCCTCTCACCTGCCCCTGGGCAACCCAGCCCCTCCAGCGTAAAATCCCCTCGCATCGTCATAGAACGAGAGGGAAACCCATGAACGCCGACGCCAAGAAGACCACGCTTCGCATGATCCCATATGGGATCTACATCCTTACGGCCGACGACGGCAAAGGCAATGTCGGCGCCGCCACCGTCAACTGGGTCACCCAGGCCTCCTTCGCGCCGCCGCTGGTCGCAATCGGCGTCAAGGCGGACTCAGGCGCGCATACTGTCGTGAAGGGCACTGGCAAGTTCGCGCTGAACATGCTGGGCAAGGACGGCAAGGGAGCCGCCTTTACCTTCTTCAAGCCGGCCAAGCTGGAAGACGGCAAGATCTCCGGCCAGGCCTTCCATGCGGGTGCCAACGGCGCGCCGATCCTGGAATGCGCGATCGGGGCGGTGGAATGCACGGTCAAGGAAGTGCTGGAAATGGGCGACCACAGCATTGTCGTGGCCGAGGTCACGGAAGCACATCTGATGAAGGCGCCGGAAGGCCGAGCGGATGCGGCGATTCTGGAGATGAAGGATCTGGGCGACAACGTTTATTACGGCGGTTAAGGACAGAGGGATGCCTCTCCCGGACATCCGGGAGAGGCGCAAGGCCACCGTCCGGCAGACTCCGAACCACGGGAAACCCACCCATGCTCACCAAATTCGCGACCGTCTATCCCGGTCACATCGACCTGCCGGATCACGGCCAGAATGCCACTCCCGCCAATGACCGCCGCTTCAACAACCGCGAACTCGCGGGCGTCTTCGGCAAGGCGGAACGCGTCGCGCAGGTCATGGACAAGGGCGGCTGGCACTCGCTGTGGATGGCCGAACATCATTTCCAGTTCGAAGGCTATGAGGTCATCCCCAACCTGATGATGCTGGCCGTGCACCTGTCGCACATGACGAAGGACCTGAAGATCGGCTGCGGCTTCAACATCGCCCCCATGTGGCACCCGCTGCGCATGGCCGAGGACTTCGCGATGGCCGACATCCTGACCAAGGGCCGCACCATCTTCGGCGTCGGCCGCGGCTATCACACCCGCGAAGTGGAAGTCTTCGGCGCGCCGATGCTGGACCAGAACGCCAATCGCGAGTTGTTCGAAGAACAGGTCGAAATCATCATGAAGGCGTTCCACAACGAACGCTTTTCGCACCAGGGCAAGCATTACACCCTGCCGCCCGCGGTGCCATATCGCGGCTATACGCTGAAAGACCTGACCCTGGTGCCGCGGCCGCTGAACCAGCCGGTGGAGACATGGCAGCCGATCGTCAGCGCCAGCCCGCGCGCCATGGACTTCATGATCAAACACAATATCAAGGGCGCGGTCGGCGGAGGCGCGGCCACCATGCAGGCCGGCCCGATGACCGCCTATCGCGACGCCGCCCAGCGCGCCGGCAAGGACCTCCAACTTGGCGAAAACCTGATGCTGGGCATTTTCTTCCATCTGGCCGACACCAAGGAAAAGGCCATCAAAGCGCTCCGCCCGCTCTATGAGGAACATGCCAAGATGTTCGCGCCCCTGGGCTTCCTGCCCGGCGCCACGCAGGCCCAGGTCGAGGCCATTGGTCGGCGCGGCGGTTGGGATGCGGCCGGCGTGCCGACGCTCGATCATTACATGGAGACCGGCGCTTGGTATGCTGGCCCGCCGGAGGGTCTGGTCGCCTATCTGAAGGAACTGGAAGCCCGCTATCCCGGGATGGAGCACATCAATCTCAGCACCCCGATGGCCACGCCGGAAGCGGTCATGCTGGAACAGTTCCAATGGGTGTCGGAGGCGGTGATGCCGCACTTCGCGAAAGCCCGCGCGACGATCGCGGCGTGATCTGAACACGCTTCCGCCCCGGCCGGCGCACGAGGCACCGCCGGCCGGGGCATCGCCTGAAGCATCCGCGCGATCCGGCACCCCCAGGGATCGCGTCGGCGGCCGCGCGTTCACGCGACCGCGGCTCAGCCAGCATAGTGCGGGGTTGTTGGCCCTAGCGCTTTCCACCCTGTTCTTTGCCAGCGCCTGGCCCTTGACCAAGCAGGCCATCGCCGCCGGCACCACGCCAAGCTGGTTCGCGGTCGGGCGAGCGGGATTATCCTGTGTGGGAACGGCGTTGTTGCTGGGGATGGTGGGACGCTTCCGCTCGCCAGGGCGGGCGGACGTTCCGGCGATCCTCGCGGTCGGCGCCTTGCAGGTCGCCGGCTACTTTGCCCTGGCGCATGAGGCGGTGGCATGGGTTTCGGCCGGACGCACCGCGATCCTGGCCAATACCACCACGGTCTGGATCGTGCCCCTGTCCCTGCTGGTGCTGCATGAGGCGATTCCGGCCCGACGCTGGCTCGCGGCGGGACTGGGCGTGGCGGGAATCGCGGTGCTGACCAGTCCGTGGTCGATCGACTGGGGTTCGCCTTCGGTCATCGTCGGCCATGCGTTCCTGCTGGGCGCGGCCTTGTCCTGGTCGCTGGCAATGGTGGTCACGCGATTGGCACCCCCATCCCTGAGCATGCTGGAACTGCTGCCCTGGTGCTTTTTGGTGGCATCGGCCCTGCTGGCGCCGCTGGCCTGGGTGCATGCGCCGGATGGCAGCTTCGGGTCGCAACCGATATCGTGGTTCGCGTTGGGTTTCATCGGCTTCATCGCCGGCCCGGTCGGCACCTGGGGTGTCATGGAAGCAACCGCTCGGCTGCCCGCTTTGGTGTCCTCGGTGGGGTTCCTGGCGGCACCGGCGCTGAGTCTGGTTCTGTCCAATCTGTTCCTTGACGAACCGTTCACCGCCGATCTTCTACTGGGCGCCGGCCTGATCATGATCGGCGTGGTCTGCGCCGCGTGGCCCGGGAGACGCATACGATGACGATCACCCAAATCCTCCAGAGGGCCCGTCCGGTCAGCGTGCCCGCGGAGGCGCCCAAGATAGCGGCGCCCGCACGATGATCCTGCACGCCATCGAAGCCGGCAGCGGCCCGCCCGTCGTCCTGCTGCACGGGTTGTTCGGCATGGCCCGCAACCTGGGTGCGGTGCAGCGAGCGCTGGCCCAGCGATTCCGCGTCATCGCGATGGACCTGCGCAACCACGGCGCCAGCCACCACGCGCCGGACATGCGCTACGCCACCATGGCGGCCGACGTCATCGAAACGATGGAGGCGATGCGGGCGCTCCCCGCCGCGATCATTGGCCACTCGATGGGCGGCAAGACCGCGATGCAGACAGCACTGTTGCGCCCCGATGCGGTCGCCAGACTGGCGGTCGCGGACATCGCACCCGTCGCCTATCCGGCGCGCAACCACCCGATCGCGGCGGCAGTGCGGGCCATCCCGCTCTCCGCCCCGCTGACCCGTGCGGCGGCCGACGCGGCCCTGGCGGGGACCATCCCGGACGCTGCCTTGCGCGCGTTTCTGCTGGGCAATCTGATCGTCGGTCCGTCGCCATCCTGGCGCATCTGGCTGGAGGAGATCACCGCTTCCCTGCCGGATCTGGAGGGGTGGGAGGCGCCGTCTGCGCCCCCCTATATGGGGCCCACTCTGTTCATTGCCGGGGATCGGTCGGATTTTATTCGCCCTGAGTATCGAGACACCATTCGCGGCCTGTTTCCCACCTCCCGCTTCGTGACTCTGAAGAACGCCGGCCATTGGCTGCACGCCGACAACCCCGCTGGGTTCCTGGGTGTATTGGAGGCGTTCTTATCTACCTGAGACGACAAACTTCCTCCGGATCCGTCGGAGATCAAGATATTCGATGCGGCACTGGCGACGGTCAACACCGGCCAGCATAAATTTCATGGCGGGTGGAATTAGACCATCGCACCCAGGTCAACATAATGCAGCGACTAGCGATCAACAGGCCCTAAAAACCAGATGCTGCAGTCCTCATTGCGCATCGCCTAACCGCGATCACAGTCGATACCCCGAAGGACTGGCATGGCCGCAGAGCCGTCGCCATCGCCGCAACCAAAATAGACCGGGTTCGTCATACCCGGGAACTCCCTGGGCGCCGCCGGAACCATCCCATCCAGGACGCCGGCGCCGTCCCCTAGGGACCCAAGCCAGCCGTCCAGGTCCAGTGCGGGTCCGGACGGCAATCCCGCCGACTGCCACACCCCGGAGGCCGGAAAGGACGCCTCCGCGATGAAGCCCGCGCCCGAGGGCTGTAACCCGACCGACGCCGGGATGGTCGCATCAGTCAACGACACCCCACCCGAGGCCGCCACGGGTGGCGTCGATATCGCATAACCCAGGACATTCAGCAGCCTGACATCGGTCGCGGAAAAATTGTTCTGGACCCCCGACCGCTGATAGGCGTTGAGCGCATCGTTGCCCATCGTCGAGGACCAATCGTCGTAATGTCCCGTCGTCGAAAAAGCAGCGAGGTTTGTGGTGCCGCCGTCGATCGAGAAATACGATGCGGTCGGCCCGGCGGTGGCGCGCACGGTCGGCGCGGCATAGCGGTAAAGATCAAACCCGGTCGTCGTCCAGGTATAGGATAGCCGTCCAAGCGCGTGCGACAACTCGTGCTGAGCCAGGCCAATGAAGTCGTATTTGCCGTCCACGGCGCGATTGTTAGGATCGTAGGTGAACAGGGTGCGGTTCGGATCAGCACTGAAACCGACCGCGGCGTCCAACGCGGGCGCATCCGCCGCCAGTAACCCCAACGCCTTTGCCTGGGCACCCGCGACGAACAGGGACTTGCCGGTTCCAGGATCGGTCATGGTATTGAGAGCGGATTGAATGTCCGCCGACGTGTTATGGGCGGCAAGTGCCGCCTTGTAGTCGGTAAAGCTGCGCATCAATCCGGTGTTGATCTGCGTTTCACCGATATTGCCCGCCTGCATGGCGACGTCGCGCACCTCGCCGTAGCCGATCTCGACATTCACGGTGATCGGACTGGTAATCAGACTGTCGAAGAAATGCGCGGCGTATTGCACCGCCTCTCGGAAGCCGACGGGCGCCAGATCGACGCTCTCGTCCCAGATCAGGTTGAACACCGGCGGCTTGACCATCGCCACCGGCATCGGCGCCGGCTGCTGCTGCACGGAAAAGGAACCGGACAGCAGCGCAATGGCGTGGGCATCCGCTGCATATTGCGTGGCCGACAGGGTCAGACTCTGCCCGGTGTCGGTGACCGCGATCGATTTCAACTCCCCGGTCGCGGCGAGCACCTCCAGCGCATCCAGCGCCAGGCCGATATTCGCCAATGTGTCGGAGACGGTCAGGCTGGTGACCTTGACGTCGGCGGCGATGGTCGTGGCCTCGGCCGCCGAAACACCGGTGACCGTCAGCGTTTCCGAAACCGCCAATTTGTCCAATGTCGCCCGATACAGCTGGTACTGGGCGGCGGTCACGGACAGCGCCGTTGTGTCGGTCACGACGATCGCTGTCAGCCTGCTGATGCCGCTCAATGCGCCGAGACTGGCGGCAACCTGTGCCGCTGTGTCGCTGACCGTGATCGATGTCAGCTTTGTGGCCGCCAGCAGCGCCGCGGCCGCGGTCACGACATCCGCCGCGCAATCGAACACCGAGAATGAGGCGACGGTGGCCGTCGCCTGAATGGTCTGAACGGCTTCGGCACCGACCATGGAAAGGCTATATTTCGTTGTGGTTGGCAGCTTCCCCAGGATCGCCTTGTCGGTCAGGAACTGATTATAGGACATCGCCAGGGGACGCGCGTCGGTCAGCCGGACCACGGTCAGCTTGGTGTCGGCATTCAACGCATCCAGCGCGGCGGACACGTTCGCGGAACTGTCGGTAATGGTGAAGGTCTTGACCAGGACAGAGCCCTGGACATCGGCCGCATTCGCCGCCGTGACCCCGGTCACGACCAGACACCCGATCGTCGGCAGAAACGCCAGCACCGTCTGATCCGCGATGAACTGGCTCGCCGTGATCGTCATGGTCCCACCGCCACTGAGGGCAATGGACGCAATCTTCCCCGCGACCGCCAGGATTTGCAGACTGTCCAGATAGGTCCGGACATTGGCGGGCGTGTCCGCGACGATCACCGGAACCATGGCGGGATTGGCCGCGTAAGCAGCCACAGCGGCGGCGGCCGTCAGCTTGGTCGGAGCCGTCCTTGTCGTGCCGGTCTGTGACGTCGTCACTCGGGCCATTTGCGTCTCCGATAAGGTCGCATTCAGAAAAACGAGCGCTTGATTGGATTTATCGTCCGCCGGTCAGGTGGCGCGGTTCACGCCCATCAGCCCCCGCCTCCATCACGCCACCCCACCACCGACACACAGCCGCTCGGCCTTTTGTCATCGGGATGAACGATCGTGGTCTCTGCCTTGGCATACGGTTGGCACTCGCCGGTATATGTGATGTCAGACAACGCCTTAACACCCGAGAGGTTAAGGACAAGTTTCAGTTGGTTGCGTATGTAACAGGCCCGAGGTCGTCCCGACGCTCGGCGGCTCCCCGGCAATGCTCATGATGGTGCTGAACGGTCACACCGCGATTGCCGGACGTGATCCGGCAACCCGCTCCCTGCCGTTGCAGCGTGAGTTGCCGGGTCGAGCCCAGCAACGACCAGGGGGGGTTGTGCAAGGGTCAATCTTTCGGCCAGTTGATACGACCGAACCCGCGGTCGGGTAAGGTCTTTTTCAAAGGATGACGCATCATGGCCGAGGCCCCAAACACCGACGTGCTCGCGGAGTTGCGCAAGATCGACACGCCGACGATCACCAATGTCGTCGCGACCTATCCGAAGAATCCGCTCTGCCTCGGCTTGTACAATCCGTGGACGGAAAACTGGTACACGGATACCTCGATACGCTGCATCTACCCGGAGATGGGAGCGATCGTCGGCCACGCCGTCACCTGCGTCTATGGCCTGCCCGATCCCAACTACACCGGGCGGTTGACATTCATGGACGTCGTCGACGCGCTGGACGCCATGAAGAAGCCGACCATCCTGGTCATCCAACAGAAATGGCCCGCCGAACTGATGGCCAAGGCCGGACTGGCGGGGGAGATCATGGTCACGTCGATGAAGGCGGTCGGGTGCATCGGAATGCTCTCCAACGGCCCGTCACGCGACGTGGACGCGGTACGGCGGCTGGACTTCCAGATGCTGCTGGGCGGCGTGACGGCGGGCCACGGCGAAATGGCCGTGCATGCGGTCAATGTCCCAGTGTCGGTCGGCGGGATGGATGTAGCGCCAGGTGAACTGATCCACATGGACGAGAACGGGGCGGTGAAATTCCCCGCGAACCGCGCCCAGCAGGTGCTGGAGAACGCGCAGAAGATGCTGGAGGGAGAGGCGCTTCATCTCGCCCGCCTGCGCAATGCGAAGACCGCGGCCGAAGTACGTGCCGCCGGCGGTTCCTATGCCGCGAAACCCGCCCCCAAGGGCTGATCGCGGATTTCCTCAGGCTCTCGGCCACGGACGTCCGCTGGACGGTATGCCGCGGCCGAGCGCTGGTGGTCACCGATAATCGGGCAAGATTTGAGCGGTTCGGGGCGCAAGTGGCAGATGCCAACGCGATCCGAGCCGTGTCAGGCCGAGCCGAAACCGCCGTTCTGACGGCGTTCGGCCACCGCCTTTTCAAACCGGGCGAACTCCGCCCTTAACGCGCCAGCGCCGTCCGTGCGGAGCGGGCGGCCTGCCCTCAGTTCATTTTCTTGTGCCTGGGCCTCGCCGGACAGAGCGATCGCACCGATTTGCGCCGCCGCCCCTCGCAGTTTGTGCAACCAAAACAGCATCGATTCCGCATTGGCGTCACGAACCGCGATATCGATCGCGTCCATGGATATGCGCCAATCCTCCAGAAAACGATCGACGACCAGTTCGGCGAAACCGGAGGACTCCGCGTCGTCCATCAACGCCAGATCATTGATCATTGCTGGATCGAAGACCGGAAGCGACCTGCCCGCGGAGGTGACGACCGGGGTCGGTTCCGGTCTCGGCTCGGACGTGCCGGTGGACGCCGGGAAGTATCGGGACAGAACCGTGAGCAATTGCGGCACCGTCACCGGCTTGGTGATGTGGTCGATCATGCCTGCTGCCAGACATGCCTCCCGATCGCCAACCAACGCGTTTGCCGTCAGCGCAATGATCGGCAGGGCGGGGCGCCCGGGTTCCCGCCTTTCCCTGTCGCGTATCTGCCGGGTCGCCGCGTAGCCATCCAGCACCGGCATGTTGCAGTCCATCAGGACCAGATCGAACCGATCCCGCAGGACCTGTTCCACGGCCAGCGCGCCGTTGTCGACCATGGCCACCTCGGCCCCAAGATGTTTGAGCAAGCCCCTGATAACCAGTTGGTTGACGGCATTGTCCTCGGCCACGAGGATCCTGGCGCCGGTCAACGCCCCCACGGGGCCGACCGCCGCCTTGGGCGCTGGCGGAGCCGAGGCGGCATCGAAGGGAAGGTCGAACCAGAACCGCGTGCCTTCGCCCAAGACGCTGTGGACCTGGATGTGCCCTCCCATCAACTCAACCAGATAGCGGCTGATTGTCAGCCCGAGCCCACTGCCTCCGTATTGGCGGGTCGTGGATGCGTCGGCCTGTGAAAACCGGTCGAACACCCGGCCGATGACGTCCTGGGCGATGCCGATGCCGGTATCGGCGACCGTGAACCGCCACCAGGCTCTTGGATCGTCCACGACAGGAGAAAGGCGCTCCACCATCAACCGCACCTCGCCCGCTTCCGTGAACTTGATCGAATTGCCCAGCAGGTTGGACAGCACCTGCCGCAACCGGGTCGAATCGCCGCGCAGTCGGACCCCGGACGTCGCCGCCAGGTCGGTTACCAGCAAAAGGCCACGCGTCGAGCAGACCTCCCGATAGACCCCGGCGATATCGTTCAGCAGGCTCCCAGCATCGAAGTCGGCCTGTTCGAGCGTGACTTCACCTTCCTCGATCTTCGCCAGATCCAGGATATCGCCGAGCAGATCGAGCAGGGTGCTGCCGGCGGATGTGATGGCCTCGACGAGGCGGGTTTGTTCCTGATCCAGCTTGGTCCGGTGAAGCAGTTCGGTAATGCCCAGGACACCGTTCAACGGCGTGCGAATTTCATGACTCATGTTCGACAGGAAGCGCGATTTGGCCTGGTTCGCCTCGTCCGCGCGGATCTTGGCTTCCTCCAGTTCGTGGTTCCGTCGAACCATACGATCCGTCAGAGTATCCAGGACGTTGACGACCGCGGCGACCTCATTGCCGCCTTGCGCCTGGATGGCTTCGCCGGTCAGCGCGACCGCTGTCCGTTCGGCCCGTTCGCGCAGGCGGCGAAGCGGCCCCAATGCGATCCGCAGGACCAGAAGTCCGATCAACAGGCTGCCCAGAAGGATCCCCGCCCCTATAAAGGCGGACCGGCGTGAGCCCTCATCGATCAATCGATACGCCGCGGAGCTGTCGAGTTCGCCAAGGATGACATAGGCATCATCGACGATGACAATGGGCAAATAGACGCTGGTATGGCGTAGTGCGGGATCGATCCGATAGATTGGTATCTTCGCCTCGAACGCTTCGTTTACCGCCGCGAGATCGCATGTGGCGAACGATATTGCCGCACTGGCAACGATCTGATCCCGGCGGCTCATGAGCGCCAGATTGGCACCGACCACCCGGCTCAATTCCATGATGAACGGTCGGTCCAGCGCAACACCGATCAGGATCGCGCCCACCATGGCACCATCGACCTTCAATGGCTCGATGGCCTTGATCACGACCTTGCCGCCTTCCCGCGTGCTGACGATCATGCTGCTGCCGGTAAGCGCCTCCGCCACACCCCAGTCGGATGCTTTGTCACCGGACCGATCCGGGTCATGGGCCCGGTAAATCACGACCTCGTCCATGCCGACGATTTCCAGGGTTTCCACGCCATCGACCCGGAATGCGCTGTCGAGCAGGACCTTCAACTGAGCCGTGCTGGCGTTGTCCCTGGCGTGGATGCGCTCCGCGATGTGGTTGTCGTTGGCCAACAGGCGCGCCATGAAGCGCGCCTGCTTGCCTTGCCGGTCGATGACCTCACTGACGACATTGCCGAGGGTTCGGACCTTGTCGATTTCACGAAGGCGGATCGCATCGTCGAGCACGTTGGACGCCAGCCGGTACGATACGAATTGGCCGCCGAGTGCCAGCATGCCGAACAGGACCGCCAAGGTCACACTGATGGAAAACCGGAAAAACAGTCCCGGGCCGCGTTGGCGTCTTGTTGCGGCCTCTGCCATCATCGCACCTGGGATGGCGCCGGGCCGACCAAAAGTCCCAGACCGGTCCGGATCGGTGTGTTCTCGGGCGCGTGAATGAACCCGATGAAGGCTTTCCCGGCAGGGCTCAGATTGCCGAGGCGATAGATGAGCCCGAGTTCGAGCCACAAAGGATATTGCCCGCTCTCGACCTTGTCCGGCGTGGCTTCCACACCATTGAGGGCCAGGTGGACCAGCTTGGTCTTGGCGACGGATAAAGCGGACCGGTTCAGAAACCCGAGACTGCCGGGGAAGCGATCCAGCAATTCGATCAACTGCAGGTCCAGGTGGACGACTTTCACGTGGTCTCCCAACGCAAGACCATGAAACTCCTTCAGGCTGCGGGCGATTGCCATAAGGGAGGCGTCTGTGTCCTCCCGGCCGATGGCGCGGATTGGGCCGGGCTTGCCGCCAAGATCCTGCCAGTTTGTGATCTTTCCGGCATAGACATCGGCGGCCTCCCGCGCCGTCAGGCCGGCAATGGTCGTGCCGGCGCCGGCCACGAAGACCACCGGATCCCGACCGATCGGCAGGTAGATCAACCCGCGCGCCAGTTCTTCAGGCCTCAATTTGCGTCCGACCCGGCCCAGGCTGGCGGTCCCCGCCTCCACGTCGCGAACCGCGCCGGCGGTGCCGGTGGAGGGTGGTATCGACACGTTATGGACCACTTGCTCCTTGTTGAATGCCTCGGCGAGGATGGTCAGCACATATTGGGGATTGCCGCTGCCGGGAATCGTGAGTTCCTCCGCCAGCAGCTTATGGCTCAGGAGGGATGCGACGAGCAGGACTGTCGCGCGTGACAGCGACCGACCGCCAAGCCTCATCGCAAGCGTCCAGTGCCACGGGAGCCGGGAGCGCTCGCAGGACTGCACCGGGGAGGGGGATGTCCGACGTCCATCATTATCATTTCAGCCTTGCGTGCGCCGTCGTGCGAAACATAGTTTGCGTGCCCGACATTCTATTGTGAACAGACTCTCTTGTTATATCAAGGGCTTTTGGGACGTCGTATGCTGAGCGTGCTTTTCCCGCGGAGGGGCACTGAATACTTCCGCATGCAAAACCCATGGCTCTTATCGCCTGGTGGACTGTATCGCTCAAAATGCAGGGCTTGGATTGGTTGTCTGTCCACGTCATGGCTGGCGCAGGCCCGCCATCCAACGGTTTTCGGCTGTTGACAGAGGAGAAGCCGTGGGTGGTGGGACTGCGCCCGCCATGACGTGGAAAGGGAGCCGTGCCACGATCCTCGCAAAATCAACGAATCGGACCACGAGGCTGTTGGCAAAGGCCGGACGGCTGGCGGCGTCGGCCCATCTCGTCATACTCAGGCTTGTCCCGAGGGTCTCCACAGGGATCCCCGCCTGAAATTATGTGCTGACGCGCCAATGTCGGGGCAAACCCGGTGTTCGGATCGCAGGTTCGACGGCCGACTACGAGCAGCTCTCGATTGTCGGAATACCGCATGGAGGGGGCTGACGATCAGGAGGGACATTGGTGGGCGCAGTAGGATTCGAACCTACGACCCGCTGATTAAGAGTCAGCTGCTCTACCAACTGAGCTATGCGCCCGGCACCAACGGCCGTGACAGCTCATCTCATATCGGCCGGGCCGTGGCAAGCCACACGAGCGAAGGAATGTCCCGATACGATGCCGCCCTGTCATGCAGGCCTCGGTCAGTGTCCCATGCCCCGGTGCGATTTAAGGTCACTCCGCGGTTTTTACGGGTGCGGGTTTCGCCGGCGCGGGTTTCACGGATGCCGGTTTCGCGGGCGACGGGCTGGCGGGCGATGAGTTGGCAGGAGGCGGGGGCGCGGACACCTGGCGGACAGGCGCTTTGGGGGCCGGCGCTTGGGGGGCCGGCGCCGAACTGACGGGAGGCGGGGTGAGATTGCGGGGAATGGGAAGGTCGGCCCCGGCGAGCACACCCACATAGGCTTCCTGCAAGGTTCGCCGCGTCTCCCGGTATCGCTTCGCGTCGAATTTGAAATAATCCATGACGTTGTGCTGGGTCAGCCCACCGGTGATCTCGCTGTGGTGGCGGACCGGGATTCCCATGGTCTCGCACATCTCCTGGGTGCGGCTGTCATGCGCGATGCACCCACCTGGGACGCCCGCCTGAAACGCCAGCATCACGCCATGAAACCGGGTTCCGACGACGAAATCGAACCGTCGCATGAAATCCATCCAGCTCCGCGCATCGTAATGGGCATAGGCATATTGCCGGCACCATGCCTTGAATTCCTCGGCCGACCGGTTCGGCATGATATAGCGCCGGCAAAGCTCGAATTTCTCCGGCGTCATGACGTCGAACTCATTGCGGGCGAGCTGCAGCATCTCCAACCCGTGCTGGACGATGTAGGCGCCGCCGGTCTGAGTCACGATATCGGCAAGGTCACGCTCGATGCCCGCCAGCGCCTGGATGTACGGAATACCCGCTGCAACGGCGATATGACGCGGCTTACGGGTGAACCCGCGGGCAACCTTGCCGGCGATATCGTCGTTCATGCTGATGAAGTTGGACGGGCATCCGGTCACGACCGCGGCGTCCGGCATACCCAGCCTGGCGATCTGAGCTTTGGTGTAAGCGCCCCGGACCCCGATATTGGGCGCGTCGGACGGACGCAACTTGGCGAGCGTGCGCAACCATCGCTCGGTACCGGGCGACAATTCGACGTCGGCGCCCATGGACGGCGCCTGGGCGCCCAGGCCGAGCCCGATGACGGGCAGCCCCAACTCCTCCAGACGCGTGGCCGCGCGGTCCAGATCGGTGTGTTTGCCCAGTTGGTTCGCGAGCGCCAGGACAATGATATCGCCGGCCGCTCGGATATCGCGAACCGGCATGTCCCAATGGACAGTCCGCCCCTGGGGGACATGGCGCGCAACGGCGAACATGAATGCCAGATTGCCGGTATTGCCGCCGGTTTCCGCGAGCAGCGTCTTGGCATCCTTTCGATAATAGTCTGAAAGGTAAGGATTGACGCCGAGCAGGATGGGGCGACGCATCTAGCAGCCTTTCGGACTTACGCCCACCGGAGGCTCATGTTAGAATCGTAACGTCGATTCGCTCCCTCCCCGGATGCCGCCAATGAGCAACTTCCGCCCCACCGATCGCCTAACCGGCTTCCTGATGCCGCCGTCTATCGATGAATGGCTGCCTCAACG
>CALQHT020000094.1 GCA_943330455.2 Nitrosovibrio sp. Nv4 | reverse complement strand
GGGTGGGGGTTGGGGGGCGGGGGGATACCGCACCGACCTTGCGAGAAACCCCTCCCCCCAACCCCCTCCCGCAAGGGGAGGGGGAGAGTTTTCTCTGTCTGGCACTTGACGCTAGGATGCGTGGATACCCTGCCCGCCTGCTCACCAACGGATCGCTACCATGGTTCCAACCATGGTTTCGTCCTCGCCGCGGCGCGGTTTGTTGCCGCTCAGCCAAAATGACCTGCTATCACCGCGCCCGTCCGGTTCCCCCCGCGCCGGCTTCCTGCTAGCAACCCGGGCCGGAGGCTCCATACGCACCCATGTTTGATTTTGCCTGGTCCCAGATCGCCCTGATCGCCGTCGTCGCATTGATCGCGATTGGGCCCAAGGACATGCCCATCGCAATCCGCGCGATCACCAACACGATCAAGAAGGCGCGCCGCATGGCGTCGGAGTTCCAGACTCATGTCGACGACATGGTCCGGGAGGTGAACCTCAGTGAGGTGAAGGATCAGTTCAACGATATCCGTAACTTCAATATCCGCGACACGATCGAGAAAGCCGTTGATCCAGACGGGTCGCTGCGCAGCACCTTCGCGTCCGATCCACTGAATCCAACACCCGCACCGGTTCCCGAAGTGACGGTGGGGGAGCTTGCGGCCGGCATCCCTGCGCCCGAGACCCCGGCCGCACCGGTGATCCCGGAAAAACCTCGGGCGCCGGCGTTCATCCCGCCCGGCCTGATACCGCCCCAGCATGTTGTCGCGGAGGAACCGGCCAGCCCGGACCCACCTGCCTTTATCCCACCGGATATCGCGCGGTCCGCTCCCCTCAAGAGCTGACGACCAACCGAGACCCCGCCCCCGCAACCACAGCCAAAAGGCCGAACAGTGGCCAAAACTCCCGAAGAAGACACGATCGACGACAAGCCGATGCCGCTGCTGGATCACCTGATCGAGCTGCGCACAAGGCTGATCTGGTCCATGGCGGCTTTCATCGTGTGTTTTATCGGCGCCTATATGTTCGCCGACGACCTCTATTATTTCCTGGCCAAGCCGCTGGCGGATATCCTGCGCAAACAGGGCAATCCCGACCCGCATCTGATCTACACGCAGCTCTACGAAGCGTTCTTCACCCGCATCAAGGTGGCGTTCTTCGGCGGTGCATTCCTCGCCTTCCCGATCATAGCGACCCAGATCTGGATGTTCGTGGCCCCTGGCCTGTATCGCAGCGAGCGATCCGCCTTGTTGCCATTCCTGGCCGCGACACCGGTGCTGTTCTTCCTGGGTGCCGCGCTGGCTTATTATTTCGTCTTTCCGTTCGCCTGGGAATTCTTCGCCAGCTTCCAGTCCGAAACCGGCGGCGGCGGCGTCCCGATCGAGCTGTTGCCGCGGGTCAGCGAGTATCTCGACCTGGTGATGAAGATGATCTTCGCCTTCGGGATCACGTTCGAATTGCCCGTGCTGCTGACCTTGCTGGCCAAGGTCGGGATCATCGATGCCGCCGGATTGAAGCGGTTTCGCCGCTACGCCTATGTCGGGATGTTCGTGATCGCCGCGATCCTGGCACCGCCGGACGTCATCACGCAGATCGGTCTCGCGGTGCCGCTGATCGTTCTTTACGAAATTTCCATCATTGCCGCCAAACTTGTCGCTCCCAAACCGGTGGAGGCTGAACCCGATGCATGACATCCGCGCCATCCGTACTGACGCCGCGGCGTTCGACACCGCGATGGTCCGTCGCGGTTTGTCGCCGGTGTCGTCGGATATCCTGGCGCGTGATGGCGCGCGCCGACAGGCCCAGACCACGCTGCAGGAACAGCAGGCGCGGCGGAACCTGCTGGCTCGGAAAATCGGCGAAGGCAAGCGGACCGGCGTGAACACCGCCGAACTGGAAACCGAGGCCACCGCGATCCGTGGCGAGATGGAAAGGCTGGAACGGGAAGCCAACGAGCTGGACAGCGAAATCAAGCGCGTCCTGGAAGCGATCCCCAACACTCTGGACCAAGAAGTCCCGGACGGACCCGACGAAACCGCCAACATCGTCCTGGCCCAGGTCGGCACGCCGCCCGATCTGGGTTTTCCGGCCCGCCAGCACTTTGAGCTGGGAGAGGCGCTGGGGATGATGGATTTCGCCACCGCCGCGAAGCTCGCCGGCGCCCGCTTCACGGTGTTGCGTGGCCCGCTCGCCAGGTTGGAGCGCGCCCTGGGCCAGTTCATGCTGGATCTGCATACCGACCGGCATGGCTATACCGAGACCATCGTGCCGTCTCTGGTGAACGACGCAACCGTCTATGGCACTGCTCAGTTGCCGAAATTCAGCGAAGACCTGTTCCGCACCACCGACGGCCGCTGGCTGATCCCAACGGCCGAAGTGCCGCTGACCAACACGGTCGCCGGCGAGATCCTGGCGGAAAAGCAACTGCCGATCCGCATGACCGCTCTGACAGACTGCTATCGCAGCGAGGCCGGGTCCGCCGGCCGCGACACCCGCGGCATGCTGCGTCAGCACCAGTTCCGCAAGGTGGAGATGGTGTCGATCGCCCATCCCGACCAAAGCGAGGCCGAACTCGAACGCATGACCCGCTGCGCCGAAACCGTCCTCAGCATGCTCGGCTTGCCCTATCGGCGGATGCTGCTGTCGTCCGGCGATACCGGCTTTGCCGCCGCCCGCACGCATGATCTGGAGGTCTGGCTGCCCGGGCAGGGGGCATGGCGGGAAATCAGCTCCTGCTCCAATTGCCGCGATTTCCAGGCGCGCCGCATGAATGCGCGCTTCCGGGGTGGAGCGGACGGCAAGACAGTGGCGCATGTGCACACGCTGAACGGCTCGGGCGTCGCCGTTGGGCGGGCGTTGATCGCGGTGATGGAGAATCATCAGCAGGCGGACGGGTCGATTGCGATCCCGGAGGTGCTACGCCCCTATATGGGCGGTATGGAGCGAATTTCCGCCGCTTGATCATTCTGCGGCATCCAGCCGTTGAGGAAAAGGAGAAAATTCTCCCCCTCCCCTTGCGGGAGGGGGTTGGGGGGAGGGATCAAACCGCACGGACGTTGTGTGAAACCCCTCCCCCCAGCCCCCTCCCGCAGGGGGAGGGGCAGAATTTTCTTCTTTGCCCCGCCTTGACGCGCCGGCACAGGGACCGACCCGTGGGCGTTGCGCCCACGGGTCGGAGCCGAGCGTCGGTCCTACTTCTTCGCGTCTGTGTACGGATAGACCACATCCCCTGTCTTCAATGCCGGCGGCCAAAGGATCGGGATCTTCTTCATATCCTTGAACTGCTCGATGTCATTCCCGGTGATGCCCTGGAACTGCACTGCCAGCACACGAGGCGCCACCCATTCGCCGCCGGGACCGAACTTCACCTCGCCCGCGACGGTCTTGAAGGTCTGGGTCCGGAGTTGGTCGGCCAGTTTCTGCTGGTCCAGGCTGCCCGCGCCCTCGATCGCCGCTTGCAGGACCTGCATGTAGGAATAGGCGAAGGGCGGCAGATAATAGCCCAGCACGTCCACGCCGGCGGCCGGTGCCTTCGCCTGGTATTTCGCCAGGAACGCCAAAGCCTCGGGCGTCGCGAAGGACCCTACGGGCAGCCAGAAGTCATAATCCACGATGCCGTTCAGCAACGGCCCCAACTGCATCTTGATGGCGGTGGATTGCAGCCCGACCATCCCGCCGCCGAACAGTTTCGTCCGTAACCCGATCTCGTGCGATGCTCGGATGATCCCCACCGAGTCCGGCGGATAGGAGCACACCAGCACCATATCCGGGTTGGTCGCCTGGATGGCCCGCAGGATCGGCGTGTAGTCCGACGTCGCCGGCGGATAGGTCTGATCGTAGACGATCTTCACGCCGTGCTTCTTCGCCAGTTCCCGGGCGCCCTGCATCGCGTTGTGCGGGAATTCGGCGTCCGCGCCGACGATTGCCATGGTCTGCGGCTTCGGGTTTTGCGCCATGCCGACCTCGAAGAACCCTTCCGCGAAACTCTGCTTCGGGTTCGGCCCACCGGTCGGGGTCATGGAGAAGTAGTTCGGGTATTTGAACTCGGTGTTCACCGCCAGACCGAACAGCGCCAGGAAGGTTTTCTTCCGCTGCATCATGATCGGCAGCGCGGGCGCCACCATGTTGGTGGCATAGCCGCTGACCGCGACATCCACTTTGTCCACGTCCAGCAGCTTGGTGTAGATGCCGGGGACGGTGGCCGGGTTCGACTGGTCGTCATAGAAGACCAGCTTGACGGGCCGGCCGAGCATGCCGCCCTTGGCGTTGATTTCTTCTTCCCAGATTTGCATGGCGAGCAGCGCGGCCTTGCCGATCGGAGCCAGGCCTCCGGTCAAGGCCATGCCGAAGCCGATCGTGATCGGGGGTTTGGGTTGTGCCTGGGCCGGGATCAATCCGACCAAAAGTAACGCGGCAGTCAGCAATGGGACCGCGAGGCGCCTCGATAACATGGGTGTTCCCTCCGCTTTATCGTTGGACGCGACCTTAAGCCCAGGTAACAGCGCGTGCAAAGCCGCCTCGCCTGGAATGGGCATTTGGCCTATGGTCGGCCGGATAAATCCCGAGGGAGCGTTCCCATGCCCGATCTCGATGAAAACACCATCACGGATGCCGCGCTCGCGCAGATGGCGAATACGGCCGATCCTCGGCTGAAGCAGATCATGGACGCGGCTGTCCGCCACCTGCATGCGTTCGCAAGGGAGGTCGAACTGACCCCGGCGGAGTGGATCCAGGGCATCCAATTCTTGACCGCGGTCGGCCAGGCCTGCACACCGATCCGCCAGGAATTCATCCTGATGTCGGATGTTCTGGGACTGTCGGCCGTCGTCAACGCCATCCATGACCGCAAGGCCAAGGCGTTGGGCACGCAATCGTCTCTGTTGGGGCCGTTCTTTCGCGAAGGCGCGCCGGAATTGCCGTTGGGCGCCAGTATCATTGCAGACCCCAGCGTGCCGGAGATCGTGCTGCACGGGCAGGTCACCGACAATGACGGCAACCCGATTCCGGGTGCTTGGGTGCAGGTGTGGCAGACCAGCGAGCATGGGCTGTACGACCTGCAGATCCGCGATGGCGGCGACATGGACATGCGCGGCAATTTTCGCTGCGACGCGCAAGGACGCTACCATTTCCGGACCGTGCGCCCGCTGGGCTATTCCATCCCCATGGATGGGCCGGTCGGATCGATGGTGCAGATGCAGAACCGGCACGGATTCCGCCCGTCTCACATCCATTTCCTGATCGGCGCCGATGGGCACCGCGAACTGGTCACCGCGCTGTATTTCGGAGACGATGAGAATATCGACTCCGACACCGTCTTCGGCGTGGCCGAGTCGCTCGTCGTTGTGGCCGGCGACGATGGAACGTCACCGATCCCCGGGCTGCATGGCGTGCGCTACGATTTCCGGCTGGCGAAAATGGCTGGCGAGGACACCGGGCGGGTCGGCGCCGATCCGTCCCGCCTGATGCCTGCCGCCGAATAAAGCCTACCGCCTGCGCCGTTGACCGATGCTCGACCCCACCGTCATCGCCGAGCTTGACCCGGCAACCCGCCCCCTGCCGTTGAAGCGTGGGTTGCCGGGTCGAGCCCGGCAATGACGGTGGGGGCACGATGCAGGCCAATGATTCTTGCGGTCGGTATATGACTCCGCGACCAGAAAGGGAGAACCTGTCCATGCCACGCCGCCTGATCGATATCTCGGTGCCACTCAAGGCCGGGATCAAGAGCGACCCGCCGCATTCGCTGCCAAAGATCGAGTATCTGGATCATCACCAGACCGCCCCCGCCATGGCGGAATACATGGGTGTTCGGGTCGACCAACTGCCGGACGGCGAATACGCGGCGGTGGAGCGGGTGCAGATCAGCACCCATAACGGCACCCATCTGGACGCGCCGTATCACTATTTCTCCACCATGAACCACGCGCTGAAGCCGGGGGGCGAGCCGTCCTGGCGGATCGACGAGGTGCCATTGGAATGGTGCTATCAGCCTGGTGTGAAGCTTGATTTCCGCCATCTGCCGGATGGCTACGTGGCGACTCCCGGCGATGTGGAAGCGGAATTGAAGCGGATCGGCCATACCTTGCGCCCGCTGGAGATCGTGGTCGTCAACACCGCCGCCGGCGCCCGCTATGGCGAAGACGACTACGTCGATCGCGGCTGCGGCATGGGCAAGGCCGCGACGATGTGGATGCTGGAACGCGGTGTCCGCCTGGTCGGCACCGATGGATGGAGTTGGGACGCGCCGTTCTCGCTAACCCGATTGGCGGTAGCACAGACTGGCAATGCGGAGCTGATCTGGGAAGGCCATCGGGCCGGTCGGGAAATCGGTTACTCGCACCTGGAAAAGCTGCACAATCTGGACCAATTGCCAGCTAATGGTTTCGAGGTGGTCTGCTTCCCGGTGAAAATTCACCGCGCGTCGGCCGGCTGGACTCGCGCGGTCGCGATCATCAACGATTAGGAGAAGCCGATGCCTGTGTTTCGCGTGTCCGACATGACCTGCTCGGGCTGCGTGCGCGCCGTGACCAATGCGGTGCGGGAAATCGATGCGGCGGCTTCGGTCGATGCCGATTTGGAGACGAAGCAGGTGCGGGTGACCAGCGCCGCCGCTTTGGAGGCGCTGGTGGAGTCGGTGCGGGAGGCCGGATTTACGGTGGAGGCAGGCTGACGGTCCCTACTTACAGGGGAATTTCTGCGCCATGAACCGCAGAAGCGCCTCCTGAGAGGGGTTCGCCGCAAGACCTGAGGATTTTACCCACCCCGCAAAATCCAGCATCGTGGCGGTGCGTTGCGGAGCTGGATTGGGCAGGCAATAGGGCTTTTTGTCGGGCGACCGGCGCACTTCGCCATCGAACGTGCCCTGGGCATAGCCGAGACAGAAATTCAGTTTTGCCGCGCCAGCCGGGTCTTTCCCCGAATTGCTGCACAATTCCGCGAGTTCGCCCGCGGTGCGTGCGTGCAATGAGGCGCCCTGGGCGTGTGCGAGGCCGGGCATCGCCCCGAGTGCGGTCCCGAGTGCGGCGAGAACGAACAGACGCTTCATCGGCTAGGTCTCCTGTCAGATAGGTCGGGTCAGCCCGGTTCCCGCCAGCGGCGCCAGCCATCGGCACGCAAGTCGCAGGCCGGACAGGCGCCGCATCCATAGCCCCAATCGTGCCGTTGGGTGCGATCGCCCAGGTAGCAGCTATGGGAATGCTCGCGAATGGTCTCCACCAGCGTATCGCCACCCAATGTCCGAGCCAGTTCCCAGGTGGCGGCTTTGTCGCGCCACATCAAGGGGGTCTCCAGAACCAACCGGCGTTGCAGGCCCAGATTCAGCGCCAGTTGCATGGCCTTGATCGTGTCGTCGCGGCAGTCGGGATAGCCGGAGTAGTCGGTCTCGCACATCCCGGCCACGATGCGACGCAAGCCTCGGCGGTAGGCGATGGCGGCCGCACAGGTCAGGAACAGCAGGTTGCGCCCGGGCACGAAGGTGTTGGGCAGGCCTTCCTCGGTCATGGTGATGGCCACGTCCTCGGTCAGCGCGGTGCGGCCCAGGGACGCGATGGTCGCGGCCAGATCGACGATATGGTCGGGCCCCAAACCGGGTCCGGCGAGCGCATCCCGGATTGGCGCCCGACATTCCATCTCGATCGCGTGGCGCTGACCGTAGGTGAACCCGATGGTTTCCACATGCGGATAACGGGCCAGCGCCCAGGCCAGGCAGGTGGCGGAATCCTGGCCGCCGGAGAACAGGACGAGTGCATGGTCGGTGAACGGGGGAGCGATCATGGAGGCGATTGTGCCAGACCGGCACGCCGAACGGTATGGGGGAAGTGATGTCGGTTGGGTCTGGGGCCGACTGTTACCGCGTTCCCTAATCGCGGCATCGGAGAATTTTCTCCCCCTCCCCTTGAGGGAGGGGGGAGGGGTAAAGCCGCTTGGATGGTGCGTGAAACCCCTCCCCCCAACCCCCTCCCTCAAGGGGAGGGGGAGAAAATTCTCCGGAAGCGACCTATTTGACTGTGGTCCAGCCCGACCGGCGGTTCAGCCCTTCTCGATCCGCTCCAGCAAGGCCGCGGCCAGTCCCTGTGCCGGCTTCGCCCGAGGACGGGAAAAACTGCCCCGGGTTGCCTTGCGCGGATGCAGGCCGACCACGGCCTCGGCCAGACGGACCGCGCAACTGACGCCATCCAACGTGGGCACCGGGATCAAATGCGCGCATTCCCGCGCAAGCCCCGCGATCGGGCCGCCACCGAAGATCACGACTTCGGCTTCATCGTCCTCAATGGCACGCGTGCATTCTTCCAGCAACCGGTCGCGAAACTGGTCCTTGGCCTGGGTGATGTCGGGAATCGGCACATCCAGAGCCCGCACGCTGGCCAGACGCCCATCCAAACCATGTTCCTGGGCGCATTCGATATACCAGCGCCGCAATCGTGGGGTCAGGCAGATGATCGCGTAACGCCGACCGAGCGTCCAGGCCGTCAGCATCGCCGATTCAGCAATACCGAAGACCGGGATGGACGCAAATTCGCGCGCGCCCGCCAGGCCCGGATCGCCGAACGCGGAGACAATCGCCGCATCATGCCCAGCCTCGTGCTTTGCCAAGGCATCCAGCACGGCATGGCCGGCGATCGCGGCCTCCGCCCGGTTTTCGATATACTGGGTGCCGAACGCCGCGGTTACCGCCGTGATCTCCGTGCCAGGAGAGGAAAAGCGCCGCGCCTCCTCCGCCATGGCATCCGTCATGACGGAGGTGATGTTCGGATTGATCAGAAGCAGCCGCATGACGCCAACGCTCTCCGTCAACGCCCGGTCAGGATACGCTCCACCAACTGCTTCACGGTCGGCACAAAGCCGTTCGAGTAGAACGGGTCCTTGGCGAAACGATAGGCGTTGTGGCCACTGAACATCAGGTTCTTTTCGACCGCGTCGGCCTGACTGCTCTCATGCGCGATGTCCTGCAAGGTCTTCTGGATGCAGAAACTGCGCGGATCGGCCTTCTTGCCGTTGTCGAAGCTCGGCTCCATCTGCGCCCAGTTGGAGAACCGGCAGGAACTGAGGCACCCCATGCAGTCCGCCTGATCCTTAAGGATTTCCTGCGCCTTGTCCGGCGTCACGAAGATCAGCGTCGAGTCCGGCGTGCGCAACGCGTCGGTATAACCTTCGGCCTCCCAGCCCAGGGCGTGCTGGCGGTCAGCGGGGGTCAGATAGACGATCCGCTTGCGGGGCCCGACACCATATTCCGCGACATGCTCGCCGATGGCTTCGGTGGTGAAGGCGACCTGACGCTCATTCCTGCCGCGCAATTCGCCGATGAACTCGTTGTTCACGGCACTGGAGTAGAAGCCGGTCGGGCTGAATCGGTTCAGGAAGACGTCGCCTTCCCGCAAGGTCATCAGGCGTTGCTTCCAGGCATCGCCGATCGGACTTTCCTGGGTCAGCAACGGGCGAGTGCCGAACTGGAAGGCAATCGGCCCCAGGTCGGGGTTGTCGATCCAGTGCTCCCATTCTTCCAGCCACCAGACGCCGCCGGCCATGATGATCGGGGTGTCGTGCAGGCCGAATTCGCGCATCACCTTGCGCAGAGCCAGGACGCGCGGGAACGGATCTTCCGGCTTGTTCGGGTCTTCGCCATTCGACAGGCCGTTATGTCCGCCGGCGAGCCAGGGGTCTTCATAAACCACCCCGCCAAGCAGCCCGGCCGCCTTGGAATAGGCCCGCTTCCACAGCGCGTTGAAGGCACGCGCCGAGGAGATGATCGGGTAATAATGGACGTTGAACCGGGTGGCGATGTCGGACAGGCGATAGGGCATGCCGGCGCCGCAGGTAATCCCGTGGATCATCCCCTTCGCCTGCTCCAGCACCTGGGTGATGATGCGTTCGGCGCCACCCATCTCCCACAGGATATTGGCGTGGATACGGCCCTTGCCGCCGGTCAGGTCCCAGGCGCGGCGGGCTTGCGTCAGCGCGCCGTCGACCGCATAGGCGATCAGTTCCTCGTGCCGGTCCCGTCTGGTCTTGCCGTGATAAACCTGCGGGACGCGCTGGCCGTTTTCGTCGAAACTATCGGCATTGACGGCACTGAACGTGCCAACGCCGCCGGCGGACGCCCAGTTCCCGGCGGAAATACCGTTGGAGATCGACACACCCTTGCCGCCCTCAATGAGCGGCAGGACCTCGACACCTCCCATGCGGATCGCGTTGATCGCCTGCATGGCACACTGCTTCCTTGTAAGCCGGTGAGACCGCCGGTCTGTTCAGGCGTGACCGGGCCTTCCGCCGAGCGAAGCCAACCGATACGACGCCTGTCTACCGATGCAAGTGTTTCCGCATCGTGACAGGCGCGTATGGTCGGATTTAAGCCCTCAATCGCCGACTGGCGGCTGATCCGATCCCTCGGGCACCGGAGCACCGTCGCCGCGGCCGCGATACTCACGCCGCGGACCACGATCCCCCCGATCCGGGCGATCACCACGATCCGGACGGTCGCCAACTTCCCGCGGGGGACGCGCGCCGACCTGTTCGGTGATGTCCTCACCGGTGGCCTGATCGACCACACGCATCGACAGCTTCACCTTGCCGCGATCGTCGAAGCCGATGACCTTGACCTTCACCGCGTCGCCCTGGTTCACCACATCGGTGGTCTTGTTGACCCGGCCCTGCTGCAACTCGCTGATATGCACCAGCCCGTCACGGGCGCCCAGGAAGTTGACGAACGCTCCGAAATCGGCCGTCTTCACCACCTTACCGGTGTAGATGATACCGATTTCCGGCTCCGCCACGATGCCGCGGATCCAGTCCATCGCCTGCTGCGCCTGCAACGGATCGGACGAGGCGATCTTGATCGTGCCATCGTCGTTGATGTCGATCTTGCACTTGGTGGCCTCGACGATCTCCCGGATCACCTTGCCGCCGGTGCCGATCACGTCGCGGATCTTCTCCTTCGGCACGTTCATGATGCTGATCCGAGGCGCCGTGTCGGCGACTTCGCCGCGATGCCCGGTCAGCGCCTTCGCCATCTCACCCAGGATATGCAGGCGGCCTTCACGCGCCTGCTCCAGGGCGATCTGCATGATTTCCGGCGTAATGGACGTGATCTTGATGTCCATCTGCAGGCTGGTGATGCCCTGCTCAGTGCCGGCCACCTTGAAGTCCATGTCGCCGAGGTGATCCTCGTCGCCCAGAATGTCGGACAGCACGGCGAAGCCACGATCTTCCTTGATCAGGCCCATCGCGATGCCCGCCACCGGACGCGCCAGCGGCACACCGGCATCCATCAGGGACAGGGACGTCCCGCAGACCGTCGCCATCGACGAAGACCCATTGGATTCCGTGATCTCCGACACTACGCGAAGGGTGTACGGGAACTTGTCTTTCGCCGGCAGCACCGGATGAATCGCGCGCCACGCCAGCTTGCCATGCCCGACTTCACGCCGGCCCGGGGAGCCCATGCGGCCCGCCTCGCCCACCGAGTAGGGAGGGAAGTTGTAGTGGAGCATGAAATGCTCCCGATACTCGCCTTCCAGCGCGTCGATCACCTGTTCGTCCTGGCCGGTGCCCAGGGTGGCAACGCAGAAAGCCTGAGTTTCGCCACGCGTGAACAAAGACGAGCCATGCGCACGCGGCAGGATGCCGACTTCGGCGATGATGGGGCGAACGGTCTTGGTGTCGCGGCCGTCGATGCGCAGGCCGGTGTCCAGAATGGCATTGCGGACGACGTCGGCTTCCAGGTCGTGGAACAGGCCCTTGGCCTTTTCCGGATCGAGTCCCTCGGCGGCCAGGGCGGCGGCGGCGGCCTTCTTCGCGGCGCCGACTTTCTCATACCGCGTCTGCTTCACCTTCTCCTGATACGCCTCGGCGATCCCCGCTCTGCCAACGGCATCAACGCGCGCCTTCAGAGCCAGGTGCTCTTCCGACGGTTCCGGCAGCGCCCAGGGCTCTTTCGCGGCGTGTTCGGCCAGTTCGATGATCGCGGCGATCACCGGCTGGAACGAGGCATGCCCAAAGGCGACGGCGCCGAGCATGATTTCTTCGGAGAGTTCGTGGGCTTCGGACTCGACCATGAGGACGCCCTCGGTCGTGCCGGCAACCACGAGTTCCAGAGCGCCGGCCTTGGCCGCTGCCATGGTCGGGTTCAGCACAAACTGGCCGTTCTCATAGCCAACGCGCGCGGCGGCAACCGGGCCGAAGAACGGGATGCCGGACAGGGTCAGAGCGGCGGAGCAGCCGATCATCGCCACGACATCTGGATCGTTCTCCATATCGTGGCTGAGCACGGTGGCGACGATCTGAACCTCGTTCCGGAAGCCCTCGGGGAACAGCGGCCGGATCGGCCGATCGATCAAACGGCTTTTCAGCACCTCGGCCTCGCTCGGCCGGCCTTCCCGCTTGAAGAACCCGCCCGGGATCTTGCCCGCGGCAAAGGCCTTTTCCTGGTAGTTGACGGTCAGCGGGAAGAAATCCTGCCCGGGCTTGGAGGTCTTGACCCCCACCGCGGTGCACAGCACGATCGTCTCCCCATAGGAGACCATGACGGCGCCGTCGGCCTGACGGGCGATCTTGCCGGTTTCCAGGACGAGCTTGCGCCCACCCCATTCGAGTTCCTTGCGGAAATAGTTGAACATCCATTCATCCTTCTCGGGCGCGAGGCGGGGTGGATGGCATGATCACGAACCGAGGGCCTGTGGACGGGAGGCGGCGTCTCGGGTCCCTGGGATGGCGGGCCGCGCGATCGGGCGCGGCCGCGGGCCAAGGGGCCGGAAACGCCGTCGCGGTTCCCGCTCGTAGCAAGAGCGTCCGGGTCGGCGGTCTGCTGCTCCACCGCGATTCGCGGTGTTTGGGGGCTGCTGCCCGCCCCCACGGCTTTGCCCAACAGGGCTGTTTTACCCTGTTGGACCGGTCTGCCGTCGGGCGTTATCAACCCCCAGGCACCTGCCCCGCGTCACGATTGACGCGGGATCGAGGCTATCTGCATGCATATATAGTTGGGCATGCCGATTCGTCAGCGGCCACACCCCATCACGTGATGGATGACGCGGTCAGCGACGCAGGCTCAGGCGGCCGATCAGCGTTTCGTACCGCTTGTGATCCTTGGCCTTCAGGTAGTCCAACAGCCGCCGGCGGCGGCCGACGAGCATCAGCAGGCCCCGGCGCGAATGGAAGTCCTTCGCATGGATCTTCAGATGTTCCGTCAGGTTGGTGATGCGTTCGGACAGGATGGCAACCTGCACTTCGGGGCTGCCGGTATCGCTTTGCCCAGTCGCGTACTCGCCGATGAGCGTCGTACGACGCTCCGCCGTAATCGACATCGAGGGTTCTCCATTGCAAGGGGTTGGTAAATCGCGGGCCGGGATGCGGTATTCAGAGCATCCGTTCGGGCTTCATCATACCGTCTTCCAGACGGCACAGCCCAAGCACGCGGCCCCCCGCCATGGCACGGACCAATCCCCCATCGGGATCGGCCGCCCCTGGAATACGACCCATCAACGTAACCAAGCTGATTGCTTGGCCATGAAGGAGGTCAACGGCCTCCGCTTGGGTCAAGGCCAGCGCCGGGATGTCGGCCAGCGCGGTCGCGACCGGAAGCAGAAGGTCCGGGGAAGCTGGCGCGGTATCCTCCGGTGCGCGCAGTTTGTCCAGAGGAATCGCCGACGCCTCCAGAAACGGGCCGACCCGCAGCCGGCGCAACGCAGTGATATGGCCGACCGAACCGCAGGCCCGGGCGAGATCGCGCGCGAGGCTGCGCATATAAACACCCTTGCCGGACGCAACCTCGAAGATCGCGGTGTCCGGATCGGGGCGCTCGATCAGTTCAAATCGATCCACCCGCGCCGGACGTGGTTCCAACACCGGCGCTCGCCCTTCGCGCGCCATATCATAGGCCCGCTCCCCGGCAATCTTCACCGCTGAATAGGCCGGGGGAACCTGCATGATGGACCCCCGGAACGCAGCCAGCTCCGCCCGGATCAGGTCGTCCGAGGGGCGGACATCGCTGGTCTCGATCACCTGGCCGTCGGCGTCGTCGGTGTCCCGCGCATCCCCGAACCGCAGGGTGAAATGGTACAGCTTCGTGCCATCCATCACATAAGGTACGGTCTTGGTGGCGGCGCCGAACGCGATCGGCAGCAGCCCGGTCGCCAACGGATCGAGCGTGCCACCATGGCCAGCCTTCTGCGCGTCGAAAATGCGACGGACGCGGTTGACCACATCGGTGCTGGTCAGCCCCGGCGGTTTGTCGATAACCAGCCACCCGTCCAACGGGCGACCGCGCGGCTTGCGGCGGGACATCTCTTTGCTCGGCTTCTTTCAGGAAGGGCGCGGAGGTAGGGGTAGGGGCACGGGAAGTCAATCATCAGAATGGGCATCCGAATGTCCGACATTTTGTGCGGTGCCACAGAATGCTGGCCAGGGACCACGCCGGGACCTATTCTGACTCGGTCGCACAGGGAGCGCACCGAATGAAATTCAAAGCCATGATCGCCGCGATGGCGGTCGGTACGATGCTGACCGGATCCCCCGCCTCCGCGCAGAAATCCGCGGACACACTGCGGATCGTCTTTCGGGACGCCGTCACCAATGTCGACCCCTATTACAACCAGTTGCGGACCGGTCTGGTCATCGCGCACCAATCATGGGACGCGTTGATCTACCGCGATCCCGAGACCTTCGCGCCCAAGCCCCTGCTGGCGACCGAATGGAAGCTGGTGGACGATACGACGATCGATTTCACGCTGCGCCAGGGCGTGACGTTCCATAATGGCGATCCGTTCACCGCCGATGACGTCGTCTATACGTTGAACCTGGTCAGTTCGGCCGAGTCGAAGATCTCGACCCCCAGCAATGCAAACTGGATCGAAACGGTCGAAAAGACCGGCGAGTTTTCGGTGCGCGTGAAACTGAAAAAGGCCACCCCGGCGGCACTTGAGTATTTCGCCATGGTGCTACCGATCTACCCGAAAGCCTACCGGGAGAAAGTTGGGCCGGACGGCTATGCCAAGTCTCCGGTCGGCGCCGGACCCTACAAGATCACCCGCGTTGACGCCGGCCAGGTGGATTTCGAGCGATTTGCCGGCTACTATGCCGACAGCCCGAAAGGCAAACCCGCGATCGGCAAGATGACGGTTCGGTTCGTGCCGGACCCGGCGACCGAAATGACGGAACTGCTGGCGGGTCGCGCCGACTTCATCTGGAATTTCAACCCGGATCAGTTCGACCCCGTCAATCGCATGCCGATGCTGCAGGCGTTACGTCAGGAATCGATGCGGGTCGGCTACATGCGCTTGGAGCTCGCCGGCACCAGCGAGGCCAACAAGCCGTTGCAGAACCTGAAAGTGCGACAGGCGATCTTCCACGCGATCGATCGCGAGCAGATCGCCGCCAAGCTGGTGCAAGGCGGCTCGCGCGTCCCGGCGGCTCCCTGCTTCCCGACCCAGTTCGGCTGCGACGGCGACGCCGCCGTGAAATATGCCTACGATCCGGCAAAGGCAAAGCAACTCCTGGCCGAGGCCGGCTATCCGAACGGCTTTGAGACCGAGCTGGTGACCTATGTACTGCCGCAATGGGGCGCCGCGGTGCAGGGCTTCCTGGGCGCGGTCGGCATCAAGGCCAAGATCAGTCAGCTCCAGGTGCAGGCCCTGATCCAACGCTGCCAGCAGGTGGGCGAATGCCCGTTGGACCTCGGAAGCTGGGGCTCCTACTCGATCAACGACGTTTCGGCGATCCTGCCGGTCTATTTCGGTGGCGGGACGGATGACCATGCCCGCGATCCAGAGACCGCGAAGCTGATCACCGCCGGCGGCACGACAATGGATCCCGAAAAGCGCAAGGCGGCCTACAGCGCATTGATCAAACGCGCGATGGAGGGGGCGTATTTTGTGCCCTTGCACACCTACGTCACGACCTATGGTCTGTCGAAGACCCTGGCGCTGAAGCCCTATGCGGACGAACTGCCGCGGTTTTGGCTGACCAAGTGGAACTGAGGTAACGGGTCGGTCCGGCGTTTCCTCGGAACCGCCGGACCGACCGCACGGACGCCACGGGATATCCGACGGGTGCCGCCCTTCAGATGTCTTCGCGAACCCGCTGAAAGGCGAACCGACATGCGCTTTGCGCCCCCCCGCAATGCTCGGGACATGTTTCAATTGCTGGCCCTGTTCGAGCGTGAGACCGGCATCGACGGGTTGGCCGATCGGATCGACTTCACCGACGTCCGATCGCATCATCTGTATCGCGCCATGCTGGGCACCTCGCCCGCGTCCATCGAGGACATCGAGCCAGCCGCCTGCTTCAAACAGACCCTGCTGGGCGACGCGTTCCGGCGCGGCATCCTGAAAAACCTGCTGGACGCGTTTCCCGAAAAGCGCCGGGTCATCTTCGTGCATGTGCCGAAATGCGCCGGGACGGATCTGTCGCTGGCGCTGGAACAGCGGTTCCACACGGTGATCGGCACCCTGGATCATCCGGACTCGTTCACGCCGGAGGGCCTGCTGCTTTATTTGCGCAATCTGGTGATCGCGGCCCCCTTGGTCGATACCTGGTTCGTGCGCGGGCATGTGCCCTTGCGACGCTATGTCAGCCAGAACCTGATCCGCCCGACCGACCAGATTTTCACGGTCGTGCGCGATCCGGTCGACATCCTGATTTCGTCGATCAATTATCGCCTGACTCGATTCAGCACGGACCCTGACGGCCGAGCGGTCGATACCCGCCAATGGCTGAAGAAGCTCGATCTGACGCGGTTTCCCGACGTACCGGACCAGGCGCAGATCGTGCACCTCGCCACTCGGATGCTGGCCGACCCGGGGGTGATTCGCCCGAACATTCTCTGTGCGTCCCTTGGCAGTGGGACGGCCGAATCGGCCATCACCTATATCGCCGGTTCGGATATCGAGGTGACCGACACGTCTCGCTACGACCAATGGCTGGCATCGCGCTGGGGCCTGACGACCCGGCGCGCCAACACGTCGCGGCGGTTCATCTCCCGCAATGAACTCGACGCGGGGCTGAAGGCGCGGATCGAAAAAATGGTGATCGAGGATCGGGAGCTTTATCGCCGGATCGGCGAACGCCTGGATGCGTCAGGTGGGCCCTCGATCCGCGGACGGGAAATGGGCTGACCGCGGGCGAACCGCCATTTGACTCAAGCCCGCGACTCTCGCATGATGATCGCTTACCGAGGGGAGTCCCGCTTTAGGGGCTGAGAGACGGCATGGTCGGAGTTGATCTCCGACGGCACCGTGACCCTTGAACCTGAACCGGGTCATGCCGGCGTAGGGACGGGATCGCCAACTGCTTTATCTTCCTGGCAACACCCTCCCCACGCCAAACATGGCCCCCATACGACGCAAGGAGAGGTCCATGACGGTCCAATCGAAAACCGCTGCCCGTCCGAGCACGGTGACCACCGGCCCGATCGCCGGGTCGCACAAGATCTACAGCAGCCCCGAGGGCCATCCCGACATCATGGTCCCGTTCCGCGAGATCACGCTGGACCCAACGGCGAAGGAAGAGCCGTATCGCGCCTATGACTGCTCCGGCATCTACACGGACTCGACCGCGACCATCGACCTGGAAGCCGGTCTGCCGCCGGTCCGCGCGCAATGGATCGCTCGGCGTGGCTTCAATCGGATCACCCCACGCGCGGTGAAGCCGGAAGACAACGGCAATATCGGCGACGGCAAGCTGGTGCCCGGCTGCCCGGCGGAACTGCCGATCTATGGCGGCAAGCCCGGCCAGATGGTCACGCAGTATGAATATGCCCGCGCCGGCATCATCACCGAGGAAATGATCTACGTCGCCCATCGAGAAAACATGGGCCGCCACAAGATGATCGAGGGTGCGGAAGAGCGCGTCGCCGACGGCGAAAGCTTCGGCGCCGAAATCCCGGCCTTTATCACCCCGGAATTCGTCCGCAGCGAAATCGCCCGCGGGCGCGCCATCATCCCGGCCAATATCAACCACCCGGAGCTGGAACCGGTCATCATCGGCCGCAACTTCCTGGTGAAGATCAACGGCAATATCGGCAACTCCGCCGTCACGTCCAGCGCGGCCGAAGAGGTCGAAAAGCTGGTCTGGGCGATCCGCTGGGGCTCCGACACCGTGATGGACCTGTCCACGGGCCGGAACATCCACAACATCCGCGGCTGGATCCTCCGCAACTCCCCGGTGCCGATCGGCACGGTGCCGATCTACCAGGCGCTGGAGAAGGTGGACGGCGATGCCTCCAAGCTGGACTGGGAAGTGTTCAAGGACACCCTGATCGAGCAGGCGGAGCAGGGCGTCGACTACTTCACCATCCATGCCGGCGTGCGGCTGAAATACGTGCCGCTGACCGCCAAGCGCGTGACTGGCATCGTGTCACGTGGCGGGTCGATCATGGCGCGCTGGTGCCTGTCGCACCACAAGGAGAGCTTCCTCTACGAGCGCTTCGACGAGATCTGCGACATCATGCGCAAGTATGACGTGTCGTTCTCCTTGGGCGACGGTCTGCGGCCGGGCTCCAACGCCGACGCCAACGACGCGGCGCAGTTCGGCGAACTGGAGACCTTGGGCGAACTGACGAAGGTCGCCTGGGACAAGGGCTGCCAGGTGATGATCGAAGGCCCCGGCCACGTGCCGATGCACAAGATCAAGATCAACATGGACAAGCAGCTTCGCGAATGCGGCGAAGCCCCGTTCTACACGCTTGGGCCGCTGACCACCGATATCGCGCCGGGCTACGACCACATCACCAGCGCGATCGGCGCGGCCATGATCGGCTGGTTCGGAACCGCGATGCTCTGCTACGTGACGCCGAAGGAGCATCTGGGGCTGCCGAACCGTGACGACGTCAAGACCGGCGTGATTACCTACCGTATCGCGGCGCACGCTGCCGATCTGGCAAAGGGCCACCCGGCGGCGAAATTGCGGGATGACGCGGTCAGCAGGGCGCGGTTCGAATTCCGCTGGCAGGATCAGTTCAACCTGTCGCTGGACCCGGACACGGCGCGGAACTTCCACGACGAAACCCTGCCCAAGGAAGCGCACAAGGTCGCGCATTTCTGTTCCATGTGCGGGCCGAAATTCTGCTCCATGCGGATCTCCCAGGATATTCGGGTTGAAGCCGAGCGGATGGCGGGCATGGAAGAGAAGAGCAAGGAGTTCGCGGATAAGGGCAAGGAAATTTACCTTCCCCAGGAAGCCGCGGAGTAGTCTGCCATCGCGGGGCCCGGGCAATACCCGGCCCCGCGCGGCCCCACTACGTCAGCAACGATACGATCCGCTCCGACGCGACCATCGCCTCTCCAAAAGCCAGGAACGACGCCTCGTCGTTCGGCGGATAGGCCAACCCGACCGACCCAGAATCGTCGGCGGTCGGTGCCCATACTTCCCGGGTTCGCAGCAGATACACCCCGAACACGGCACGCGGCCCATCCGGGTTCACCCGAGAAATCTCCTGCTGGATCGTGTAGGCCGACAGCGCCGCATTCGACGCGATCGCCGTTTCGATCAGCGCGGAGCGGTAGCCCGGTCGCTCCGTCACGTCCGCCCCGAACCTGCGCACCAATTGGCGGGAGCAGGCCTGCACGACGATCAACTGCCGATCGAGAAGCCCCCGCAGCGCGTGGCTAGTCGCCAGGGACAAATACTCAGCCGGTCGCATGAACAGATCGACCGCCGCGGTCAGGGCGCCGCAGCCGCTATGGCCGAGGACGACGGCCAGCCGGATGGTCTTCAGATGGTCCATCGCATATTTCAGGCTGCCCAGAACGTCCCCACCCAGGCCATTGCCGGCGACCCGGACCACGAACAGGTCGTTCGGCCCCTCGCCGAAGAGCAGTTCCACCGGCACCCTTGCATCCGAACATCCGAGAACCGCGGCGAACGGACGATGGCGAGGAATGCCGGGTTCCCCGTCCATCATCCCCAGATCCTCGACATCGACATCGACCACCCGCCGCCGAACGGACCCGCCATCTGTCAGGCCATCCAGCAGGGATGCGAAGGCCGCGTTGCCGGTGTTCAGACGGAGGCGTGCCGCCTCGGGATCGGTTGGTCTGGTGCGTTCCGCAGTGTCGTGAGTCCCATAACGATAGGTGATCTCAACCGTATCCATCCGAGATGTCCTTCAGCGCCCGCGTAATACCAACCGGCCGAAGTAATGACCCATAGGCGTCACCTTATCGTCATTGCCGGAACTGATCCGCCGACCCACCCCCTGCCGTTGAAGCGCGGGTTGCCGGGTCAAGCCCACGGCTGTCCGGTTTAAATAACTTGTACTTTCCATATTTATGGATTCGACTCGAACCCATCGCAACACCGCGAATCGGGACAGGGTCGAATCACATGGAACCGCACAGGAATACAGTCATACACAGCCT
>CALQHT020000093.1 GCA_943330455.2 Nitrosovibrio sp. Nv4 | reverse complement strand
TGCAACCGGTCGGCACGATCCCGATTGAGCGGCCGCGGCGTGAATGCGGGGCGCCGGGGCGAGGACCCAGGTGGGGGGATATTCCTATGGCGGCAGGAGGGCGAATTTAAACCGGACAGCCGTGGGTCGAGCCCGGCAATGACGGTGAGGGGGGGCAATGACGAGGGTGTGAGAGGGGGGCATCGGCCAATGGTTCGGGCCGTTGGCATGACGTCCTGCCCTACTCGATATCGTCCAGGCTGAACTGTTCCGCTTCCTCGTCGTAACTGAACAGTTCGGCGTAACGTCCCCATCCGATAACCGTCCGCAACGTGTCCTCGGCATAATCCGGCGACATATGGTCTTCCAGTTCGTCGCGGAACCGGACGGCGGAGGCGCGATGGTTCCAGCGTTCGTCCAGCACCTGGCGGATCATGCCGACCAGCGGGACCTGCGCGCGCAACGCTTCGGCGAAGATATGTTTCCGTGCCTCGGTTTCCGCGTTGACGAATTGGCGGCCGGCTTCGGTCAGCAGGATGTCCGCGTCTTCCAGCAGCGCGAACCGCAGCAGCTGCAAGGTTTCGCCCAGCGGCAACAACTCATCCACCTCATACTGCAACGACCCCGCCAAGGCCGGCAGATCGGCGCGACCGAGATAGGGTGGTCCGGCCAGGGCCTCCATCAGCCCCGACATCTGGTTGGTTCCGACCCGCTGCAAGGGCGTTGCCATCGGGTGGGGCGGCGGCGCGGCGGTCGCGCGCGGGCTGACCGGCGCACGCCTGGTCATCAACGCATAGATGTCGTCGACCATTTGCCGGAACGCCGGATCCAGGCGGTTGCGCGGATGCGGGAACGGGATGCGGACCTCGCTGGCGACCTTGCCCGGATTGGACGAGAACACCAGGATGCGGTCGCACATCAGCACCGCTTCCTCGATATTGTGGGTCACCATCAGCACAGATTTGGCAGGCAGCTTGCCGTCGGCCCACAGGTCGATCAGGTCGGTGCGCAGGGTTTCCGCCGTCAGCACATCCAGCGCGCTGAACGGCTCATCCATCAGCAGCAGGTCGGGATGCACCACCAGCGCCCGAGCCAATCCCACCCGCTGGCGCATGCCGCCGGACAATTCCTTGGGATAGGCGCTCTCGAACCCGCCCAGGCCGATCAGATCGATCGCGGCTTCCGCGCGCCGTTCCAGTTCCGCTCGGGGGATGCGGCGCGCCTGAAGGCCGAGTTCGACGTTTTCCTGCACGGTCAGCCAGGGGAACAGGGCAAAACTTTGAAACACCATGGCCACGCCGTCGGCCGGACCGTGCACCGGCATGCCGCGCCACAACACCTGCCCGGAGGTCGGCGCCAGCAGCCCGGCGACAATACGCAACAATGTAGACTTTCCGGAACCGGACCGCCCCAGCAAAGCGACGATTTCGGCTTCGTGGAGGGTGACGTTGACCTCGTCGAGCACGACCAGATCGGCGGTGGCGTCCTTGTGGTAGGATTGCCGGCAGTTGCGCACTTCCAGCAGTGCCACGGGAGGGTTGGGTGTGGGCATCATGGGGTCCCTCAACTCATGGTCAGCCAGCGGCCGGCATATGCCTGCAAGGGCCGCCACAGCACGCGGTTCAGCAACACGACGAACGCCGACATGATGATGACGCCCAGCAGGACGCGCGGGATGTCGCCGCGCTCGGTCGCGTCGGCGATATAGGCGCCCAGGCCGTGGGCGGTGAGTTTGGTATCGCCCCAGGACGCGACCTCGGCCACGATCGCGGCGTTCCACGATCCGCCGGATGCCGCCATGGCGCCGGTGATGTAGTGGGGAAAAATGCCCGGCAGCATGACGCGGCGCCACCACAGCCAGCCGCCGATCTGCAGGCTGCTGGAGGCTTCACGCAGATCGCCCGGAAACGCCGCGGCGCCGGCGATGACGTTGAACAGGATGTACCACTGCGTCCCCAGGATCATCAGCGGGGTCAGCCAGATATCCGGGCTGAGCCGGAAATAGACGATCGTCATGACGAAGGGGGGAAACAGCAAATTGGCCGGAAACGCCGCCAGGAATTGCGCGACCGGTTGGACTCGACGCGCCCAGACGGGCCGCAGGCCGAACCAGACGCCGATCGGGACCCAGACCAGGCTGGCCAGAACGATCATCGCGGCCACTCGCAGGAACGTGATCAGGCCGAGGCCCAGCGCGTCCAGCAGGTCCGACCCGGAGAGCTCGGTCGCACCGAAAAGAGCAACCTGCCAGCCGATCCAGGCCAGCACGATCGCCAGGACCAGCAGCCAGACCCCATCGACGACGCGGGACGCCTCCCGTGGCGCGGTCGCCTTCGGGGTGAGAAATGTCAGCCGCAGCCGTCCGACCGAGGCGGCAGCACCGCCGATCGCATCGACGATCGCGGCCAGCAGCCGCGTGCGCCGCATCAACCGCAGCACCCAGGGATCGGTCGCGGTGGCGCCGGCCGTGGTTTCCATCCGGAACTTCGCCGACCACGCCACCAGCGGGCGGAACAGCAACTGGTCATAGGCCAGGATGACCGCGAGCATCGCCAGGATCGCATAGAGGACAGCGGCGATGTCCCGCTGCTCCAACGCCACCGCGACATAGGAGCCGATGCCCGGCAGTTTCCAGGTGCTGTTGCCGACCGAGACCGCCTCCGAGGCCACCACGAAGAACCAGCCGCCGGACATCGAGATCATGGTGTTCCAGACCAGTCCTGGCACGGCGAACGGCACTTCCAGCCGCCAGAAGCGCTGCCAGGCGGACAACTGGAAGCCGTGCGAGGCTTCCAACAGGTCCGGCGGCACGGTCTTCAGCGACTGCACCATGCTGAACGCCATGTTCCAGGCCTGGCTGGTGAAAATCGCAAAGATGGCCGCCAGTTCCAGGCCGATCACCTGGCCGGGAAACAGGCTCATGAAGAAGACGACGGTGAAGGTCAGGAAGCCCAGGATCGGCACCGACTGCAACACGTCCAGGATCGGTATCAGGATCATGCCGGCGCGACGGCTTTTGGCGGCGGCGGTGCCGTAGGTGAAGGTGAACACCAGCGACAGGAACAGAGCGGCGAACATGCGCAAGGTGGTGCGCACCGCATATTCGGGCAGGTTGGCGGGGTCCAGGCTGATCTCGGTCGCACCCGGCGCGTCGATGCTGGTGAAGGTGCCCTGCGCCACATGGGTGGTGCCGGCCAGCACCCCGAACACGCACAGCATCGCCGCGATGTCCCAAAGGTTCGGCAAGCGTCGGCCGGCGGCCAGCATCGGGACCTTGGCGGCGGTCATACGCCTCGGGCCCGATCGCCTGGGGTCCTAGCGCCTGGGGTCCTAGCGCCTGGAGTTTGGCGCCGCTGTATCTGTGGGATGCCGGTCAGATCGGGCGGCCTACACCGCCCGTAGACCCGAAAGGGAAACGGAGAACACGCAATTTCGCTCCCGCCAACACCACCAGCATCATCCAAACCTCTCCGTTCGGCTTCGTCGCACCCTCGGCCAAAGAGCGCGGATCGGGCATTGGTCCTGCCCATCCCTGCTCTAGAGCGGTTTCACCCTGTCTGGAAACGGCAAACCGCTCTAGCTCTTTGTTTGATCGCATGATTCACACGCTGTTACGTTCCGCTCAGCGTGATCATGCTCAGGCTCTTTGTTTGATCGCTTGATTCACACGCTGTTACGTTCCGCTCAGCGTGATCATGCTCTAGCCCCATCCGCACCATCGCGTCACCCGTGTTTGCGATGGCAATCGCGTGACGATCAGTCGGTGCGGGCCGCCGCCTTGCCGGGTCCGGGGCGGTACAGCGCGCGCAACACCTGCGGCACCGTCAGCCCCTGCACCACGATCGTTGCGATCACCACGCCATAGCCCACGGCGAGCAGCAGGTCGCGGTGCGGTGTCTCCGGCAACGTCAGCACCAGCGCGATCGATATGCCGCCGCGCAGGCCGGTCCAGGTCAGCACCAAGACGCCTCGGAGCCGATCGAAAAAAGGCACGGGCAGCAGCAGCATCGCCGGGCAAACACTGACGGCCCGCGCCAGAACCGCCAGCAGGAAGCCCAGCGGCAGCAGGATCGAAACGGCGGACACCATGGTCACCGCCAGAAGCTGAAACCCCATCAGCATGAACAGCAGCGTGTTCAGCAGGTCGTCGATCACGTTCCAGGACGCCAGCGTGTTCGTCGATGGATGCGCAGCCGCGACGGCCCCGCCATCTGACCCGGTCGTCGCGACGATCCGGCCGCGCCGCGGCAAATGGCGAAAGGCCAGACCGGCCGCGACTACCGCGATCGGGCCTGACACACCGAACGCCGCGGCCAGGCGATAGATGCCCAGGGCCAGGGCCAACGAGACGATGACCTCCAGCGACCGGTCCGTCAGGGTCCGACAGACCCTCACCACCGCGTAGCCGCCTGCCCAGCCAAGCAGCCCGCCCAGAACCACCTCTTCCAGAATCTTCAGGGCCAGCCGACCTTGGCCGATCACGTCGGGCCGCCCGTCAGCAATCGCCAGCGCGGCCAGGAACAGCACCACCGCCGCGCCGTCGTTGAACAGGCTCTCGCCCGAGATCGTGCCGCGCAGGACCGCCGGCATCCTGACCTGACGCAGCAAACCCTCCACCACCACGGCGTCGGTCGGGGCCAGGATGACACCCAGGACCAGGCACCAGATCAGCGGGACGGGTTGGCCGAACAGCAGGGTCAGCAGGTGGAACCCGACGCCGAATAGCCCCGTCGTCACCACCACGCCGATGGTCGCGAGCAGCGCCACCGGCCAGGCGCGGTCCCGCAATTCCCGCAGGTCCACATGCAGGCTGCCGGCGAACAACAGCAGCGCGAGAACGCCGTCCAGCAGCACGCCGGACAGATTGGCGTGCTCGATCCGGTTGCGCCAATAGGCCACGCTCTTGCCCTGGATCAGCCAGGTGTCGACAGCCATGACCCCGGATGCCATGCATAAAGAGCCGAGCAGGAGGGCGATGTTGCGGGGGAGATGGAACCAGCGGTCGTTGGCGACGCCGATCGCCGCCGCAAGGACGAACAGCCAGGCGGCGGCGTCGAATGTTGTCACGGTGGAGGTCCGACGGTCATGCGGCGCCCCAGTCCTCGCGGGTCGAAGATCGTTGCCACGTTCGGTTCGACAACGCCGCGTGCGGGGGGCCGATCAGACGGCCCGGGTCTTGGCCGCCTCGAACAAGGCCAGACGTTCGGCGAATTTTCCGCCCAGGGTGGATTTGCCGCTGGTCGGGTGCGCAACCGGCACGATCGTTTCGAAGAAGTGGCAGGCCACGCGATGGGTTCCACCGGTTGGGCCGCCTGCGTCGCGCAGCAACGGCTCCTCCTTGCGGCAGCGATCCTGGGCGTAGGGACAGCGTGTATTGAACCGACAGCCCGCGGGCGGGTTGATCGGGCTGGGGACATCGCCGGTCAGGATGATCCGCTCGCTGTCCAGGGTCGGATCGGGCTTCGGAATCGCCGACAGCAGGGCCTGGGTGTAGGGATGCAGCGGGTTGGCATAAAGAGAACGCTTGTCGGCGACTTCCACCAGCTTGCCTAGATACATCACCGCGACCCGGTCGCTGATGTGCTTCACCACCGCCAGGTCATGCGCGATGAACAGATAGGACAGGCCGAAGCGCTGCTGCAGATTTTGCAACAGATTGACCACCTGTGCCTGGATCGACACGTCCAGCGCCGAGACCGGCTCATCGCAGATGATCAGGTCCGGCTGCACCGCCAGGGCACGGGCGATGCCGATGCGCTGGCGCTGCCCGCCGGAGAACTGGTGCGGGTAGCGGCTGGCGTGCTCGGGCAGCAGCCCGACGAGTTGCAGCAACTCCCGCACCCGCGCCTGTTGGGCCGGACCTTGCTCCAGACCGTGGACGTTCAACGGCTCGGTCAGCATCTCCCCCACCGTCATGCGGGGGTTCAGGGAGGCGTAGGGGTCCTGGAAGATGAACTGCATATGTTTGCGCATCTTGCGCAGGGTGGGCTTGTCGAGGCCGGCAATATCGGTGCCCTGGAAGTTGACGGACCCGCTGGTGGGCTCGATCAGGCGCAGGATCAGGCGCCCGGTGGTGGACTTGCCGCAGCCGGACTCGCCCACCAAGGCCAGGGTTTCCCCGCGTGCGATCTCGAAGCTGACATCGTCCACGGCGCGCACATGACCCACCGTCCTCGCCATGATCATGCCGCGGCGGATCGGGAAATGCTTGACGAGGTTTCGGACCTGAAGAACCGGTGCCTCGGTCATGCCGCCACCCCAACATGGAGTTCGATGGGCGCCTTCCAGCAGGCGGCGTGATGCCCGGGCGAGATTTCCAGTAACGGCGGCGGTTCTTCCCGACAGCGCCGATCCGCGAAGGGGCAGCGCGGCGAAAACCGGCACCCTTTCGGCTGATTGCTGGGACTGGGCACGGTGCCCTCGATGGTGGGAAGCCGCACGCGGTCCGCGTCCAGACGCGGGATCGAGCCCAAAAGGCCGATCGTGTAGGGGTGCTGCGGATCGCCGAACAGGTCGCGGACCGGGGCGGTTTCCACGATCTTGCCGGCATACATCACCACGACCTCATCGGCGATTTCCGCGATCACGCCCAGATCGTGGGTGATGATCAGGATCGCCATGCCGAGGCGGGATTGCAGGTCGCGCAACAGGTCGAGGATCTGGGCCTGGATCGTCACATCCAGGGCGGTTGTCGGTTCGTCCGCGATCAGCAGGCTGGGATCGCAGGAGAGCGCCATCGCGATCATCACCCGCTGGCGCATGCCGCCCGACATGTGGTGGGGATAATCGTCGATACGCGACGCCGAGGACGGGATGCGCACCAGGTCCAGCATCTCGATCGCGCGTTTGCGGGCCGCGTCCATCGAGATCGGCATATGGGCGCGGATACACTCGATGATCTGATGCCCGACGGTGTGCACCGGATTCAAAGATGTCATCGGTTCCTGGAAGATCATCGACATCTTGCCGCCCCGCAGCGAGCGGCGTTCATCGGAGGACAATTTCAGGACGTCGCGGCCCTCGAAGCGAATTTCCCCGGCGTCGATCCGCCCTGGCGGCATCGGGATCAGGCCCATGATCGACAGGGAGGTGACGCTTTTGCCGCAACCGGATTCGCCCACCAGCCCGACGGTGCGTCCGGACGCCACGTCGAAGCTGATGCCATCCACCGCCCGGAACAATCCGCGATCGGTATCGAAATAGGTCTTCAGGTCGCGGATTTGCAGGATTGGGTCGGCCATGAAGGCTCCGGTTTGCAGGATGCGGACGGTTCTTGGTTCAGTAAGAGAAGTCCAGCGCCTTGTAGATGGTGCTGTTGTAGAGCATGTGCGGGCGGGTGTTCTTCAGACGCTTGTTGGTGATCTGGTGGATGGTGACTTCCAGCACCGGCATCCACAGATGCTGGCTCATGACCAGTTCCTGCACCTCCTGATAATTCTTGGTGCGGTCCGCCGGTGTCAGCGCCATACGGCCGGCGGCCAGCAATTCGTCGGTGCGCGGGTCCTTCCAGTTCATCCGGTTCGGCGCCGGGATGTTCCTGGAATCAAAATAGAGGTTCATCAGGTCGCCCGCCGACATATAGGGCACGGTGACGGACCACACTTCGTAGTCCTGCTCGTTCATCCGAATCGGTGAAATGCTGGAATCGAGCGGGTTCAACCGCCAGTCGATGCCCACCTTACGCAGATAGCCCTGGATCGCCTCGGCCGGGCGCACCGAGTTGTTGCCGATGGTGAAGTAGACTTTCGGCGCCAGTTTCACGCCGTCCTTTTCGCGGATGCCGTCGCTGCCCATCTTCCAACCGGCTTCATCCAGCAGGCGTTTGGCGCGTTCGACGTCCTGCTTGATGATCCCGGCGGTCTTGGGTGCGTAGTCCTGGGCGGTGGGATCGACATAGGTGAAGGCCGGCTTGGCGTGACCCAGCATGATGCCTTTGTTGATTTCGTCGCGGTTGATGGCAATGCTCATGGCTTCACGCACCCGCGGGTCGGACACCATGTCGCGCGATGCCTTGAAGCCGAAATACAGCAACCCGAAGGCGCCTTCGGCTTCCTGCACCACCAGGTTCGGGCTGGCCTTGGCTTGGTTCACGAACTGGCGCGGAAACGAACTGGTATAATCGAACGTGCCGGCCATCATGGCGGCAAGGCGGCTCGATTCCTCGGGGATGATCTTGATCACCATCCGATCGAACTTCACCGGGCCCGGGTTCTTGTACATCGACGGGCCCCAGCGATAGGCATCGTTACGGCGCAGGATGGTTTCGGTGCGCGGCTTCCATTCGACGAAGCACCACGGGCCGGTGCCGTCCAGACCGGAGATGGCGTAGTCCTTGCCCAGCGCTTCGACGTTGTCCTTGTTGATGATGACGTTGGTCCACATCGTCAGTTGCAGCAGCAACTCCGAGTACGCCTCCGACAATTCATACTCGACGGTATAGGGACCGGTCGCGCGGACTTCCTTCAGGCGCCCGGCGCGCCAGCCGAACGGGGCGCGATTGCCCAGTTCCATCAGGCGGTTGAAGGTGTAGACGACGTCGGCGGAGGTGAATTTCTTGCCGCTGCAGAAGGTCACGTCATCGCGCAACTGGAACGTATAGGTGCGGCCGTCGGGACTGATGGTCCAGGACTTCGCGAGGTGCGGGATCGGCGTCTTGGCATCCCAGTCCAGCGCGACCAGCGTGTCCTGGGCCAGCAGCGCGACGATGCCGGTCGGCCCCCAACTGGTGCGCTGGGCATCGAGATGCGGCGCCTCCAGCGATTGCATCACGCTCAAGGTCTGGGCCTGGGCCTGGGTGCCGGCGGAGGCGATCCCGAGTGCCGCCGCGAATGTGACGGACCGCAGAATGGATTTCATTGTCGCCTTCCTTCTCGTCTTGGCGAACTGTCAGAAGGACAGGTCGAGCCCTTTGTAGAACGTATTCTGGTAGATCATGTGCGGCCGGACACCTTTCAGCTTCTTGTTGCTGACGGTGTACATGTTGATGTTCATCACCGGCATCATCAGATGCTCATGCATGACCCGCTGCTGAACGCCGAAATAGGCTTTGGTTCGGTCCGCGTCGTTCAGCGCCATGCGCCCGGCGGCGAGCAGGCGGTCGGTTTCCTCGTCCCGGTAGTTCATCCGGTTCGGCGTGGGGATGTTCTTGGAATCGAAGTAGATGTTCATCAGGTCGCCGGCCGCCAGATACGGCACCGTCACGGTCCAGATTTCGTAGTCCTGTTCACCCATTTTAATCGGCGCGATCGTCGAATCCCACGGGTGCAGGCGCCAGTCGACACCGATCTTGCGCAGATAGCCCTGAATCGCCTCCGACACCTTGGGGGAGTTGCCGGCCGAGGTGTAGTAGACTTTCGGCGCCAGTTTCACGCCGTCCTTTTCGCGAATGCCATCGGCCCCGGGTTTCCAGCCGGCTTCGTCCAGCAGGCGTTTCGCGCGTTCCGCGTCTTCCTTGATGATGCTAGCGGTGGCGGGATCGTAGTCCAGGGCATCGGGATCGACATAGGTATAGGCGGGGTCGGCATTTCCGGCCAGGATCCCCTTCACAAGTTCGGCGCGGTTGATCGCGATGTTCATCGCTTCCCGCACCCGCCGGTCCGCAACCAGCGGCCGCGTGGTCTTGTAGCCATAATACAGCAACTGAAAGTTCGGCTTGGCCTGCTGCACTTGCAGCATGGGCGCCGCTTTCGCCTGGGCGATGAAGGCGGAGGGGAAGCCGCTGGTGTAGTCGAACTGCCCGGACAGCATGGCGGCGACGCGGCTCGATTCCTCGGGGACGATCTTGATGACCATCTTCTCGAACTTCACCGGCCCCTTGTTGGTGTACATTGATGGGCCCCACCGATAGGCGTCGTGGCGCTTCAGGTCGATTTGGGTGCGCGGGCGCCAGGCGACGAAACACCAGGGGCCGGTGCCGTCGATGCCGTTGACGCCATAATCCTTGCCCAGCGCCTCCACACTGTCCTTGTTGTGGATGGTGTTGGTGAACATCGTCAGTTGCAGCAGCAACTCCGAATACGGGGCGTTCAATTCGTAGGACACTGTATAGGGGCCGGTGGCACGGACCTCCTTGATCTCCCCGGCGCGCCAGGCATAGGGACCGCGGGTTTCCGGCGCTTTCAGGCGGTTGAAGGTGTAGACGACATCCTCGGCGGTGAATTTCTTACCGCTGCAGAACGTGACGTCATCACGCAGTTGGAACGTATAGGTCTTGCCGTCGGCGCTGACCTCCCACGATTTCGCCAGATAGGGGATCGGCGTTTTGCCGTCCCAATCCAGTGCCACCAGGGTGTCCTGGATCATGTTGACGATGTCGGAGCTTGGCGACCACGTCGTTCTCTGCCCGTCGAAATGTGGGGCATCGGTCGCGCGCATCACGTTCAAGGTCTGGGCGGCAGCAGCCAGCGGCATGGCGGCCAGACCAACCGCCAGGATCGACCCAAGTATTGAATTTTTCATTGCTGCCTCCCTGTCGTCCGATCGCGATGCCGAGCTTATGGCGTGGCGTCGAGCAGTTTGTAGACCATGGATGTATAGACATGGTGCGCGCGGATGTTCTTGACCCGCTTGTTGACCACCAGCGCCAGGCCTTCATGCACCAGCGGCACCCATAATGCCTGATCCTGCACGATCTTCTGCACCTGGGCCAGCGCGGCAAAGCGTTCCGCGGGATCGAGCGCGGTGTTGCCGATATCCAGCAATCTGTCGGTTTCCGGGTCCTTCCAGTTCATCCGGTTCGGTGTGGGGATGTTGCCGGAGTGGAAATAGAGCCGCAGTGCATCGCCCGCCGAGGAGTAGGGGAAGGCAATCGACCACATATCATAGTCCTGCTGTGCCAGTTTGGCGAACACGATCGTTCCGTCCCACATCTGCAAGCGCAGATCGACGCCGATCTTGCGCCAGAACCCTTGCGTTGCCTCCGTCACTTTGGGGGAGCGTCCGCCGGCAAACCCGTACAACTGGATCGTCAGCTTGTTGCCGTCCTTGTAGCGGAATCCGTCGGTGCCCATTTTCCAGCCGGCTTCATCCAGCAGCGCCGCGGCAGCCTGGGGATCGTAGCGGTTGAACGGCGACTCGGATGCCGGGGCGAAATCCGGGGTTTTCGGGTGCACGAAGGTCGTCGCCGGCTCCCCGTTGCCAAAATAGATCGAATCGACGATCTGCTTGCGGTCGATGGCCATGCTCAAGGCGCGCCGGACCCGCACGTCGGAGACGTTGTCGCGGCTGATCTTGAAGCCCAGATAGAACAGCCGCAGATCGGCTTCCGGACGCAGCACTTGCAGGTTTGGCATTTTCGACAGTTGCGGCAGGTATTGGTCGGGCATGCTGTAGGTCAGATCGACCTGGCCGCTGGCCATCGCGGCCAGACGCGCGGCTTCTTCGGGCACCATCTTCCAGACCAGGCGCTCATATTTCACCGGGCCGCGATTCTGATAGATCGGCGGCCCCCATTTATAGGCCGCGTGGCGGGTGGCGATGATATGGTTGCGTGGCTCCCACGACTGGAAGCAGAACGGGCCGGTGCCGTCGATGCCCTTGACGCCGAAATCCTTGCCCAGCGCCTCCACATTGTCCTTGTTGACGATGGTGGCCTGGAAGTTCGTCAGTTGCAGCAACAACTCCCCATACGGCGCGGTCAGTTCGTATTCGACGGTGTAGGGGTCGGGGGCGCGGACTTCTTTCACCGGTCCCATCCGCCAAAGGAACGGCGCGCGGATGTCCGGATCCAACACGCGCTTGAAGCTGTAGACCACATCGTCGGCGGTCATCTTCTTGCCGGAGCAGAACGTCACGTCGTCGCGCAGCTTGAACGTGTAAAGTTTGCCGTCGGGGCTGACCGTCCAGGAACTGGCCAGCAGCGGGGTGACGGTTTTCAGGTCGTAATCCAACCCCACCAACGTATCGCCGATCAGGAAACTGACCTCGGTGGTTGCGCCGGAGGAGGTGCGCGCAGGGTCGTAGTGCGGCGCGTCGATGTTGCGCAGCATGGTCAGGGTCTGCGCCGCGGCCGGGGCTGTCAGCATCAGGGCCAGCGCCAACCCGATCAGGTATCGCATACGAAAAAGCCTCCGGATCATTGCTGCAAGCGGGGATCGAGCACGTCACGCAAGGCGTCGCCCAGCAGATTGGCGGCGAGCACGATGGCGAAGATCGCCATGCTGGGGATGGTGGCGATATGCGGGGCAAGGAACAGGAAATCGCGTCCCTGGGATGCCATCATGCCGAGTTCCGCCGTGGGCGGCTGCGCGCCCATCCCCAGGAAACTCAACGTCGAACCGATCAGGATCACCTGGCCGAACCGCAATGTCAGATAGACGAAGATCGTGGAGATGCAGTTCAGGGTCAGATAGCGCCAAAGCAAGGTGAAATCGGACACGCCGATAACACGTCCGGCCTCCATGAACTCCTGGCTCATGATGCCGATCGCCGCGCCGCGCGCGACCCGGGCAACGGTGGGGACGGCGGCGAACACCAGGGCAATAACGACCGAGGTGATGCCGGCGCCGAAGATGGCGGCGACGGCCAGGCCGATCAGGATGGCGGGAAATGCCAGCATGATGTCGACCAGACGCATGATCCAGCCGTCCAGCCGGCGGTAGAACGCCGCCAGCAAACCCAGGACGGCACCGAGAACACCGCCGATGAGCACGCCGGCAAGTCCCATCAGCAGGGTCGTGCGGGTGCCGTAGATGATGCGGCTGAGAATATCGCGCCCGGTGCTGTCGGTGCCGAACCAGTTCACCTCGTTGGGCGGCTGCATCACCTTCGTCAGATCGGTGAAATACGGATCGTAGGGCGAGACCCAGGGCGCCAGCGCCGCCATGATCACGACAAATGTCAGGAACAGGGCCGCGACAAACGCCACCTTGTCCCGCGCCAGCCTGCGCAGCACCCCCGCTCGACTTGTCAGCACCGGTTGGGTTTCGGCGGGAGCGGCGCCCGCCATCGTCGTGGTTTCGCCACTCATCCGCGTTGCACCCTTGGGTCGAGCCAGGCGTAGATCACGTCCACGATCAGATTGATCAGCAGGAAGGCCAGCGCCAGGATCATGATGGCGCCCTGGGCGGTGGGGAAATCGCTGGACAGAATGGCGCCCACAGCGAGCCGTCCGACGCCGGGCCAGGAGAACATGGTCTCGGTCACCACCGCGCCCCCCAGCAGGAACGCGGCTTGCAGCCCGATCAGGGTCACCACCGGAATCAGCGCGTTGCGCAGCGCGTGGTGGATGATCACCGTGCGCTCCCGCAGGCCCTTGGCACGGGCGGTGCGGACGAAATCGGCGCCCAGGACCTCCAACACCGCGGTGCGGGTCATGCGCGCGATCGGGCCGATCAGCACGGCGCCGAGGGTCACCGCCGGGAGGATCATATTGGGTAGCCCGCCGGCCCAGATCGGGCCCTCCCGCCCGGTGAACGGCAGCAGGCCCCATTTGAAGCCGACATACTGGATCAGGATCAGGCCGATGAAGAACACCGGCATCGACACGCCGGCCACCGAGATCGCCATGATGACTCGATCGACAAACGTGCCGCGCCATACCGCCGCCAGGGTCCCCATCGCGATCCCGATCGGCACGCCCATCAGCATGGCGCCCACCATCAGTTCCAGGGTCGGGCCGACCGTGTTGGCCAGTTCCTCGATCACCATCTTGTTGGAAATGATGGAGCGGCCCAGGTCGCCCTGCGCGACCCGCAGAATGTAATCGCCGAACTGGATGACGATCGACCGGTCCAGGCCGAGTTCCTTGCGGATGGCCGCGACGGTTTCGGGTTTGGCATCCGGGCCGGCGATGATCATGGCGGGATCGGATGGCACGACCTGCAGCAGGCAGAAGCACAGGAACAGCACCCCGACCAGCGCGGGCAGCAGGATCAGCAGGCGGTGGACGATATGTCGCCCCATGCGTCGCTCCCGAACCGGGGGGAAGCGGGCGGTGCAACGGCGCATGTCCAGCGGTCGGATCGGATCGAGGGGGTTTGTTGCCCTGATCTGCCAAGCGTGGTGTGGTCCGGACCGAATGGGCGGGGATATGGATCCTCGGCACAAGGTGCGGCGGCGCTGTAACCTCCCATGCCAGGCGATCCGGTCCTCACCGCCTGGCAAATTGCGGCGACGCGACTTTGGATTATCCAACCAATTCGTGTGTCACGTCGTCATACACACGCTGGCAATTTTCATGGGCGAGGTCAATGAACTTCGTGGAGGCAACTTCGTGGGGGCAACTGCGTGAGGGCAACTTCGTGAAGTGGTCGAGGTCGTGGCGATATTGATCCCGCCGTTGCGGTCCGGCGCGCCTCGTCACTTGCTCCCGACCGATACGCCGGACAGGACATCGTCGAACCCGCCCGATTGGCGTTGCCACAAACGGGCATAGACACCAGCATGGGCCAGAAGCTCCGCATGGGAACCGATTTCGACGATCCGGCCTTCGTCCAGCACCACCAGCCGATCCATGCGAGCGATCGTCGATAACCGGTGCGCGATGGCGATCACCGTGCGGCCTTCCATCAGACCGTCCAACTGGCTCTGAATCGCCGCCTCCACCTCCGAATCGAGCGCGGAGGTCGCCTCGTCCAGCACCAGGATCGGGGCATCCTTCAGAATGACCCGCGCCAGCGCCACACGCTGCCGCTGGCCGCCCGACAGTTTCACGCCGCGCTCCCCGACATGGGCGTCGTAGGCTTTGCGGCCGAACCAATCCTCCAGGCCGAGGATGAACGGATGCGCCTCGGCCCGTTTCGCCGCGTCCAGGATCATCGCGTCGGTGGCGTCCGGGCGGCCATAGCGGATGTTCTCGCGGATGGAGCGATGCAGCAACGAGGTGTCCTGCGTGACCATGGCGATGCGAGAGCGCAGACTCTCTTGCGTCACATGGGCGATGTCCTGCCCGTCGATCAGGATGCGGCCCTGGGCGGGTTCGTAGAAATGCAGCAGCAGATTGACCAGGGTGGATTTGCCGGCGCCGGACGGACCGACCAGACCGACCCGTTCCCCCGGCGCGATTGTCAGGTTGATCCCATGCAGGACGCCTATGGGACGACCATCGCGATCCTCCCGCTTGCCGCGACCGTAGTCGAAATGCAGATCCTCGAACCGAATGCCGCCGCCGATGACCACCAGTTCCGTCGAACCGGGCGGGTCCGGCATCTGCCAGGGCACGTCGATGGAGCGCATGCCGTCCTGCACCGTGCCGATATTCTCGAAGATGGAGGTTACGCTGCGCGCCACCCAGCCGGCGATATTGGTCAACTGCCAGGACAGCGGGATGGCGGTGGCGACCGCGCCCACCGAAATCGCGCCCACCTGCCACTGCCAGATCGCGACGCTGGCGGTGCCGACGATCAGCGCGGCGTTCATGAACATCAAGGTGACCGTGTAGGCGGTTGTCATCCTCGCCTGATCGCGCATCGCCGCCGTGTGCTCATCGATCGACTCGCGCACGAAGGCGTCCTCGTCGCGGGCGCGAGCGAACAGCTTCACCGTCAAGATGTTGGTATAGCTGTCGACCACCCGGCCAACGACGGTGGAGCGCTTTTCCGACTGCGCGCGGGAACGATCGCGCAGCCGCGGGACGAACCAGCTCAGCATCGCCGCGTAGCAGGCGAACCAGGTGACGGTCGGCACGGCGAGCCGCCAGTCGACCGTGACCAACAGCAGCACCGAGGTGGTGCCGTAGACGATAATGTACCAGGCGGCGTCGAATGCCATGACCAGGCTTTCGCGCAAGGCCGGGCCGGTCTGCATCACGCGGTTGGCGATGCGGCCGGCGAAGTCGTTCTGGAAGAACGTCCAGCTTTGCCGCACCACATGCCAGTGGTTCTGCCAGCGGATCAGGCTGGCAAAACCGGGATTGGCGATCTGGTTGACCAGGATGTTGTGCGCCATATGCCCGGCCGGGCGCGCCAGGCCGACGATCAGCGCCATGACCAGCAACTCGTGCCAGGTGTCGGCGAGCAGGGTCTCCGGCTGATGGGTGGACACCAGAGAGACCAGGCGGCCGATGAAGGTGGGGATCATCGTGTCCAGCATGGCGCTGAGGCCGCCCACGATGAACAAGGCAACGGCCAGCCAGCGGACCTGACGGATGAAATGCCAATAGAACCGCACCAGACCGGCACTGGGTGGCGGTTCGGGAATGGGCGCGGTGGGATCGAGCAGGGCTTCAAAGCGACGGAGCATGCGCAAAGGCGTGGACCCGGCGGGCGCTGGCGTCAATCCGTAGGGGGAGGAAGGGCGGGGCTCCGCCCCGGACCCCGCCAGGGGCTTTGCCCCTGGACCCCACCAAGGGCGACGGCCCTTGGAACCGGATAATTGTTGCCTTGAGGATGGGGCCCTACACGGACCTATCACCGTCCGTGTAGGGCCCCATCCTCAAGGCAACAAAAGAATCGCATTCCAAAGGCCGCGCCTTTGGCGGGTCCAGGGCAGAGCCCTGGTCGGGGTCCGGGGCGGAAGCCCCGCCCTTCCTCCCCCTACGACGCCCGCAGGATCCGCCAGATCCCGTCGACCGCCCCGACATCACGATCCCGCGCGCTCAGGATACCACGCACGAACACCAGTCCCCGGGTCCGGCGGGTGACTTCTCCGCTGACCCAGATGAACTCCCCCGGCTGCACCGCCGCCAGGAAATGCGTGTTCATCTGGATCGTCGTGCAGGGCGCGCGTTCGGCGGCTTCCCAGGCCAACAGGCTGAGGCAATGGTCGGCCAGGGTCATCAGGATGCCGCCATGCAGCACGCCTTGCGGATTGGCATGGGCCTCGGTTGTTTGGAGGCCATACTGCCAGCGATCGCCGGTCCGCTTCGACCACGGCACACCCAGCCCGCCGGGCATCGGCGCGCGTGGCATAGGCCGCCACCCGTCCTCGGCCGGATCGAAGCTCATGCGGTCAGGCCGGCCAGGGCGGCGGGCAACTGATCCAGGCTGTCCAGTTGGATATGGGCCTGATCGATGCCGGGCATTTCCGCATGCATCCAGCCCCAGGGGCCGCGGCGGACGAACACCGAGACCATGCCCGCGGCGCGGGAGGGGATGACGTCGTTGTCCAGCCGGTCCCCGACATAGGCGATTTCGTGCGCGGGAACGCCGGCGGCTTCCACGACCTTGTCGAAAAACCTAGGATCCGGCTTGGACACGCCCCAGCCGGCGGAGCTGGCGATGAAATCGAACGGCAGACCCAGGCGAGACAGCGCGCCCTCCGACTCGACCGGCTGGTTGCCGGCGATCAGGACCTTGTAGCCCAGCTTGCGCAGGGCGGAGAGGCAGGTCATGGCGTCGGGATAAAGGTCCTCGGCCAGGAAATCGTAGCGCCAGCCCTGTTCGGCGCGCAGCTTCCGGGCGGTGGCGACATCCATGTCGGGGCGGAAGATTTCGAACACCCGGCGCAGGGATTGGCCGCGCTCCATCGTCACGCCGATCGCGGTGAAGAAGGTCAGGGCCGGCACGCCCAGGAATTTCGCCCATTCCACCCAGTGGCGGGTTTCGTCGATCAGGGTTTCACCCACATCGAAACAGACAGCACGGACCGGCATGGGGCGTTGGTTTCCCTGATTGAGGCGGCGGATCATGTTGGCTGGCAAGCGGTTTGACAATCCGTGGCGAAGCCGGATGATCCGCCCGCCCCGACGGAATGCGGTCGACGCCGAACGGTCGAGGGAATGCGCCTCATGGGCAAATGGTCGGGACACCAGGGTCGAGACAAGATGACAAGGCTAACCGACTATACGCGCTATGACGACGCGCAGCGCCATTTCAACGGCGCGGGCCTGTGGGCGCTGTTCGATGGCGACCGCGATCGGCTGAATATCGCGCATGAATGCGTGGATCGCTGGGCGAAGGACCCGGCGCGAATCGCGTTGCGCATCGCCCATGCCGATGGCACGCCGGAGACGATCACGTTTGCCGCCCTGTCCACCGCTGCGTCCCGCTTCGCGCATTGGCTGCGCGCGCAGGGCATCGAGGCCGGAGATCGAGTCGCGATCATGCTGGAACCGTCGGCTCCGTTCTATGCGGCGCTGTTCGGCACCATGAAGGCGGGCGCCGTGGCGGTGCCGCTGTTTACCCTGTTCGGTCCGGACGGGGTGCGGTTGCGAGTCGATGACTGTCGGCCTCGGCTGCTGTTGACCAACCCCGAAAAGGCGGCGGAACTCGGCGCGCTGGTGTCTGTACGGACTGTCGTGGCCGACGCGGAATTCATGGCCGGGTTAGACCAATTTTCGGATTGGTATGAGCCGACTACGCGAACTGACGACATGGCGATGTACCAATATACCTCCGGCACGACTCGCGACGTGCCGGAGGCGATTCGTCATACCCACCGCGCGGTCGTCGTGGTCGCCAATGCGGCGCTGTATGGCACCGGCATTCGGCCGAGCGATCGGTTCTTCTGCCCGTCGTCTCCCGCCTGGGGGCACGGGTTGTGGCATGGCACCCTGGCACCTTTGGGTCTGGGGGTGGAGACCGGGACCTATTCCGGCCGCTTCGACCCGGTCGTGCTGCTGCGGGCGCTGGCCGATTTCGGCATCACCAACCTGTCCGCCGCGGCCACGCATTACCGGATGATGCGCAACAGCGGCGTGGCCCGCGACTTCCGCTATGCCATCCAGAAAATGAGCTTCACCGGCGAGCCAATCGACACCGAGACCCGGGTGTTCGCCGAAGCTTTGTTCGGCACCCGTATGTGCTCCATGTATGGCACCACGGAGATCGGCGTCATCCTGGCCGACTATCCCGGGGCGCCGGATTTCGCCGGCAAACCCGGCTCCCTGGGGCGCCCGGTGCCGGGCGTGAAGGTGGAGGTGCAAGCGCTCGACGGGTCCCCCTGCGCGCCCGAGCAGGTGGGCGAGATCAAGGTCTGGCGCCGTGGCGCCTGGTTTCCCACCAAGGATCGCGGCCGCGTCGATGCCGATGGATATTTCTGGCATGGTGGACGGGCGGACGATGTGATCATCTCGGCGGGTTGGACCATCGGCGCGACCGAGGTCGAGGACGCCCTGTTGAAGCACGAAGCGGTTCGGGAGGCCGCGGTGATCGGCGTCCCGGATGATCTGCGCGGTCAGGTGGTGAAGGCGTTCATCGTCTCCGACCGGCCGCAAACCGACACTCTGACGACCGCGTTGCAGGATTTCGTCCGCACGCGGCTCAGTCAGCACGAATATCCCAGGCAGATCAAATTCGTGGCCGAACTGCCTAAAACCCCCGCCGGCAAGGTCAATCGCAAAGTATTGCGCGACCGCGATGCGGCAGAACGATCGAGGACCGCATGAACGCCGAACCGGAACGCCGCTTTCCCAAAATCACCGACCAGGCGATGGACGCCTTGCGCGGGCGCATCGGCGTGCGCATCGAGAACACACTGGAACCGTGGTGCCATGAGGCGACTCGCGACAACATCCGCCACTACGCGCACGGCATCGGCGACGACAATCCGCTGTGGTGCGACCCTGCCTATGCGGCGAAGTCCCGGTTCGGCGGCCTCGTTGCCCTGCCGAGCTTCCTGTTCGCGACGAGCCGGATCGTGTCCGGCTATGTCGGCGGCTTGCCGGGTGTGCATGCGATGTGGGCCGGGGCCGATTGGACCTGGCACAAGCCGGTGCATCGCAACGACGAGATCACCACCACGGCCTGGCTGAAGGACCTGATCGAGCACGAGACCAAGTTCGCCGGACGCGCGGTCCAGCAGATCTATCACGTCGACTTCCACAACCAGGACGGGGACCTGGTGGCCGGCGCCGACAGTTGGTGCTTCCGCACCGATCGCGACCAGGCGCGCGAGACCGGCACCAAATACACGGAGGTGAAATCCCGCGGCGAGCAGACCTACACCGAGGAAGAACTCGCGCGGATCTACAAACTATATCACGACGAGGAAATCCGCGGTGCCACGCCTCGCTATTGGGATGACGTGACGGAGGGCGAGGCGCTGCCGCCGATGGTCAAGGGCCCGATGACGGTGACCGGCTTCATCGCTTACGCCCAGGGCTGGGGCGGGTTGTATATCCGCGCCAACAAGCTGGCCTGGAAGCAGATCCACGCGCATCCCGGACTGGGCATCCCCAACCGGTTCGGCATCCCGGATTGCCCGGAGCGGGTGCATTGGGAGCCGGAATTCGCCCTGATGGTCGGCGCGCCGGGCGCCTACGATTACGGCCCGGAGCGCTGCTCCTGGCTGACGCATCACGTGACCAACTGGATGGGCGACGACGGGTTCCTGCGCCAGGCAAGCTGCAAGATCCGCCGGCATAATCCGGAAGGTGACACGTTGTTCTTCTCGGGCAAGGTCGTGCGGAAATTCGTGGACGATGGCAGGCATCTGGTGGAGATCAGCCAGGAAGCCCGCAACCAGACCGATGAATTGTCGGTGCTGGGGTCGGCCGTGGTCGAATTGCCGGTGCGGGGGCGGTAGGGAGCGGGGTTCGGCGGAGAATATTCTCCCCCTCCCCTTGTGGGCT
>CALQHT020000092.1 GCA_943330455.2 Nitrosovibrio sp. Nv4 | reverse complement strand
GGGGCCGACACGGACGCTGAAACGCCATGGTCGACCCCCTTTCGTCCATGACCCAATTGATCGCGGTCCAGGGGCCGGAGCCCCGAGGCTTTTCTCCCCTCCCCGCTTGCCGTGATATGGCCATAAGCCGCGTCCCCCGATAGGCTTCGTCCCAAGGGATCTAGAGGGAACGCACCAATGAATTTCGACTTCTCCGACGAACTCAACCAGTTGCGGGAGGAAGCCCGCCGCTTCCTAGGCGATCGCTGCCCGCCCGCCGTCCCGCGCGCCATTCTGGATGGACCGGAACCCTATGATCGCACACTGTGGAAAGCGATCGCGGAGATGGGTTGGACCGGCGCGGCCATCCCCGAAGAATATGGCGGCGTCGGCCTGGGTCGCCTGGCCGTATGCGTGCTGGCCGAAGAACTCGGACGCGCGGTCGCCCCCCTGCCGTTCAGCTCCTCCGTGTATCTGGCCACCGAGGCCATCATGCTGTTCGGCTCCGAAGACCAGAAGAAAGCCTATCTGCCGAAACTGGCGAGCGGCGATCTGATCGGCACCTTCGCCATGGCCGAACGCCCCGGCCCCGCGGACGCGCGCAAGCTGGGCGCCAGCGTCAACGCCGGCAAGCTGACCGCAACGAAACTGGCCGTGCCCGACGGAGACATCGCCGATTTCGCGGTCGTGGCGGTGAATGGCGGCCCCGGGGGCGGCAACGGACCGGCGCTGTATCTGGTGGACCTTAAAGCCGCCGGCGTCACGGCCGAAACGGTCGTCACGATCGACCCCACACGCTCCCACGCCAAAATCACCTTCGCGAATGCCGCGGCCGATCCACTACCAGGCAGCGAAGGGCCGGAAACCGTGCGGAAACTGCTGGATTACGCCGCGGTGCCGATGGCGTTCGAGCAGGTGGGCGGGGCCGAAGCCGCCATGGACATGGCCAACGCCTATGCCAAGGAACGTTACGCGTTCGGCCGCCCGATCGGATCGTTCCAGGGCATCAAGCACAAGATCGCCGAGATGTATATCCAAGTGCAGATGGCCCGCTCCAACGCCTATTATGGGGCCTGGGCCGTGCATACCGAGGCCGCGGAACTGCCGATCGCAGCCGCCGTCGCGCGGATTTCCGCCACCGAAGCCGGGTGGTTCGTAACCAAGGAAAACATCCAGACCCACGGCGGCATGGGGTTCACCTGGCAGATGGATTGTCATCTGTATTACCGGCGCGCCAAGCTGCTGGGCCTTAACCTGGGCGGCGCGCGTGAGTGGAAACTGCGCCTGATCGCGGAACTGCGCACCCGCAACACCGACCTGCAAGCGGCCTGAAAGGGAGATACGAAAATGGACTTTGAAGACACTCCGGAAGAAGCCGCGTTCCGCGCCAAGGCCCGCGCGTTTCTTGATGCCAACGCCGAAAAGCGCAAACCAGGCGCCGTGGAAGGCTATCGCCGCGGCCAGGATGCGCCGGGCGCGATGGAGAAGGCGAAGGACTTCCAGCGCCGCAAGTTCGCCGCCGGTTTCGTCGGCATCCACTGGCCCACGGAATGGGGCGGCAAGGGCGGCACCCAGATCCAGAACGTGATATACAACCAGGAAGAGGCAAAATACGACGTCCTGAGCGGCATTTTCGGCATCGGCATCAACCTGGCGCAGCCGACCATCTGCACCTGGGGCACCGCCGAACAGCGCGAACGTTTCGTACAGAAAGCGATGCGCGCGGAAGAAGTCTGGTGCCAGTTGTTCTCCGAACCGGGCGGTGGCTCCGACCTGGCCGCGTTGCGCACGCGGGCCGAGAAGGACGGTGACGACTGGGTGGTCAACGGACAGAAAATCTGGAACTCCGGCGCGCATTACAGCGATTTCGGAATTCTGGTGGCTCGCACCGATCCGAATGTCGCGAAACATGCCGGACTGTCGTTCTTCATCCTGGACATGAAGACGCCGGGGATCGAGATCCGCCCGATCAAGCAGGTGTCCGGGTCTTCCCATTTCAACGAAGTGTTCTTCACCAATGTGCGTATCCCCGACAACCGCCGAGTCGGCCCGGTGGGTGCGGGCTGGAAGGTCGCTCTGACCACCCTGATGAACGAGCGTCACGGCATGCGCGACGCCCCCGGCCCGGATGTGCAGGAGTTGTTCCGGCTGGCCGAAGCGGTCGAGTTGGAAGACGGCATGGCCATCGACAATGTCGCCGTGCAGGAGAAGCTGGCGGAATTCTATGTTCGCTCCCAGGGGCTGAAATACACGAAGTTCCGTGGCATGACGGCGTTGTCGCGCGGCCAGACGCCGGGACCGGAATCCTCGATCATCAAGGTGGTGGCGGCGAACAAGTTGCAGGACATTCTGTCCTACGGCCTGGACATGATCGGCATGGCCGGTCCGACCATGGGCGAATCCATGCCGGTCGCGGGGATTTTCGAGGAAGCGTTGCTCTACAGCCCGGCCCTGCGTCTGGCCGGCGGAACGGACGAAATCATGAAGAACATTATCGCCGAACGGGTGTTGGGCCTGCCTCAGGATGCCCGTGTCGACAAAGGCGTGGCGTGGCGCGACGTGCCCACCGGACCGCGCGCTGGGGGGAGCTAGCAGCATGTCCCAGCATCCGCTGCAAAGCTTTTTCTGGCCCGAATCGATCGCGGTTCTGGGGGCCTCACCCGACACGCACCGCATCCGCGGCCGGTTGCTGCACCAGTTGCGGGAAAACGGGTTTCCCGGCCGCATTCTGCCGATCAATCCATCGTATCAGGAAATCGGCGGGCTGGCCTGTTTCCCGTCCATCGGCGCGGTCGGCGAGCCGGTCGATCTGGCGCTGGTGGCGATCCCCGCCGCCGGTGTCGCCGCGGCGGTCGAGGGCTGCGCCAAGGCCGGCGTGAAAAACACCCTGATCATCTCATCGGGTTTCGCCGAGGAAGGCGGCGCCGCCGGTGACATGCAGCAGGATCTGATCGACGTCACCAAGAAATACGGCATCCGCGCCTGCGGTCCCAACTGCGAGGGCTACTACAACGCACTCGGCCGCGTCGCCACCACGTTCAGCCCCACCGTCGAAACGAAAGACGACGGATCGGCGGTGCTGGTGTCCGACAAACGTATCGGCGTCATCGCCCAGTCCGGGGGCATCGGCTTCGCGCTGTTCAACCGCGGCAAGGCGGCGGGTCTCGGGTTTTCCTATGTGATCTCGACCGGCAACGAAGCCGATCTGAACATGGGCGATTTCCTGGATTACATGGTGGAGGATGAGCATACCTCCGCCGTGATGCTGTTCTGTGAGGCGGTGCGGAACGGGCCGCGTTTCGTGGCCGCGCTGGAGAAGGCGCATCGGCTTCGCAAACCGGTGATCGCGATCAAGGTCGGGCGCACCGATGCCGGCACGCGCGCGGCGGCTTCCCATACCGCGTCGCTGTCGGGTTCATACGCCGCCTATCACGCGGTGTTCGAACGTTACGGGGTGATCGAGGCGGAAGGTGCTGATGAGGCCGTCGCCATCGCCGGTGTGGTGCTGACCTGCCCGCTGCCCAAAGGCCGGCGCGCCGGGATCGTTACGCCGTCCGGTGGCGGTGGCGCCTGGATGGCCGATACGCTTTCCATGCATGGGCTGACCGTGCCTGGCCTGTCGGCGGGGTTGCAGGCCGACCTGCGGGGGGTGATGCCGTCTTATGGGGCGTCCGGCAATCCGGTGGACGTCACGGCCCAAGGCGCCAACACGCGCCCGGCGATGATGACGGCGTTGGAGACCCTGGCTCGATCCGATGAGATCGACATGGTGGTGCTGATCAGTTCGCTGACCAGCGAGACGCGGGTTTCTCTCGATTCCGATCGCATCCGCGCCGTGGCGGAAACCTGCGGCAAGCCGGTGACTGTCTGGACCTACACGGTGCCGTCGGTGTTTGGGCGCGATCAGGCCGCGAAGTGTGGGCTGTTCCTGCATTCCGATCTCCGCAATGTTGGGGTGGCGATGGGGAAGCTGGCTCGTTACGCCGAGGGGTTGGATCGGGCGTTGCCGGAACGATTTGAACCGGTGTCCGGTGCGCTGTATCCGGGCCTGCCTGCGGTGGTGCCGGAATATTTGGCCAAACAGGTGCTGGCGGCCTGGCTGCCGGAGGGTCGCGAACGCCTGGCGGGGTCTGCCGACGAGGCAGCCGACGCGGCAGCCGTGGTTGGCTTCCCGGTGGCGCTGAAAGTGCAGTCCGCCCAACTGCCGCACAAGACAGAGGCCGGGGGCGTGCGTCTGGGCCTGTCCGATGCCGCGTCCGTACGCACCGCCTATACGGCGATGTTGGCGGATGTGGCACGCCATGCTCCGTCCGCGAACATCGACGGCGTTCTGGTGCAGAAAATGGCCCCGAAAGGCCATGAACTGGTCATCGGCATGGTGAACGATCCGACCTTCGGGCCGATCATGATGGTGGGCTATGGCGGGGTCACGGTCGAGTTGTTCGGGGACGTGGCGCATAGCCCGGCTCCGGTCAGCGAGGACGAGGCCACGCGGATGATCCTGTCGCTGAAATCGGCTCGGTTGTTGACCGGGTTCCGTGGGGCCGCGGCGATCGATCTTTCATCCGTTGCGAAGTTGGTGGCGGGGCTGTCTCGGGCGGCGTTGACGTTGAAGGATCAGGTGTCGGAGTTTGAGTTGAACCCGGTTATTCTGCATACGGACGGGTCTGGGCTGACGGTGGCGGATGCTTTGTTGATGATGAAGGGGTAGTTGCTGACCGTCCGTCGGGCCGATCGACTGATCGCCCCGGCGGACGTGTCAAATATGTCGAACAACTTGACTTGAGCGCAAACAAGCCGGATGCGCGCTGCCTGTCGTGCGTATGTTCCCATAAAGCGATACGGCGCCGAGGATCGCCCTACCCCTTCGACGCCTTGATCGCTTCCTCCAGATCCTCCAACTCCTCGCACCCTTTCGGGCACAACCGCCGCAGACGCGCCAGATTCGCCTCCGCTGCCGCGCGGTTGCCGGTTTGCAGGAACAACTCTCCCTGATACTCCAGAGCGCCCTTGTGGTTCGGATCCATCGCCAGCGCGCGTTGATAGTAAGACGCCGCCCCGACCAGATCGCCGCTCTTGCGCAGGCTGAATCCCAGCAGGTTGAAGACATCCGCGTTCACCACGCCCGAATCGACATACCCGGTCAGGGTGCGGATCGCGCCCTTGTAGTCCTTCGCCTTGATCTTGGCCTTCACCGCCTCGATTTCATGGCTGCTGACGGGATCGAGATTGAACGCGGCCTGCCCGGGCCCCGCCACCGTGACACCAACGGCCAGGACGGCCACCAGAACAAACAACCGCATGTAAGGTCCTCCGCCACAGGCAAGCAATTAGCGACACACTACCACGGACCAATCCCCCGTTGGCAGGCCAAAACCGCACCGGAACGACGGCCCCCGACTGCCCGCTTGCGGCGCGGCCCGACACAGGAGACGATCAGGGCTCGATGTTTCCAGGTCCTTTCCATGCCCATTCTCCGCTCATGAATCTGCTGCTACTAGGCAAGACCGGCGGCATCACCCGTTGGACCGAGGATGTTGCCCAGGATCTGCGCCTGGCCGGAAACGATGTAACCGTGCTGCCAACCCGCAACCCGTGGCTCAACAAGTCCCTGGAACGGTTCCTGCTGTCACCCGCGATCGGAGCGCCACTGGCCGAACGCATGGTGCGCCAAATGCGGCGGTTGAAACCGGACATGGTGCTTGCTGTCGGCGCGCTGGACCAGTTTCCGCCGGTCCTGTTCCAGCATCTGTCGGCGGCGAAACAACGCCCGCCGCTGATCGCCTGGATTGGCGATATCTTTGCCGAACATCACGCCCCGCTCGCCAATCTGTTCGATATCGTGGCCTATACCGACACCGGGCTGCTCGACCTGCACACCCGGTTCGGCTTCAAATCCCGAGGCGTCTACGTGCCGTTGGGCGCCACGCGGGGCACGCGCGCCGTGTCACGCGCCGCCTCCCGCGCACCGGAACTGGCCTTCGTGGCCGCTCCGGCCAACAACCGACGCGAACTGCTGGCCCAGATCACCGACCCGGTGGCGATTTTCGGCCCCGGCTGGCAGGACGCGAACGAACTCGCGCACCACAAACGTCACCCTGTCCGCATAGACGAGCAGGAACTGGCCAACATCTACGCGCGCCATATCGGGGTCCTGAACATCCGCAACGGCGGCCTGGTCATCAACGGGTTGAACCAACGCCATTTCGCCCCATACATCCAGTGCACACCCGTGGTCACGGATGCGCAGCCCGACATCCCGCATTGCTTTGACCCCGGAGACGACATCGTGGTCTACCAAGACGCCGCCGAACTCCGCGCCATCCAGGCTCGCCTGCGCCAGGACCCGGCCTGGGCCGCCCTGATCGGCGTGGCGGGCCAGCGGCGCGTGCTCGCACAGCACACCTATGCCCATCGCCTGGATACCATCGCCGCGTTTGTCGGGCTAAACACCACCAAACCGCACCGATAGAGGACCGATCCCATGTTCGAACTGCCCGAAGAACACCGCATGCTGCAGGAGCTGGTGGCGAAATTCGTCGACCGCGACCTGATCCCGCTGGAAAAGGCGGTGCTGGCGCGGGAAATGTCCGGGCAGAAATCCGGCCTGACGGCGGAGGAAGAGACGAAGATCCTCGCCACCTGCAAGGAACTCGGCCTGTGGGGCCTGGACGTGCCTGAAGAATATGGCGGCGCCAACCTCCCCTACTCCGCTTTGGTCGGCGTGTATGAGGAGCAGGGGCGCACCTGCGTGCCCTTCACCTTCCCGCCCGACAGCCCCAACCTGCACATGCTCATCGCGGTGGCGAATGAGGAACAGAAGGTCAAATACCTCGAACCCTATGCCCGCGGTGAGGCCCATTCGGCGATCGCGATCTCCGAGCCCGGCGCCGGCGGCGATCCGGCCGGCATGACCACCCGCGCGGTGAAGGACGGCAACGACTGGATCATCAACGGCCGGAAAATCTGGGTCAGCCGCGTGCCTCAGGCGGATTTCGTGATCGTCATGGCCCGGACCGGAGAGGGCAAGCGCGCCGAAGGTGTCACCGCCTTCATCGTCGAGCGCAACACCCCCGGCTTCATCATCGAGCGCGAAATCCCCATGCTCGGCGGTCAACGCACCTACGAACTGGTGTTCGAGGATTGCCGCATCCCCGCCAGCCAGATCCTGGGCACCGAGGGCAAGGGCTACGCGCCCATGCAGCTCCGCCTGACCGTCCGCCGCCTGCAGATGGGCGCGTGGAGCGTCGGCATGTCCCGCCGAGCGCTGGACATGATGGTGGAACACACGAAGCAGCGCGTGACCTTCGGTCAAAGGCTGGCGGACCGCCAGGCCATCCAGTGGTGGATCGCCGATGCAGCCATGAAAATCCACGCCTGCCGCCTGATGGTCTACGACGCCGCCGCCAAGGCCGATGCCGGCAAGGATGTTCGCACCGAGGCGTCCATGGTGAAGCTGTGGGGCACCGAAATGGCGACGGAAATCATCGACCACGCCATGCAGTCATTCGGCGCGATGGGTGTGGCGAAGGAACTGCCGCTGCAACTGATGGCGCAGAAGGTGCGCACGATGCGGGTCTACGAAGGCCCGTCCGAGGTGCACCGGATGGCGATTGCCCGGAAGATCATCGGGCGGTAGGGACGCCTACGCGGCGTCCCGGTCCCTCCGCATGCGTTCCCGCACGGCCTGCGCCAGCAGGCCGGAGCGGGAAAAGCCGGTCCGGGTTGGGTAACGATCCACCGTCGCCAGCAATTCCTCGGGCAGGGTGATGTTCACCTGTCCCGGCCTACCGGCCAGAGCTCGAAGCCCCATCAAGCCGAACGGCGGCGATGATCTCACGATGGCGGGTTGGAAGCCTTCACAACCGGATGCCCGGTCAAATGCCGACACACCCGAACCGCCCATCGCGCGATCGCGGTCACCGGCGCGAAGAACGACACCGTCGCGTCCATCACTTCGGTCTTGACCCAGCGGATCATGCGCTCATCGAACAGTCTGGCCATGGCCACCTCCTGATGCCGGACGCAGGATTTCCCGAAGGAAGCGCCACGTCTCACACCACACAAATACCACCAGACACACGGCATCAGAAGCGAAAACGAACAGTTCCAGCGCCTGAATCGTCCTGACAATACCGGGTGACACACCACTGTATTCAATCAACCCCGTGGCGTAATGCAGTAGTATGGTTGCCCCGCCAATCAGCGAGAACAACGTCACACCCACCAGGGTGTGAAGGACGAATCTCGACACATGAACCAGATCCTGCATGGCCAGAACCGATACCGCACCAGGATTGCCACCGGGTTAACAAACCGGCCCGAACCATTGACCGATGCACCGCCGCCTCGTCATTGCCCGGGTTGACCCGGTAACCAGCGCTTCAACCGCTGGGGGCGAGTTGCCGGCTCAAGACCGGCCATGACGGCAAGAGGGGGAGACGCTATCGGTCGATGGTTCAGGCCATTGGTATAGCAAACCCGCCCGTCCCCGATCTATCCGTCGTGAGCCCCCGGACACCCTGTCGGCCCCGCCACCCTACCGCGCCTGAGCACTCGCCTCCGACCGCGTCGCCCCGGCCCGAGCCGCCAGCGCCGCCGCCATGAAATCGTCCAAAGCGCCATCCAGCACCGCGTCCGGATTGCCCTTTTCGACCCCGGTCCGCAAATCCTTCACCAACTGATACGGCGCAAGAACGTAGTTGCGGATCTGATGCCCCCAGCCGATATCCGTTTTCGCATCTTCCTGAGCCGCCGTCACGGCCTCTCGCCGCCGCAACTCAGCCTCATACATGCGCGCCTTCAGCATCTCCATCGCCGCGGCCCGGTTGCGATGCTGGCTGCGATCGGTCTGGCACGCGACGATGATCCCGGACGGAACATGCGTAATGCGGATCGCGCTTTCCGTCTTGTTCACGTGCTGCCCACCCGCGCCGGACGCCCGATAGGTATCCACCTTCAGATCGGCCTCGTTGATTTCGATATTGATGCTGTCATCGACCACCGGATACACCCAGACCGAGGCAAAGCTTGTCTGGCGTCGCGCATTCGAATCGAACGGGCTGATCCGCACCAGCCGATGCACCCCGGCTTCCGTCTTCAACCAACCATACGCATTGGGGCCCGTAATTTGCAGGGTGGCGGACTTGATGCCGGCCTGCTCGCCCTCGCTTTCTTCCAGCAACTGCACCTTGTAGTCGTGCTGTTCGGCCCAGCGCATATACATGCGCATCAACATCTGCGCCCAGTCCTGCGCCTCGGTCCCGCCGGCGCCGGCGTTCAATTCGATATAGCAGTCGTTGGAATCGGCCTCCCCGGACAGCAGGCTTTCGATCTCGCGGCGCTTGGCTTCCTCGGCCAGCGTGTGCAATGCCGCCATCGCGTCGGCAACCATGCCCGAGTCGTTCTCCGCCTCCGCCATCTCGATCAGTTCCAGCGAGTCGGCGACCTCCGTCTCCAACCGCTGCACGGCTTCCATCGCGCCGGCGATCTGATTGCGTTCCCGCATCAGCTTCTGCGCGGCGGCCGCATCATTCCACAGCGCCGGGTCTTCGGCGCGGTTGTTCAGTTCCGCGAGGCGGGCTTCGGCGACATCCCAGTCAAAGATGCCTCCTCAGCAGTGCCACGGACTGCTTGATCTGTTCGTTCAGGGCGTCGGATTCAGCGGACATGGTCTTCTACGATCTCCCGCGAGGGGCGCGTCAATACAGGCCGCCCAGAGTGTTGTCCACCCCGCCATGCACCGCACGCGGTGCGGAGGACCCACCGCCCTCCTCGATCGGAGCGCCGCCACCAGACGCGCCGCCCAAGGCAGCCGACGCGCCCGGCACCTGATTTGGCTTGAAGGCGTCCGTCACCGTGCCCGCGCCGGACTCCCAACTGGCCATCGTCACCCCCGGCGGCACGGGGAAGGTCAGCACCGGCCGGTCGCGCATCGCCACCGCCATGTATTCGCGGAAAATCGGCGCCGCCAACCCGCCGCCGGTCTCGTTGTTGCCCAGCGAACTCGGCGTGTCGAACCCGATCCATACCGTGGTCGCCAGGTCCGGCGTGAAGCCGGAAAACCAGGCGTCGATGAAATCCTGGCTGGTGCCGGTCTTGCCCGCGATCGGGCGATTGAGCCCCTTCGCCGCCGCCGTTCCAGTGCCTCGTGCCACCGCGCCTTGCAGCATGGTGACCAACTGAAACACGCTGGCCGCGTCGGCGATCTGCTTGCGCGTGTCGGTCAGGTCCGGCGGTCGAGACGGGTCCTCGCACGCGTCGCAGGCGATGGCCGGATTGCGCCAGACGACATGGCCGTTGCGGTCCTGCACGCTGTCGATCAGGGTCGGGGTCACCTCCCGCCCGCCCGCCGCCAGGGACGCGAACGCGCCGGCTTCGCGGATCACGGTGGTTTCCACCGCCCCCAGGGCCGCCGGCAACACCCGAGGCATGCTGTCAACCATGTGAAACGCGATCGCGGTGTCCGCCACCGCCTGCATCCCGATCTGATTGGCCAGCCGCACGGTTACCAAATTCAACGACTTTTCCAGCGCAACCCGCAACGTCGTCATCCCGTTGAACGTGCCGGTATAGTTGCCCGGCCGCCACCGTCCCTCCCCCGTGTCCACCACAAACGGCGCATCCAAAAACCGCTGGCTCGGCGAAATCCCCTTCTGCAAGGCCGCCAGATACACCATCGGCTTGAAGCTCGATCCCGGCTGGCGAGACGCCTGGGATGCACGGTTGAACTGACTCTGCTCGAAACTCCAGCCACCCACCATGGCCAGCACGCGCCCGGTGATCGGGCTGACCGACACCAGCGCCCCCTGCACCTGCGGGATCTGCCGCAGGCTGACCCGATTGGGCGGCGGCGGCGGCGGTGGACGAGCACGGTTTATCTGCGGGGGCGGCGCCCCCTGCGAGGCGGGCGCCGCGGACGGGGCGGGTTCGACGGCGCTCGGCGGCTCGATCATCACCACGTCGCCGGGTCGCACGACCTCCGTCAGCTTCTTCGGCGTCGCCCCCGGTCTGCCGTCTCGCAGCGGGCGAGCCCAGGCAAGATCGGAAAGAGCAAGCGCGCCGATGCGTTGCGCGGTGGTGCCGATCGGCTGGCCGGATTGCGGCTCCAGCCAACCCACACGCGCTTCGGTATCGCTCGCCGTCAGCACGACCGCCAGTCGCCAGGCCGGCAGCATACCGGGCGCACGCGGGATCTTGCCCAGAGCCATAGCCCAGTCGCGTTCCAGGGTCGGATCGGCCGGGATCTGCGTCACCGGCCCTCGCCAGCCACCCAGCCTTCGGTCATAGGCCATCAGCCCATCGCGCAGAGCCTTTTCCGCCGCGAGTTGCAGCACCGGGTCCAGGCTGGTGCGCACCATCAGCCCGCCCTGGGTCGTGGTGTCCTGGCCGAACTGGGCGATCAGTTGCCGGCGCACTTCCTCGGCGAACCAGTCGGCCCCGGGGATCGGCGGCTGGCGACGGAATTCCGTCGGCATGATCGGTTCGGCCTTCGCCGCGGTCGCCTGAGCCACCGTGATCGCCCGGTCTTCCGCCATCCGGTCCAACACCCAGTCTCGGCGTGCCTTGGCGGCATCGGGATAGCGGAACGGGTTGTAGTTGTTGGGCGCCTTGGGCAGCGCCGCCAGGAACGCGGCTTCCGGTAAAGTCAACTGGTCCAGGGACTTGTTGAAATACGCATGTCCGGCGGCGGCGACGCCATAGGCGCTCAGACCCAAATAGATTTCATTCAGATACAACTCAAGGATGCGTTCTTTCGACAGATTCTCCTCAATCCGAGTCGCCAGGATGGCTTCCTTGATCTTGCGGGAAATGCTGACCTGGTTGTCCAGCAGCATGTTCTTGGCCACCTGCTGGGTGATGGTGGACGCGCCGACCGGCCGCTTCCCCTCCCCGCGGTGGGAGAAATTGTAGAAGGCGGCGCGCACGATCGCGATGGGGTCGACGCCGCGATGGGTCTGGAAGTTCTGGTCCTCGGCGGACAGGAACGCCTGGCGCACCAGGTGCGGGATGGCGGTTTCCGGCACGAAAATCCGCCGCTCGGTGGCGAGTTCCGACAGCAGCCGCGAATCACCGGCATAGACCCGGCTCATGACCGGAGGCTGGTAGTTCCGCAGCCCATCCACATCCGGCAGGTCGGCGCTGAAATGCTGGAAGGCCACATAGCCGCCAATGCCGCCGAGCGCACCGACCAGCACCACGATGCCGAACAGCGCGCCAATCAGGCCGAGAAACAGGCGCACCAGCAGGCCGCGACGCTTCCTGGGAGGCCGAGCGGGTGAGGGCGCGGTCGCGGGGTCGGGCCGGTTGGGGTCGTGCGGAGTTGGCGGCGTCAGGCGCTCACCGGCGGTCAGAGGAGTGGTCATGATTGCGGGATATGGTGCCTGTTGGTGCGGAGAGCCAGCGTGGAGTGGGCGATCACCAGCGATTCATGTGCCGGCGCGTGTCCGGCGCCGCCGGATACCCGAGGACCGCCGCGGTTATTCGGGCGCGGATTACCTCATTTGGCTCCACGAGGGAAACCGTCAATTGGTTTGGTTGAAGAGCAAGCCGTGCGCGCGTGGCCCGGCGGCAACGGCGGCCACGACCCGATCGCAACGAGCGCATGGGCAAATTGGGCGTGTGCGTCGTCGGCGGTTGTGCCGCTTCCCCTTTTGGTTGCCGTCGCTGGAACAGATCGTGCCGCCTGTCCGGCCCGACGACGGCAAGTGCCGCCGCCGCCGCTCGGCCGCGGGCAGGTTGACCGTATGTGAAGGTGGCCGAGCCATCGGGCGCATCCATGGCGCGTGGCCCTTGTATGGTCATGAATTCTTGACTCTCGCGGTCGACAGCGGCGCGCCAATCATATAAAGCGCGCGCGAAGCCACCACACAATGCATGCGCATCGAGGCATGCATCCCGAAACACCAAGACAGGGACGACAACACGATGCGAATCGCGAAGCATGCGTTGGTTGCGGCAGCCTTGATCGGACTATGCCTCACCACGGACGCGCGCGCGGACGAAGCCAACGCGGCCCGTGCGAAGCAGATACTCAAATCGATGTCCGATTATATCGGTGCACAAAAGACCGTCACCGCGAAGTTTGAAGCGGACCTGCAAGCCATCACCCAGTCGCTTGAGAAGGTGCTGTTCAGCTCCTCCGGTCACTTGGTGCTCTCTCGTCCCGACAAGATCCGCGTTTCCCGCACCGGCGGTTATTCGGATGTCGAGCTCACGTTCGATGGCAAGACCGCGACGGTCTACTCCAGGCCCAGCAAAGCCTTTGCTCGTCTAGACTTACCCGGATCGGTCGATAACCTGATCGACGTGCTGCAGGGCAAATATGGGGTCGTGATGCCGGGCGGGGACCTGTTGCTCACGAACACTTACGATGACCTGATCGCCGGCGTCATGGAGGCGAAATATATCGGCCACGGCGTGGTCGACGGTGTGGAGTGCGAACATCTGGCATTCCGCAACTTCGACACCGATTGGCAGCTATGGGTGGAACTCGGTGCCAATCCTGTTCCCCATAAATATGTCATCACGAGCAAGACCGTGACCGCGGCCCCCGAATACACGCTGCGCATCAAGGAGTGGAAAGCGAGCGAGAGCCCCGCGGCGGATGCTTTCGCGTTCAAGGCACCCGATGGTGTCAAGGAAGTGGCGCTCGAAGCGCTGACGGACATCGACGAACTCCCATCCTCCACCTCACCGCAAGCGGGGAAATGACCATGGTCCGGCGTATATTTGTAACGATATTTCTGGCGGGCATCGGGGTCTACGGTGGCCTGTTCTGGAGCGGCCCCTTCACGCCCGGCGGGACGCAGCCTGGAGTCACCGAGGCAAATGCATTGATCGGCCGACCGGCGACACCCATGAGCTTCGCGGGTGTGGCACGTCGCACCACGCGGCGCGTTGTCATGTATCGGTGATCCTCAGCCTCTCGCGCGGATCCGCAATCTTCAGAAGTGGCGGAGGAAAAATCCGACGGTCACCAGGATGCTCAATCCCAGGACGAACAGGCGTATGAGTTTCGGCAGCAGGTAACGGGCGATCCGGGCTGCCCCATACCCGCCCAGCACCGCCGAAATCAGCATTGCCAGCATCTCGGGCCAGCGCACGGCTCCGGCGGCAATGAAACACAGCACCGCGGCCCCGTTGGCACCGCTGACCAGCAGGGTCCGCGCCGGCGCCATGGTTTTCAACTCGGCGGTATCCAGCAGGCTCCAGACCGCGAGCATCATCAGGCCGACCGCGCCGCCGAAATAACCGCCGTAGATCGAGATGACGAACTGGCAGACGATCATCGTCCCGGTGCCGATCCGCAGGCGTCGGGCAAGCGCAAGCCCCAGTTCGCGGCCGCCGGCAAAGGTCAGGGTTGCCAGCAGCAACAGCCATGGCACCACGGCATCGAAGGTCGCGGCCGGGGCGAGCAGCAGCAAGAGCGCGCCGATCAGGCCTCCGACGACGCTGATCGGCAGCAGGACCTTCAGGCTGACGCCGGCGACCCCGGTCAACCCGTCGCGATAGGCCCAGGTACTCGCGATCGTGCCGGGGAACAGGGCCACCGTGCTGGTGGCGTTGGCCGCGATGGACGGCAGGCCCAGCAGGATGAGGATGGGGAACGTCACGAAGGACCCTCCCCCCGCGATGGCGTTCATCGCGCCCGCGAGAAGGCCCGCGGCGACAAGGATGGGCATGTGTTCCATCCGCCCTGCTTGCCGGAGCCGCCGGTCCGGGGCAAATCGGGACGGTTCGGTCGGCACCGAAGAGACGCGTCCCACCGGTCGCCGGCGGTTTGCGTTCAGCCGGACCGGGTCGCTCGCCGGTGGCATGGCGGCCGGCGGCTTTGGGGTCGAGGGTATGGATGATCCAGCGCGCGACTGACGCGTTCCCGACACTGGGTTTTTGGCGTAGAAGCGAGATCAGCCGTCGCCCTGCTCCTCTGTCGCCTCCCCGTTGAAAGACCACCACAAGCATGCACGTCTCCACCGCCCCGGCCTTCAAGGCAAACGCCCACCAGGCTCTCGCCAATCCGGGTCTGCAAAAGGCGCTTGCCCGCAGCGGCCCCAGCTTCATCGCGCGCAGAGCGGCCGCGGTGGCTGGGCTGCCGGAGTTCGAGCAACTGCGAGATACCGCGCGCGACATCAAGAACCACACGCTCGCGAATCTGGATTTCTACCTGGAGGAATACGAGCGCAACGTCCTGGCATCCGGCGGCAAGGTCCATTGGTGCGCCGACGCCGATGCCGCCCGCGCCGCGGTGCTGGAGATTTGCCAGAAGGCGGGTGCGCGCACCGTCACCAAGGGCAAGTCCATGATCGGGGAGGAAATCTCGATCAACCACCACCTGGAAGCGCACGGCATCACGCCGATCGAAACCGATCTCGGCGAATACATCATCCAGTTGCGGGATGAATTGCCGAGCCACATTATTGCGCCAGCATTCCATTTGAACATGGAGGACTGGGAGGAAGCGTTTAGAAAGTCCCACACCGATCTGCCGGCCGACCGCGTGTTCAACGAACGCCGCGATATTCTGACGGAGGCGCGGACAAAGCTCCGTTCGGCATTCCTGCAGGCCGATGTCGGCATCACCGGCGCCAATTTTCTGATCGCCGCCACCGGGTCCAGCGTCATCGTCACGAATGAGGGCAACGGGGATCTGACGCAGACTCTGCCGCGGGTGCACATCGTGCTCGCCAGCCTGGAAAAAATGGTCCCGACGATCGAGGACTGCACGTCTCTGCTGCGGGTCCTCGCCCGATCCGCCACTGGGCAGGATTTCTCCGTCTACACTACGTTTTCCACCGGTGCGCGCCGGCCTGGGGATCTGGATGGGCCGGAGGAATACCATGTCGTGCTGATCGACAATGGCCGCTCCGCCATGATCGGGACCGAGTTCCACGACATGCTGCGCTGCATCCGGTGCGCTGCCTGCATGAACCATTGCCCGGTCTATGGCGCGGTCGGTGGGCACGCCTATGGCTGGGTCTATCCTGGGCCGATGGGATCCGTGCTGACACCGGGGCTGCTGGGCGTCGACCAAGCGGGGCATCTGCCCAACGCGTCCACCTTCTGCGGCAAGTGCGAGAGCGTGTGTCCGGTCCGCATCCCTCTGCCCAAGTTGATGCGCCACTGGCGGGAACGCGAGTTCGAGCGGCATCTGACGCCGGCCGTGATGCGCACCAACCTGGCGATCTGGGCCTGGTTCGCGCGCCGTCCGCAGATGTATCGCATGGCGACGGGGATCGCCGCCCGCGCGCTGGGCTGGCTCGGTCGCAAGAAGCGCAGTTTCAAGTCGTTGCCCTTCGCCGGCGGCTGGACCGAGGGCCGTGACCTGCCGGCGCCAGAGGGGGAAACCTTCTTCGCCCGATACGCCCGCGAGCAACGCCAGGGGCTGCACCGCCAGGGACACAACCGATGAGCCGCGACGCCATCCTGAACGCGGTGCGCCGAGGCCTGAAGCGCGGCCCGCTCCCCGCCGACCAGATCGCCATGCTGCGTGGTCGGATGGAACTTCATCCGAGACATTTGATCCCGGCTCGGTCCCGCCTGCCGCACCCGGAGCAGGTCGATCTGTTCGTGCGGAATGTGGAGAAGGAGTTCGGGTCGGTTGCCCGCGTGCCGGACCTGGACTCGGTGCCGGCGGCCGTGGCCGATTTTTTGGCGGCGCAGAACCTGCCGACGTCGTTCGTGATGGCGCCGCACCCGGAGTTGCGGGCGGTGCCATGGTCGAACCGCCCGTTGTTGACCATCCGAGAAGGACGGGCGCAGGCGACGGACCAGGTCAGCATGCAGCACGCCTTCGCGGGGATCGCGGAGACCGGGACGCTGATGCTGCCCAGCGCGCCGGAGCGCCCCACTACGTTGAATTTGCTGGCCGATACGGAGATCGTGCTGCTGCGCGCGTCTCGCCTGGTCGGTGCCTATGAGGAAGCCTGGGACAGGCTGCGCGCCGACATGGGCGGGATGCCGCGCAACGTGATGCTGGTCACCGGCCCGTCTCGATCCGCGGATATCGAGCAGACGTTGGAACTGGGTGCGCATGGGCCTCGGCAGTTGCATGTGGTGCTGGTGGAGGATGCGGGATAGCCGCGGACGGGGGGACGGTAGAAGGCCCTGGGGCTCCGCCCCAGACCCCGCGAGGGGCTTTGCCCCCTCGACCCCCACCAAGGCTGGGCCTTGGATGCCGTCTATGGGGTCTGGGGGGAAAGGGGGCCAACCGTGGCGTTTCAACGTCCGTGTTGGCCCCCTTTCCCCCCCGACCCAATGAATCGCGGTCCAGGGGCCGTAGCCCCCTGGTGGGTTCGAAGGGCGAAGCCCTCGCGGGGTTAGGGGCGGAGCCCCAAGGCTTGTCCTGCCAGTCGCGCGGCGCCTCACCGCGCCGGCCACAGCAAGCACACCACCGCGGACAGCGCCAGCACCGCCACGGCGATATAGCTGCTGCCATACCCCCCCAGCACGCCCACCGCGACACCGAACGCCGGCGGGATCAGCATCACCGACGAGAACATCATCGCGGTGCCGAGACCGGTCGCCTCGGTCCGGCGCGCGCCGCCCAAAGCCGCGAACTCCGCATACGCAACCCCGGTATAGGCACAGGCCGTGCACCCAGCGAAGACCGCCACCGCGGCCAGCCCCGCCACCGGCCAGGCGGGGCCGAACTGCCCGACCACGATCGCCGCCACCGCCATCCCCACCCCATGCACCGCCAAAGTCTGCGTCGGAGTCAGGAACCGATCCGCCACCCAGCCCCAGATCGGCCGGCTGACCGAGCCCGACACCTGGTACACCGCCAGCAACCACCCCGCCGTCACCAGGTCCAGCTTTACCACGCTGGTCAGATGCACCGTCATGAAAGCAACGAACGTCAGTTGCAGCCCGGAATAGATGAACGACGCATAGGACAGCCGCCTTATCCGCCCATCCGCCAACAACAGAAACGGTTGCAGCAACGTGCGCCCGAACGCAGGACGCTCCGGTTCCCGGTCTCGATCCCAGGATCGGCGAGGGATTTCCATCAGGAAGATCAACACCACCATGGGGATCAATTCCAACGCCAAAGCGCCTCGCCAGCCCAGCAACGGCACCAAGGGAGGCAACAGCAGCGCCGCACAAACTCCTCCCAGAGGCACGCCGATCTGGCGCAGCGACATCACCATGTTGAAGATCGCCCGCGGGGTGTGCGGCACCAGCAGATGCGCGCTCGCCGGTGCCGAGGCCCCATACGCCAACCCCAGCACCAGCGCGGCCAGGGCCAGTTGACCGACGCTGGACCCCGTCGCCGCGATCGCCACCATCCCCGTGGCCGCCAGCAGCACCGCCTGCGTCGCCCTGACCCCTCCATGCCGACGGATCAACCCCGGTGAGATCAGCGCCGAGATCACCCCCACCCCATACGCGATCGCCACGAACCCGCCCGCCAACGTGCCCGGCACATCCAGATCGGCCGCAACCGCGGGGGCGAGCGTCGGCAGCGAATAGAGCGCCATCGTCGCCAAGGTCTGCACCGCCAACGTCGCCGTCAGCGGCCAAACCGGGATCCGATTGTCCGGGTTCAAGCGCCGGGAGCCGGCCCCGTGGAAGTCGGCCCAGTGGAAATCGGTCTTGTGCCGCCATACAGCATCCAGCCGCGGATCGCCGCCCAGCCGCAATCGACCGGGATGTTCACCCCCGTCACCGCCGAGGCGCGGTCCGACAGCAGGAACTCGACGGTCTCTCCGACTTCCGGAGGCTCCACCGCGCGGCCCAGCGCCATCGAGTCACCCGGGTTGCCGCGATACCGCGCGCCGGCCTGCATCCGCGCCCGCACCCTGGGGACCAACGTCACCCCGGGCGAGACCGCGTTGACCCGCACCCCGGCGCGTCCCCATTCGCCGGCGAGGCACTCGGTCAGGTTGATCACCGCCGCCTTCGCCGGGCCATAGGCGAACAGCGGCGATCCGCCCATGCCGCTGGTCGAGGCAATGTTGACGATAGCGCCCTGCCGACGCTCCGCCATGCCGGACCCGAAGGCCTTGCAGGCATGGAAGACGCCGTCGAGATTGACACCGATCAGCCGCTCCCAGTCGTCGTGGGAGGCATCGGCCGCCGGGATCGTCGAGTCCTGGAACGTGCCGGAGGACACCACAAGCGCGTAGGGCGGCGCATGGGTGGCCTCTATCTCTCGCGCCAATCCCGCCATCACCGCCCCATCCGTCACGTCCCCATGCCATGCTCGGCCATTCAGTTCCGCCGCCATGGCCTGGGCGTTGTCCATGTCCCGGTCGACGATCGCGAGTTTCCAGCCTCGTTCGGCCAGGATCCGAGCGGTGGCCGCGCCGATGCCGTTGCCTCCGCCGATGACGACCGCGAGCCGCCCCTTGCCGGTATCGCCCATGGTTTTCTCCCCCGTTTTGGTGCTGGGGGAGTCTGGCATTGGTGGGGGCGTTCGTCGATTGGTGGGGGAGCTGTCGAATTAAGCCGCTGATTGATTGAGCATGGAGCCAAATTTCCCGTCATCTGAGCTTATGCATACCTGACGTGCGGTTCGCTTGTCCCTATCAGTCATTCGATATTGAAATCCCGCCGCAGATGCGCGCTCCGACGACCGCGACGAGCGACAACGAGACCAGTGAGGGCACTCCCTATCAGCATCAATGTGCCTGGTTCAGGAGCCGGCGTTTCACTGATGCTCAGCGTAACCCCGCCGCCATTATCAAAAAATCCCGCATTTCCATCGTTGAAGCCCATAGAAAGCTTCGTCGCCCCAGTGGGGATAGTGAAACTGATCGGGCCATTGCCGATAAAAAACGGCTGACCCACGATTACATTAGCCGAGTTTGTGAATGCCCCCAGGAGCGCCATGAAATAAATGGTCGGAGTAATAGACCTGCTAATGTAATGAGATGCTACATCGCCCCCACTTAAATCGCCCGCAAGGTTACCGTAAATTGTATTCCCATTTGCATCACCAAAAATTCCAGAGCCGCCCCCATTTGCAGTTCCACTCACATATCGGATCGTTAGAACGTCACCATCCAACATCGCTAGACCACTCGTGCTGTCTATCACCTTGGGTGCCAAAGTAGACACGCCCCAATTGAAATTCGGATTTGCTGACGAGAGCCATGCACCTGACCTGGCATCTACAAAGGTCGTGATCGTAGTCGCTTGCGCGACAGATGCGAGTCCAACGAACGCTGCAAGGAGCCCAATGAGGGAGGAACCAACCGCATTTTTCATATTAGTTCGCCTTTCATACCTGGCGGCATGATTTTCGCCAGTTGGAGCGTCTATATTCAAGCCGTTGACCTACGGCAAGATCGGCCAGTCCGCAAAGACTAAGACTCCTTGCATTTTCCGCCCTGCCGGCCGCCCAAACTATCTGCAAAAATTTGAAGTCGGCACATCGTCGAACTCGCGGAACCCGAGTAATCCCGCATCCGAGGCCATCTTCAAAACATTAAAAATTGCCTCCTCGCTGTTTGGAGTGGGTGGTAACGAACGGCGGACAATCGCCTGTGAGACCGAATTGCTCTCGGGCGGCCCGCGTCATGTGTTCCGCGCTCCAGACAACGACCAGTTTCTTTGTTCGGCTGGGGGCCGTTTCTTCG